>DASQTB010000026.1:0-16684 GCA_035642095.1 Actinomycetota bacterium | reverse complement strand
GCCGGGTCACCCCCCGAGCATCGAGCCACTCGAGGAGCGGGACGGCGTACTTCCGGCTCGTCCCCAGGCGCTGCTTGAACCGGCTGACCGTGAGACCGCCCGGCGTGGCGGCCTCCGTTCGGGCGACCTTTTCGACTCTGTGGGCGAACCCCGGTGTCATCAGGACCTCGGGCGATGCCCGGACCAGTTTCCCGGTGGTCACGCAGGCCTGGACCAGGTCGGGGGAGAATCCGGCATCCCGGAGCTCCCTGGCCGTCGGTGGCGTGGGCTCCCCGGCGGCAACGGCGTCGACCAGTCGCCCGGCCTCGGCCTCCCGGTCGCCGAGGTCCACGCGGTGGGAGGCCAGGCGGATGACCGTTCCCTCCCTGGCCACCATCCCGTCCCGGCGGAGTTGTTCGAGGATCGCACCCGCCACGTCTTCCGGTTCGGTGGACCGTAGAAGGTCACCGTCATCCATCCCGACCCGGAGCGGATGGTTGCGGTGAAAGGAGGTCAGGGTCTCGGTCAGCGAAGCAGCGATCCCCTCGGCTACCTCGTCGGCGATCCACCAGCGACCGAGTCGCTGGGCCCCGGCGATGCGCTCGGGCTCCGAGCCGGTTATGGCGACGACGTCGGTCGTCCGGATCCGCCCCCGTTCCTGGACCAGGAGCAATGGGAGGGAGCCGACCGGGGCCAGTTCCCGCCGGGCCAGGCGCTCCTCCGGGGACGAACCGGGTCGAGCCGGGGGCATCGGATCGAGGATCGCCCCCCCGGCGACCGTTTCCCGCCGTCCGGCCTCCCGGAGCACGAACCGGTCCCCAACGGCGGCCACGATCGGCGAGGAGAGCCGGAGCCGACCGTAGGCCCGTTCGCCGGGACCGACCCGGCGGACGCCGTAGAGCCGGAGGCGGGCGTCTCGTTCCGCCGACCCGATGTGGAGCTTGTACGCGCCCCGTTCGCCGAGGGGGTGATCGATGGACCGGACGGGGCGAAGTGAGACCTCCACGGCGGAGGACGGCCGCCACTGCGCCGGCCTGGCCAGCACGTCCCCCCGGGCAACCTGCTCCCGGGAGGTGGCCGCGAGGTTGGCGGCCACGCGGGAGACCGGCCGAGCGGTCACGACCGGCCGCCGGTGCGTTTGGAGGGAGCGGATCCGGGCCGTGAGCCCGGAGGGATGGACCACAACCTCGTCGCCCACGGTGAGGGTCCCCCCGGTGAGCGTACCGGTGACGACGGTGCCCGCCCCTCGGATCGTGAACGAGCGATCGATGTCGATCCGGGGCCGTCCCCGGTCCTCGGGGACCGGGGCCCCCTCCACCATCGAGTCGAGGGCCGTCCGGAGTTCATCGAGCCCCTCGCCGGTCAACGACGAGCACCGCACGATCGAGGAGGCCTCCAGGACGGTTCCCGTCAGCCGATCACGGGTCTCTGCCTCGGCGAGGTCCGCGGTCTCCCGATCGACAAGGTCGATCTTGGTCAGGGCCACCACGCCGGCGTGGGCTCCCAGGACGTCGACGATCTCGAGATGCTCTTCGGATTGGGGCTTCCAGCCCTCGTCCGCGGCCACCACGAACAGCACCAGCCGGAGGGGGCCCGCGCCGGCCAGCATGTTCCGGACGAACCGCTCGTGTCCCGGGACGTCGACGAAGCCGACCTCCCGGCCGGAGGGCAGCGTGGTCCAGGCGAACCCGAGATCGATGGTCAGGCCACGTCGCTTTTCCTCGGCCCACCGATCGGGGTCCATGCCGGTCAACCGGATGAGGAGCGACGACTTCCCGTGATCGACGTGGCCGGCCGTGACCACAACGCGGAGAGGCCCTTCCACTACCGTTCCTGCGACAGCGCGTATCGGATCGCTCGAGCGAGTCGGCCGTCCTCGCCCGGAAGGACGGTGCGGAGGTCGAACACCACCGCGTCGGCTTCGACCCGGCAGAACACCGCCGGATTCCCCACCCGAAGCCGAGCGGCCAGCTCGGTCGGCCGAGCGAAGCCGATCCGCACGGCCACCGAGGGGATCCCGTACCCGGGAATCGATCCTCCACCGGCCACCGCCTCGACTTTCTCCACCGACGCATCGGGGATCCGTTCGGCCAGCGCCCGAGCTCGGGATCGGAGGGAGGCGGGACGCTCACCCAGAAGACGCCACGCCGGAATCTCGCCCCGGCGGCCGTCCGCGTACATGCGCAGCACCGCTTCCAGGGCGGCCACCGTCATCTTGTCGACCCGAAGGGCTCTGGCCATCGGATGGCGCCGGAGACGGGCCACGATGTCCCCACGCCCGAGGACGATCCCGGCCTGGGGACCGCCCAGGAGCTTGTCTCCGGAGAAGGACACGACGTCGGCACCCTCGGACAGCGCCTCCGTGGCCGACGGTTCGTCGGGGGGCACCGCGGGGTACCGTTCCAGAAGGCCGCTTCCCAGATCGTGAACGAGGGGAACCCCGGCATCCCGAGCAACGGCCGCCAGGGCGCTCGTCGACGGTGACTGGGCGAACCCGACGACCCGGTAGTTGCTCGGGTGGACCTTGAGCACCAGTCCGGTGCGAGGGGACAGGGCCGCTCGATAGTCGTGGACGCGGGTCCGGTTCGTCGTCCCGACCTCGACCAGGCGAGCACCCGAGGCGGCCATGATCTCGGGAAGCCGGAACTCCCCGCCGATCTCGATCAGCTCGCCGCGGGAGACCACGACCTCTTTCCGGCGGGCCAGGGCGGTGAGGGCCAGCAGTAGGGCGGCGGCGTTGTTGTTGAGGACCAGGGCGTCCTCCGCCCCCGTCAGCGCGGACAAGAGGAACTCGGCCCGACCCGTCCGCCGGCCGCGGGCGCCGGTCTCCCGATCCACCTCCAGGTCGGCGTATCCGCGCGCCGCTCTGGCCACGGCCGAGACCGCCGGCTCGGGCAGGGGGGCCCGGCCCAGCCCGGTATGGAGGACGACACCCGTGGCGTTGACGACCGGCGAGAGACCGAGCGCAGCCCGGGCGGCCAGCCCTACCGCTCGAGCCAGGAGGACGGCATCGTCCGGTGGCGGCCGGTCCCGGGCCGCCGAGTTCCGGACCTCATCGAGGACCGACCGTAGCGCTCGTCGAACCACCGGCCGTCCGAACCGGTTGGCGGCTCGGCGACCGGGTACGGATCGGAGCAGGGCGTCGACTGAGGGAAGCCGTCGTCGTGCGTCGGCCATGGGGTGAGCGTATCGCGCGCGGCCGGACGGTCAGTGGTGAGGCAGGTCCCGCGCGGCCCGCAGCGCTGCCTCGGTGCGGTTCGCCACCCCGAGCTTGGTGAGCACCGCGGAGACGTGGTTCTTCACGGTCTTCTCGGCGAGCCCCAGACGGTCGCCGATCTGCCGGTTGGTCAGTCCCTCCGCCAGGAGGGAGGCCACCCGCTGTTCCTGAGGGGTGAGCTTGGCCAGGTCCGCCTCCGGGCCATGGCTCCGGTCGAGGAGGTGCTGGGCCACGGTGGGATCGAGCACTCCCTCGCCGGCGGCGACCCGTCGGACGGCCCGAACGCAGTCGGTCGATGCCGTGTCCTTGAGGAGATAGCCCGCCGCACCCGCCTCGACGGCGGAGCGAACCTCGGCCGGATCGTCGAACGACGTCAGGACGAGCCATCTGGTCCCCGGCGCGCTCTCTCTCACCCGATCGATCACCTCGACGCCGGTCCCGTCCGGCAGGCGAAGGTCGAGGACCACCACATCGGGCCGTCGTTCGAGGATCCCCCCGATCGCCTCCTCCACCGAACCCGCCTCGCCTACCACGTCGATGTCGGCCTCGGCTGAGAGGAGGTCATGCAGCGCCCTCCGGATCAGCTCGTGATCGTCGACGACGAACGTCCTGATCGCTTCGGTCATGATCCGCCTTCCGCAGGCACCCAGGCGACCACGGAGGTTCCCACGCCCGGCCTGCTGGTGATCCTGAACTTTCCCCCGGCCAGCTCGGCCCGCTCGCGCATGGACACCAGGCCGAGGTGGCCGGGACGCTCGTCGGCGCTCCGGCCCGGATCGAACCCGCGTCCGTCGTCTCGAACCCGAAGGACGACGCCGCCGGCCCGCTCGGCGACCAAGATGCGGACCTCCATGGCATCCGCGTGCTTCCGGATATTCGTCAGGGCCTCCTGGGCGATCCGGTACAGGACGGTCCGGGCGTCGACGGGGATCTCGTGGAGTGACCGATCTTCCAGGTGGACCGAGGCACCGTTCTCCTCCTGCAGCCGGTCGAGCAGACCCCGCAGCGCTGAAGCGAGCCCTTCCTGGTCGAGGCGAGGTGGACGCACCTCGACGAGGATCCGTCGCAAGCGGCCTATGGCCTCGCTGACCGCGGTGGACAAGCCATCCACAGCCGCCTGCTCCTCCGCGTTGCCGATCCTGCGCCGGAGGGACTCGAGCCGCATCTCCACCGCGGTCATCGCCTGCACGGGATCGTCGTGGATCTCCGTGGCGATCCGCCGTCGCTCCTCCTCCTGGAGCCGGACCAGCTCCCCCAACAGCCGGCGCCGATTCTCGCCGGCCCGGACCCGCTCGGAGATATCACGGTCCGCACCCCAGTACCCGACGAGGGCCTCCTCCTCGTCGAGGATCGGCACCCCGTTGCTCTCCAGCCACCGGTGCGACCCGTCCTTGTGCTGCCACCGTATGACGACGTTCGACCATCCGCGCCGCTCCGCCACGACCTCCGCCAGCCATCGCTCGACGTCGGGGCGGTCCTCGGGATGGACCAGGTCCAGGCTGTTGCGGTTCAGGATCTCCTCCGGGCGGTACCCCAGGATGTCCGTCACCGCAGAGTTAGTCGAGATGGTCCGGCCTTCGAGGTCGATCGACCAGATCCACTCCGACGACGTCTCGACCAGGGTGCGGTAGCGGCGCTCGCTCCGGCGGAGGGCTTTCTCGACCTGTCGGCGCTCTGCCAGCTCTCTCTGGGCGGCGTCGTAGAGGCGAGCGTTGCTGAGGGCCAGCGAAGCCATCCGGGCGAACCGGCTGGCCAGCCCGACCTCCTGGGCGGTGAAGGGCCGGCGATCCTCCGTCCGCACCAGACCGATCACCCCGGCGACCTCGGATCCGACCATCAAGGGGAGGGCCACCGCGGCCCGGATGAAGTCGAACTCGGGCCGTCCGAGCGGCCACCGGCCGTAGTCATCGACGGCCAGGGCTTCGCCCGAGAGCCACACCCGGCCGGCGAGACCCTCCCCGCGCCTGAGCCGGTAGCCGGCCCACTTCGCGAACAACCCGACCTGGGCCCGAACGACCAGCTCGTCAGCCTCCGGATCGACGACATATAGGTAGGCGTGTTCCGTATCCAGGAGGGCGGCCGCCCGGGCCAGGATGTCGTCGAGGAGGTGGGACGCGTCGAGCTGCTCGACCAGGCCGAGGGTCGTGTCGTGCAGGGCCGAGAGCTCTCCGGCCTGGCGACGGAGCTGAACCTCGGCCTGCTTCTGTTCGGTGACGTCGACCATGGCGCCCTCGACGTACATGGTGGTGCCGTCCTCGTCCTTCACCGCCCGGGCCGAGTCCCGGGTCCACATGAAGGTGCCGTCGCGGCGGCGGAGGCGGGCCTCGAAACCGACCACGCGGCCGTCTCGCTCCAGCGCCTCGATGAAACTCCGCCGGTCCTGCGAATCGACGTAGTGATCCTCGACCGGCTGCCGGAGGAGCGTCTCGGCATCCGGATAGCGGAGCATCTCGACCATGGCCGGGTTCACGGCCAGGGCGGCCCCGTTGAGGGTCGACCGATACAGAGCTACGGGGATCCGCTGGAAGAGTGACCGGTAGCCGGACTCCTGCGCCGGGGCCCGGTCGGTCTTCATCGTGAGCCTCCCGCAGCCGCCGGGAAGACCAGCGTGAAGACGCTGCCCCCGCCCTCCCGAGGGGCGTACTCGATCCGGCCGTCGTGGGCGGACATGATCTTGCCGCCCAGGTATAGACCGATGCCGAGTCCCTCCCGTCGGCGAGTGGTGCTGGCGTCCGCCTGGGTGAACGCGTCGAACATCCGACCCTGCATCTCGGGGGGGACCCCCGGTCCTCGGTCGGCGACCGCGATCCGGATCTCTCCGCCGGATGCGGCGACGCTCACGTCGACCGCAGCGTCGTCCGGGCTATGGTCGAGGGCGTTCTCCAGCACGGCGATGAGGGCCTGGGAGGCGAGTCCCAGGTCCGCCCACACCTCCTTTCCGCCGTCGTTCTCCACCCGGAGCTGTTCCGTGCGGTGAGGGAAGCTCGTCGTGGCCCGGGTCACCAGGCCGTGGACCGGCACCGGCTTGGTTTCCAGATCGGCGTCCTCCCGCTCCAGCCTGGCGGTGGCGCCGAGGTTGCCGACCAGCCGGCGAAGCCGGGCGGCCGCTCGGGACACGCTGTCCGCCAGCGAGGTGGCGTCGCCGGCGGACAGGGCTCCGCCGAGTCCGGAGATCGTCCCGGCGGCGCCCTGGATCACGGTGATGGGGGTCATCAGCTCGTGTGACAGGATCTGGATCATGTCGGTCTTCGTGTGGTCGAGGTCCTGCAGGTCCCTGGCCATGCGCTCCGACCGATCGAGCAGCTCGACCAGCTCGTGGATCACATCGGCGGTGACCTCGGTGGAGAGGCTGGCCTGGCCCCGGACGGACCGCCGGATGGCCTCAACGATCTCTCCGGCGGAGGTTCCCTTGACCAGGTATCCGGCGGCCCCGGCCCGGAGCATCTGCAGCACGGTGGCCCGGTCTTCGTGAGCCGACAGCGCCACCACCATCGTGTCCGGAGAGACGGCCCGGATCTCTCTGCTCGCTCGAGGTCCCCCGCCGGCGGGCATCTTGACGTCGAGCAGGGCGACGTCGGGACGGTGCCGGCCGGCAAGGTGGATCGCCTGCTCGGCGTCACCGGCTGCGCCGACCAGCTTTAGCTGGTCGTCTGTCTGGATGAGGTCCGTCAGGGCGTCTCGAACGGCGGGTTCGTCCTCGGCGATGAGCACCGTGATGCGGTCGTGGTCACGCATCGGTCCGCTCCTGGGCGGGCACCCACACCTCGACGGAGGTCCCCGCTCCGGGGCGGCTTCTGATCGACAGTCGACCGCCGGCGATCTCCGCATGCTCCCGCATCGCGGACAGGCCCAGATGGCCGGGGGGCGACCCGTTCGACGCGTCGAAGCCGACCCCGTCGTCGGCCACGCGGATGAACGTCCCTCCCTCGCGCTCCTCGATGGTGACGGTGGCCGCCTTGGCCTCGGCGTGCTTGCGAACGTTCGTCACCGCCTCCTGGACGATGCGGTACAGCGCCAGGCGGGTGGCCTGATCGGGATCGGTGAAGAGGCGATGCTTCAGGGTCACCTCCAGGCCGCTCTCCCGCCGTGACTGCTCGAGGTACATCCGAACCGCTGCCACCAGGCCATCGCGATCGAGGGCGGGAGGACGGAGCTCGAACATCAGCTGTCGGAGGCGATCGACGGCGTTGCGGACGGTGCGCTGAAGCTGCTCCACGACCTCGATCTGGCGCTCGTCGGTGGCCTGGCGGTGCAGCATCTCCAGACGGATCCCCACGGCGGACATGACCTGCACCGAGTCGTCGTGGATCTCGCCGGCGATCCGCCGGCGTTCCTCCTCCTGGGCGGCGACCACGCGGGACAGCAGGCCTCGACGCTCCTCGTCGGTTCGCCGCAGCCGCTCCATGGTGCTCCGGACCTCCTCCTCGGACCTTCTTCGGTCCGTGATGTCTCGAACGGCCCCGATGAACCTCGGCGGCTCCTTCCCCTCGACGCGGGTGATGCTCAGCTCCACCGGGAAGTCGGTCCCGTCGTTCCGGCGACCGATGGTCTCGATGCGGTCGCCGAGGATCCGGCTCTCGCCGGTCTCCAGGTGCCTGGCCACCGCGGTCCGGTGGCGGTCGCGGAGTTCGGGGGGCATGAGGTCGGCCACCTGGTGGCCCACGATCTCGTCCCGGCGGTAGCCGAACGTTCGCTCGGCGGCCGGGTTGAACTCAACGATGTCGCCGCGGTGATCCATGACGACAATAGCGTCCAGGGAGGACTCCACGACGCTGGCCGACATGGCCTCGCTCTCCCGCAGTGCCTCCTCGGTCTGCTTTCGGGCGGTGATGTCGGCGATCACTCCCATCATCCCGGCGACCGCCCCATCGGCGTCGCGAAGGGGCGCCGCCGAGATCAGCACGTGGATCGGAGTTCCATCCTTCCGCCGGCGCACGGCTTCCATGCCGCTGACCACTCCGCCCTGGGCCAGGGCCTCGAGCAGGTTCGCCTGCTCCTCCCGCTTGTCTCCGGGGACCCAGGGCGTGTGCGTGCCCAGGATCTCCTCCTCGGTCCAGCCGAAGATCCGCTCCGCGGCGCTGTTCCACAGGGTTACCTTCTTGTTGAGGTCGAGCGCCACGATGGCCAGCGGTGAGGACTCGATCAGCGTCTGCAGCGTCTCGTTCGTCTCCCGGAGCCGTTCCTGGGCCGAACGCCGATCGGTCACGTCGAGCAGGAGGCCATGCATCACGGGCATCCCGTCGTCGTCCCACCGGAAGTACGCCTCGTCCCGGACCCACACGATGCGCCCGTCCCGGGCGAGCATGCGGTACTCGATGGCCATCGTCGGCTCGGTGAGAGACACCGGCCCCGGGATCGCCCGGGCCAGCTCGATCTCCTTTCCCACCACGCGCTCCAGGTCGTCGGGGTGGATCAGTCTGCGCCAGAGATGAGGATCGCCGGTCCACTCCTTCTGGGGGAAGCCGAGCATCCGCTCGATCTGCGGGCTGACGTATCGCCAGGCGCCCACGGGGCCGGGCTCGGCGATGTACACGGCCGCGGGAAGCCGTTCCACCAGCTCGCGATACCTGGCCTCGCTCTGGTGGATCAGCCGGGTCGCTCGTTCCCGGGCGATGGCCTCCGCGACCACGTTGGCTACGGCCTCCAGGAAGTTCACATCGTCCTGGGTGAACGAACGGTGGGTCGAGCTCTCGGCCACGATGACGCCGTAGGGTGCTTCCCTCCCCCGGATGACGGTGGACAGGGAGCTCACCACCCGGCCGGCGTTCGGCCCGGCCAGACGGAACCGGCTCTCCGAGGCGGCGTCAGTGACGACCACCGGAGTCCCGATGCTGAGCGTGTAGCCGCTCTGGGAGCTCCACCCGGCCGGGATGCGCAGATCCTGGGGTTCCTCCCATCCCTCCGATGACACGGCCCGGAGGAACTCGCCGCCCGACTCCAACTCCAGCACGCCGACGTAATCGACCTCGAGCGTCTCGGCCACCAGCGCCGTCGCTCGATCGAGGAGCGTCGGCACGTCCGCCGCCAGGGCCAACGTCCCCAGTCGAGCCACGGTGGCCTGCTGGCGGGCCCTGCTCCGCAGTTCGGTCTCCGCCTGGATGCGTTCCGTGATGTCGTACTCGCTGCCCAGAATCCGGACGGGCTTCCCTGCGGCGTCGAGCAACACCTCTCCTTGCGCGGCGTGGTGCCGGACCGCTCCATCCTTCCTCAGGATCCGGAACTGATAGAGGAACTCCCCACCCCGAGCGAGCAACTCGGCGTCCTGTCGGCGGACCTTCTCGCGATCATCTGGGTGGACGCGCTCCAGCCACGCGTCCAGGTTCGGATCGAACGCGCCGGGCTCTTCTCCGTAGAGCCGGAATAGCTCGTCCGACCATCGGGTCGTGGCACCGTTGACATCGAACTCCCAGCTCCCGACGTGCGCTACCCGCTGAGCGTCCGCCAGGAAGCGCTCGGCGCGGCGACGCGGGGTAACATCGCGGAAGCTCCACACGCGACCGACGATTCGGTCTCCGAGCCGTTGGGGCCGCGAGTATCGCTCGTAGATCCGGCCGTCCTTGAACTCGATGACATCGAAGCTCTCCTCGTCAGGGTTGCGGTACAGCTCCTGGACCCTCGACCGGAACCCGCCCGGATCGACGAGCTGGTCAAGCGAATGGGCCAGCAGACGGTCGTCGTCGCGCGATGACAGGAGCTCGTCCGGGATCTGCCACAGCCGGGCGAAGACCTTGTTGTGCATGGTGACGCGACCTTCCGGATCGACGACGAGGATCCCATCGGCGGTCGACTCGAGCGTCGCCTGCAGGAGCGAGAGCGAGCGTTCCAGGTCGGCCTGCGCTTCCCTGCTGCTCGTGATGTCCTGGACGACGCCATACACCCGGAACGGCCGCCCTTGGTCGTCGCGCTCCAGCCTGGCTGAGACTCGGACCCACAGGACGCCCTCGTCCCGCTTGATGACCCGAACCTCGATGGTTCCGGACTGGTCCTCGATGAGCTGCTGGACCATGGCCAGGGATCGAGGCACGTCGTCGGGGTGCACGATCCGCAGCGGGTCCGATCCGATGAGGTCGGCGGCCGGCCACCCCGTCAGGCGTTCCCAGCCCTCCGACAGGTACTCGACTTCCAGGCTTCCGTCCGGCCGGATGGCCAGTACGAACGCCCAGTCTGCGGCCAATTCGGACAGCACGCGGAATTGGTCGTCCCCGCGGACGACCACTCCCGAACCGTCTCTTCGGTGGTCCAGGTCCATTGCCTCGCCTCTGGTGAGTGATCGGCCCCGTTGGGGGCCTCTTGAGAGGAGGCCCCCCATCGGAGTCCGTTTGCGCGGGACGACGGCCCCTTCTTCCAGGACCACTTGGGGTTTTGTCGCTCAGAGGCCGAGGGCTCGGGCGATGACCACGCGCTGGATCTCCGAGGTGCCCTCGACGATCCGGAGCATGCGAACGAAGCGATAGATCCGCTCGACAGGGCCCTCGGTGAGCACGCCCATGCCGCCGAAGATCTGGACCGCCCGATCGGCCACGCGATTCACCATCTCCGTGTTGTTCAGCTTGACGATCGACGACTCCTTGATCGGCTGCTCACCTCGGTCGACCAGCCACGCCAGGTGATAGGTCATCAGGCGAGCCCCGTGGATCTCCACGGCCGAATCGGCCAGCATCCACTGGATCCCCTGGTTCCGGCCGATCGGCTTCCCGAACGTCCGTCGTGCGGCCGCCTGCTCCACCGAGATCCGGAGGAGGTGCTCGGCGATCCCCACGCACAGGGCTCCGATGAACGCTCGCCCGGCGTTCAGGAACCGCATGGCGGTCTGGAACCCGTACCCGACCTCCCCGATCACGTGATCGCCCGGGATCCGGCAGCCCTGGAACACCAGCTCGGCCTGATTGGTGTCGCCGGCGATGGTCCGCTGGCGTTTCCCGACCTCGAAACCCGGGGCGTCGCGAGGGACCAGAAACGCCGTGATGCCGCCGGCGGCCTTCTTCTCCGCGTCCGTGACCGCGAACACGACGGCATAGTCGGCCTCGGCCCCGTTCGTGATGAAGTGCTTGCGCCCGTTGAGCACCCACCCCTCGCCGTCCCTCTCCGCGGTGGTGAGGATGGCTTGAGCGTCGGATCCGGCTTCGGGCTCCGTAAGGGCGAAGCACATCGACCGTTCCGCCCGGACCAGGGAAGGCAAGACCTCATCCCGAAGCTCTGCCGGCAGGTCCATCAGGATCGGGGTCGGCGCCTCAGGGTTCGGAGGGCCGAGGACGAACGTGGCGAAGCGGAGCCCCGATGTGGCCCCGGCTTCGACGAGGAGCGTCGTGGCCAGGTTCGAGAGGCCCCAGCCGCCGACCGACTCGGGCATGTGGGCGGCGTAGAAGCCGACCTCGGCGGAGCGGCGCCGAAGCGCCTGGCCGGCGGCGCGCATGTCCTCGTCCCACCGATCTTCCTGCAGGCGAACGCGGAACCGCTCCTCAACCGGCCGGACCTCGCGCTCGAGGAACGCGCGGAACGCGTCCACCAGCTCCCGATCCTCCCGGGGTATCTCGAAGTCCACCTGCCCCGGATTCTAGGAGCGGCCGGCAGATCGGCGCGCTACCGATCGGTGAGCTCGGCCCTGAGGTCCTCGTGGGAGAGGGGGCCCCGGGTGCGGGTCCACCACAGGCGACGGTCGCACTCGGTGCAGTAGACGAACCCGAGGTCGACAGTCACATCGATCCGCATTCGGGACTCCGGATGCGGACAGCGCAACAGCTCACCGTCGGGGGGGAACGGAGGCCAGCGCTCTGGCTGCGGGCACATAGGCAAACCTCCTTAATCAAAAAGGTACGCCCGAAGCGCTTCGAAGGGAACTCGGACGTTCGGCGAGGGGGTGGGACGTTGGGCCTACGTTCGGGTGGTGACCATCGACAAGGGGAGCGGTCCCGGCCGGCCCAGGAGGTACCCCTGTCCGCAGGGGACGCCGAGGGCCTTGAGTGTCTCGAGCTCCTGCGCCGTCTCGATCCCCTCCGCCACGATCGTCAGGCCCATCTCCTCGGCGAACGTGATCAGCGCGGCGGCCATGGCTCGCCGAGCCCGGTCCTCCCCGATGCCTCGGGTCAGGTCGATGTCGAGCTTGAGGATGTCCGGGGCCAGCCGGATGATGTGGCGGAGGCCCGCGTAGCCTGAGCCGGCGTCGTCCACGGCGAGCCGCAAACCGCGTTCCCGGTGGGGGCGGAGGGACTGGGCCAGGAGGTCGTAGTCGTCAACCCTGGCGTGCTCGGTGATCTCGACGACGACGCGGTCGACGGGAGCGCCGGAGAACAGCCCGGCGAACAGGGGATCGACGATGGTCGCCGGGGACAGATTGATGGCCAGATAGGCCCCCCGGGGAAGCCGGGGCTGTCCCGCCAGGGCCGATCCTGCGGCAGCGCACTCCAGCAGGTTGGCCATCCCGACCTCGACGGCGTCCCTGAACCACGCGTCCGGGGGTCGGGGGGGCGCGATGGTGAACCGGGACAGCGCCTCCGCGCCGACCACGGCCCGCGTGCGCAGGTCGTAGATGGGCTGGAACACCAGGTTCAGGGCCCCCGGCGTCTGGAGGGCCTGCTGGATCCGGTCGACCGACGCGCCGCGTCGCCGATCCTCGTGCTCCTGGGTTTGGAGGCGGACGCTCAGCTCGTGGACGACCTTGGCGGAGACCTCCGGCGAAAGGGTGCTCTGTCCGTCCACCGCGCGGCTGATCGCAGCCAGGACGTCCCCCGCTCCGGCGCCCTTTGTGATGTAGGCCACGGCTCCACTCCGGAGCATCTCCAGAACGGTGTTGCGATCCTCGTACGCGGAGAAGGCCACGATCCGAGTCTCTGGAGACACCGCGTGGATGCCTCGCGCGGCCTGGGGTCCACCTCCGGGCATCCTCACGTCGACCAGGAAGACGTCGGGGCGGTGCTCCTCCGCGACGCTGACCGCTCCGTCGGCATCGGCGGCCTGACCGGCGAGCTCCAGGTCGGGATCCAGGCTCACCAGGTCGGCCAGGGCCGACCGGATCTCGGGGTCATCGTCGGCGATCCCGATCCGGACCATCAGGGCCGCCTTGGGCGCGCGGAACCGGACACGTAGAAGGAATCGGCAGGTCCCGGACGGGACCTGAACTCAGTCGGGGTGGAGCCGGATGACCCCTGGAAACTCCGGCCGGTCGTCGGCGCCAGCCAGGGCCCTCAGCTCGGCCAGGGCCTGAAGGCGCAGGCTCCAGGCCACGATGTCCTCGTCCTCGTCGACTTCCAGCAGGTCCCGATCCACCGAAGACAAGCCTCCCTCGACAGCGTCGGTCTGTCATCCCACGGACTCACCACCTTCCCTACGGCGCGACGGGGCGGAGCCTTGCCATTCGCTACGTCGATTGGACGAGCTTTGGGGGACCTCGGGGGGTTCCGTTCGGATATGATGCGGCCAACCCACGCAGGAGGTTCGTTCAGCATGGATGCGCCAGGGAAGACCAGGGATCGCAGCCGGTTCATCACCCTCCCGGTCATGGAGGAGACGGGCTACGTCGAGCTCAAGCCGTACGAGGGCCCCTTGCCGTCTCGAGAGGAGTGGGAGTCACTCGAGTACGTCGACTGGAAGTCGGGTGGCGACACGAACTTCGCCATCCTGGCCTCGGCCAACGGCGAGCATGACCCCCGTGGCTTCTGGGAGCTCGGCAAACCCGATAAGGACGGGGTGTGGACGTCGAACATCGATCGGATCCCGGCCATCAAGAAGTGGGTCGAGAACGTCGGGGCCAACTTCGGGCGGGTCCGCATCATCAAGCTCGAACCATCGGCGGAGGCGAACGCCGTCTCGGCCATGCACCCGGACGACAACAACCGGATTACCGAAGTCGGGACCGGATGGGTCGTTCGGGCGTGGCTCCAGCTCACCGACAATCCCGAGTCGGTGATGGTCGTCCGGGAATCGAAGGACGACGGCTCCACCGAGCACCGGATCCCGCTTCCCGCCGGCTCGCAGTTCGTCGTCGACTCGGAACGGCTGTGGCATGCGGTGTGGCACGACGCGTCGAAGTACGATGAGCCGCGCTACGCGGTGATCGCCTCGTTCGAGTCGGGCCCCGAGCTGCAGTCCTGGATCGACTCGCAGCGCCCGTAGATTCTGTCACCCGGGCCAGCCGCTCAAGTCCGCGAGCGGCCGGCCGATCCATCTCCCTGAACGGCCCCGAGACAGGCAAGGAGGCCTGGACGCCCCCCTCCGGGACCGAGACCGAGGCAGGAGGCAGGGGAGATGGTTGCCCGTTCCACCCGTCGGGTGGCTCGCCTGGCCCTGGTGGCCTTCGTCGTGGCGGGACTGGCTGGCTCGCTCCGTGTCGAGCCCGCATCGGCGGCCAACCATGACGAACGTCGGCTCCGAGGCATGGTCAACGAGGCCCGGGATCGGCGCAGGGTCCGGACGCTGAACATGCGGCGGTTCTTGGTTCGTGCGGCCCGGCGTCACAGCCGGGAGATGGCGGCCACCGCGACGCTGGAGCACAGCGACGACCTGGCCACGGTGCCGGGGGACCGGCCGTGGAGGATCCTCGGCGAGAACGTCGGGGTGGGCTCGTCGATGGAGGCCCTCCACGACGCGTTCATGGACAGCCCCCCGCACAGACGGAACGAGCTGAACCGCGTCTACCGGTACGTGGGCGTGGGCATGGCCGTCGGGGCAGACGGACGGATCTGGGTCACGGTCCTGTTCCTCGGTTGACCCGATGTGCGAACATCGAGCGGATGTGGGGATCAGGGGGTCTTCGTGACGGCGTTCCGCCTCGGCTGGGCGGAATTCGTCCGTCCATCGGATGAGACCGTTCCTCGAACCTAGGCCGGCCTCGCGCCGACGGCTCGTCGGAACGCTGGTGGCGTTCGCGGCCACGGCGACCTTCGTCCTTCCCTCACCGGCCGCGCGGGCCTCGGGAAAGGAGCACCGGCGGCTCTCCACCCCGGCGCTGATCGAGGCGGCCCGGCGAGGGGGTGAGATCAAGCGCGCCAAGGCGGACCTGTTCCTGGCCCGGGCTCTGGGCCCCGGGTGGCGGCTCGTCCCGGAGCGCTTCCGGAGCGATGTTCCGTGGGACGGCACGCTTCCTCTCCTCCGTCTTCGCAAGCGCGTGGCGAACATGGCCCCGGGCCCGGCTCGATCGGCCATCGTGGACGAGCTCTCCTCCGAGGCGGCCGGTAACTGCAGCGGGACCAGCGCGGGACCGAACACCCATGTCAGCACGTACTTCTCGATCGACTACGGGACCGTCGGCGGTGGCCTGAACATCAACAGCTACGCAATGTCCCTCGATGCGGCCCGGACACAGGAGGTCAACGCGTTCGGCTGGGCGGCCCCGCCGCTCTTCCCGACTGCCCCGAGCGGCAGGTACCACGTCGTGGTGGCCAACCTCGCGCCGGGGCTGTACGGGTTCGTGTCCCCCACGGGGACGAACGCAGGATTATTCGGCAACAACCCCAACACGAGCTGGAATGACGTCGACGCCTATGCCTCCTGCATGGCCCTCAACGACGACTACTCGGGCTTCCCGTCCCCGCCTCAAGCGTCCCTCGACGCGACCACGGCGCACGAGTTCAACCACTCGATCCAGTTCGGGTACGGGGCGCTCACCGGGGCGAACGTGCCCGACGCCGCCTTCATCGAGGGTGGGGCCACCTGGATGGAGGACGAGGTCTTCGACGGAGCCAACGACAGCTACAACTACCTCTGGCCCAACTTCGCCGATGACATGGGTTCGTACTCGCTCTCTCCCTACCCTTACTGGATCACGTTCCGGGGGCTCACCGAGCGATTCGGCACCGGGGCCGCCGGAGCGGGCGAGCAAGTCATGCAGGACTTCTGGGAGCTGACCAGCCAGAGCGGGACCAGCAATATGCTCTCCGCCCTCAACCAGGCGCTGGTCAACAAGGGAACGACTCTGGCCGACGCCTACCACGCCTACGCCATCGCGGCGAAGTTCAACCGGACATGCGGAGGTGGCTACGTCTACCCGTATTGTTTCGAGGAGGCAGCCGGATACGTCGCTAAGAAGGGCCCGACCCCCATCCACCAGTCCATCGCCACCGTGGGCGGAAGCGTCTTCGGGTCGCTCCCGAACCACTATTCGCTCAACTGGGTGGCTCTCCCTAACTCGGGTTTCTACGGCGTGACGCTTCGGAACAGGTCCGGAGGTGGACAACTGCGTGGGAGCGTCGTATGCGATACGGGCTCTGCGCTGACCGTCTCTTCTCTGCCCACCATCGTCGGACCGAATGCGGTCACCAGGCTCGCCGACTACGATCCCGCCGGCTGCATGGAGGTCGCTCTGATCATCACCAACGAGGAACAGACCTCGCCCAACCCTTCCATGTCCTTCGCTTCGGAGTACGAAGTGGACACCGCTGCCACCCATTTGCGAACGGTCTCCCTGCGTTTACGAAGGCACCTGATCGCCAGAGGGCTGGTTACAACGGTGGACGGGTTCGGGGCGTGCGCCTCCGGTGAGTCCGTGCGGATCGA
>DASQTB010000025.1:0-5686 GCA_035642095.1 Actinomycetota bacterium | reverse complement strand
CGACGTGGCCGTGTTCGTCACCCGGTTCCAGTTCTTCGCCCGGTACACCGGCGTGGGCCCGGGCCTGCCGTTCTGGTCCTTCGAGGTGGCCGCGGCGGTGCGGGCCGTCGTGCTGGTCGTCTGTGTGGTCGCCTGGGTCCGGCGCCTCGAGCCGGTCCCGGCCGCCGAACGGGCCGGGGCAAGGACGGGAGTCGGGTGAGGACCGAGGAGCGGGCCGAGGCCTCCCCCGGGGGACGGGACCGCGCCGAGGAGCGCCGGCGAATCCGCCGAGGATTCGCCTACTGCCTGTGGGTGTTCCTCGGCCTCCGGGTGGGCCTGTCCCTGGTGGCCCTGGCCGGGGTCGGCCTGCTCCCCGACATCGACAACGCGGTGGGTCCGCCGGGCTGGGACCCCTCCCCCGTCACCCCGGGGTGGCACAACCTGGTCACGGCGTGGGAGCGGTTCGACGGCCTATGGTTCCTCCGGATCGCCACCGACGGTTACGTCGACGGCGATGGCAGCGCCGCGTTCTTTCCCCTGTACCCGCTGCTGATCCGGTTCCTGTCGCCCCTCCTCGGCGGCCATCCCCTGGCCGCGGCCTACCTGGTGTCGCATCTGGCCGCGTTCGGATCGATGGCGCTCCTCTATTTCCTGACGGCCTCGGAGTGGGGCGACCGGGTCGCCCGGAGAACGGTCCTCTACCTGGCCGTGTTCCCGACGTCGTTCTTCCTGCTCGCCCCGTACTCCGAGTCCCTCTACCTCCTGCTGGTCCTGGCCTGCCTGTGGGGCGCCCGGCGGAACCGGTGGGCCGTGGCCGGCCTGGCCGGCGCGGCCGCCGCGGCGACTCGGAACGTGGGTGTGCTCCTGGTCCTGCCGCTCTCCGTCGAGGCCGTGCACCAGTGGCTGGAGGATCGCTCCGGGCTGAGACTGGTCCGGTCCCTGGCATGGTCCGCCCTGGTCGTGGCCGGCGCCGGGGCGTATCTCCTCTACTGGCAGGGCCTAGCCGGCGACTGGCTGGCGCCGCTTCATCAGCAGGCGAACTGGCAACGAGAGGGCTCCCTCCCGCTGACCACGGTGATCCGGGGAACCCGGGAGGCCTTCCGGTTCATCGGCGAATACCCGGGGGGCTACCACCTGGTCGACTGGCTGATCGTGCTCCCGGCCCTGGCGGCCGGGGTGTGGGTGGCCCGCCGAGCCCGACCGACGTTCACGACGTACACGTGGATCAACATCTTGGCTCCGCTCTCCTTCATCTTCCCGCTACGCCCGTTCATGTCGGTCCCCCGGTTCCTCCTGCCGATCTTCCCCATCCTGTGGGCGGGCGCGGTGTGGGGGCTGCGCCGGCGGGGGATCCACGAGGTCCTGGTCGCCGCGTCGGCCGGACTTCTGGTCCTCCTCACCGTGCTGTTCGTCAACTGGTACTACGTGTTCTGACCACCTGCTAAAGGGCCTTCGGCAGGGCGCCGAAGCAGTCAAGGAGCCAATGCGCGACATCGACGCCCTGCTCCGGACCCTGGCGGAGCGGCAGGGTTCCGACCTCCACCTCAAGGTCGGATCGCCGCCGCTTCATCGGATCGACGGCGTCCTCGGCCGGATGGAGGACGAGGACCCCCTCGGCCCCGAGGAGACCGAGGCCATCGCCCACCGGATCATGCCCCCCGATCGCTGGGAGGACTTCCTGCAGCGCAACGAGGCTGACTTCGCCTACGGCGTGTCTGGCGTGGCCCGGTTCCGGGTGAACGTGTTCCGCCAGCGGGGCTCAATCAGCATGGTGCTCCGGCTGGTCCGGGTGGGCAGCCCGACGTTCGACGAGCTCGGCCTGCCGGCCGTGGTCCGGACCCTGGCCGACGAGCCCCGGGGCCTGATCCTGGTCACCGGCCCGACGGGCTCGGGCAAGACCACCACGCTGTCGGCCATGATCGACCACATCAACGCCACCCGGTCCTGCCACGTGGTGACCATCGAGGACCCCATCGAGGTGATCCATCCAGATCAGCAGGCCGCGGTGAACCAGCGCGAGGTCGGCGTGGACACCGACAGCTTCGTGGTGGCCATGCGGGCCGCCATGCGGCAGGACCCCGACGTCATCCTGATCGGCGAGATGCGCGACACCGAGACGGTCCAGGCGGCCCTGGCGGCGGCCGAGACCGGCCACCTGGTGCTGTCCACGCTGCACACCATCGACGCCGCCGAGACCGTGAACCGGATCGTCGACTTCTTCCCGCCGTTCCAGCAGCAGCAGGTCCGGGTCACGCTGTCCGGCGCCCTCCGGGGAATCGTGTGCCAGCGGCTGCTGCCGAGGGTGGGCGGCGGGCGGGTCCCGGTCATGGAGGTGTGCATCAACACCGGCCGGGTCCAGGAGCGGATCCTCGATCCCACCAGGAGCCAGGAGATCGAGGAGGTCGTGGCCGACGGCTCCTTCTACGGGATGCAGACCTTCGACCAGGCCCTGGTCGAGCTGGTCAAGGCGGGCCGGGTGTCGTTCGACGACGCGGTCGAGAGCTCCTCCAACCGGCACGACCTGGAGCTGGCTCTGCAGCAGGCCGGGGTGGCCGCCACGGCCTGAGGCTGATTTGTCCGGCCTTCGGACCGGGGCCTAGGATGCTCCCGACTCGGGAGGAGCCGTGGCGATCAGGGTGCTGCTCGGCGACGACCACACGCTGGTTCGGCAGGGCCTTCGCCGGTTCATCGAGTCGTCCGACGGCATCGAGGTCCTCGGCGAGGCCTCGACCGGCGCCGACATGGTCCGCCTGGCGGAGGAGATCGAGCCCGACGTCGTGGTCCTGGACATCCGAATGCCGGAGATGGACGGAATCGAGGCCGCCCGGCAGATCACCGCTCGGCTGCCGGCGACCCGGGTCGTCATGCTGACCGCGTACGACGACCGGCACTTCGTGGTCGAGGCCGTCCGGGCCGGGGCGAAGGGGTACGTGCTGAAGTCGAAGGACGCCGAGCACCTGCTCCAGGCGGTCCGCTTGGTGCACCAGGGCCACATGGTGATCGATCCCGAGCTCGTGGTGGCCCTGGCCGACGAGCTCGCCGTGGCCAAGAATCGCGATGCCGGCGCGGAGTCCCTGACCGAACGGGAGGTCGAGGTGCTCCAGCTCCTGGCCTTCGGCTACACGAACCGCGACATCGGCCGGCGGCTGTACATCTCACCGGACACGGTCAAGACCCATCTTGAGCACATCTACCAGAAGCTCGGAGCGAACGATCGCACCGCGGCGGTGGCCGAGGCCTTCCGCCGCAGCCTGGTCGAGTAGGTCAGCAGCAGTCGGGGGGGCAGTCCGGGCAGCAGGGCTCGGGGATCGCCGGATCACCGTCCATCTCGATCACCCCCCTCGATGTCGGTCGCCGGCTTGGTGGCCCGGATGATGGCCGAATGCATCCCCTCGGCGGCGTCGTGGGTCGGCGTGACGGAGACCTCGGTGAACCCTACGCTCTCCAGGCCGTCGCGGTACTCGGCGAACGACAGGGCCCCGGCGATGCAGCCCACATAGCTCCCCCGCTCGGCCCGGGCCGCCGGCGTCAGGTCATCGTCCGCCACCACGTCGGTGATCCCGATCCGTCCGCCGGGCCGGAGGACCCGCCACATCTCGGCGAACACCCGAGGCTTGTCGGTGGAAAGGTTGATCACGCAGTTCGAGATGACGACGTCGATCGTCCCGGCCGGGAGGGGGACCTCCTCGATATAGCCCCGGACGAACTCCACGTTCGTGGCGCCGGCCGCCCGGGCGTTGCGGACGGCCAGGGCCAGCATCTCGTCGGTCATGTCCAGGCCGTAGGCCCTGCCGGTCGGGCCGACCCGGCGCGCAGACAGGAGGATGTCGATGCCCCCGCCCGAACCGAGGTCGAGGACCCGTTCGCCCTCTCGGAGCTCGGCCACGGCGATCGGGTTCCCGCACCCCAGGCTGGCCAGGATGGCCGCCTCGGGGACCTCCTGGCGAAGGGAGGGCTCGTACAGCGCCCCGCCGCAGCCGTGGGTCGGGTCACAGCAGGCCTCGGCCTGACCGCAGTCACACGACCGAAGCCCGAGCGAGGCCACCGACGTGGCCGACTCCGCATAACGGCTTCGGATCTCTTCCCGAAGGGGGATCTCCTGCTTCACGTCACGCACTTCCCGTCGACAGGACCGAGGCCAGGAGATCGAGGGCCTCCGGTCGGAGCGAGTAGTGCACCCACCTCCCCCGCTGTTCCCGGTCGAGGATCCCCGAGTCGTGCAGGAGCTTCAGGTGATGGCTCACCGTCGGCTGGGACAGGCCCACCGGGGCCGTCAGGTTGCACACGCACGCCTCGCTGCCCGGCTGCGCGGCGATGAAGCTGATCAGACGAAGCCGAGCGGGATCGGCGATCACTCGCAGCGTTGCGGCCAGGGCCTCGGCCTCGGCCTCGGCCAGCGGAGCCTCCACCAGGGTCGGGCAGGTCTCCAGGTCGGCGACGGCCATCACTCAGATATATTGACAGACATCGATATGTCCCGCAACCGACAGCCCGGAGGGGGACGCTCCCGGCGGCCTACGGCGGCGGCGGCGGCGACGGAGGAGGGATGGTGGGGACCGGCGACGGAGGCGGCGCCGGTGGAGGGGCGGGCGGTGGCGCCGGTGGGGCCGGTGAGGGCGGGGGCTTCGGTTCCGGCTCCTCCTCCTCCTTGGCCTCCTTCTCCGGTTCCTCGGCGGGCTTCGGGGACGGGGCCGGGATGGGCACGAGCTCCGGTTCGATGACCTCGCCGGTCAGGTCCGGCGTGGGGAACGGCTCGGGGTCGAGATCCCGGGCGATGGACAGCATGAAGTCGTTCCAGATCGGCGCGGCCACCGTTCCCCCGGTGGCGCCCGGCATCGATACCCGTCCCTCGGGGTGGCCGACCCACACGCAGGCCGCCACCTGGCTGGTCGCCCCGCAGAACCACACGTCGGAGTCGTCGTCGGTGGTGCCGGTCTTGCCGAAGATGTCGAACGTCATGCCGTCGTTGGCCACCGTCCCGGTCCCACAGCACACGACGTTCTTCATGGCGTAGACGGCCTGAAGGGCCTCGTTCTCCTCCAGCACCCGCCGGCCCTTGCTGCGGTTCTTCTCCAGGACGTTGCCGTCCGCGTCCTTGACCGAGTGCACCGGCGTGGCAGGATGGCGGACCCCTCCCGTGGCGAACGTGGCGAAGGCATCGGCCATCTCCAGGGGGGTGACCTCGAGCGTCCCCAGGGTGATCGAACAGGGCACGTCGCCGCCCTCCACCTGGAGGGGACTGCGGATGCCCATCCGGTGGGCGACCTCGGCGACCTTCTCCGGGCCCACCTCGACCACGAGCTGAGCGAAGATCGTGTTCACGGAGTTCGCCGTGGCGGAGACGAGGTTCATCGTCCCGAATCCGGAGTCCGAGTAGTTGGCCGGCTCCCACCCGGGACATCCGTCATCCGACAGGTCGACCTGCGACGGACCGTTGAACGTGGTGTTCAGAGAGATGCCGTCCTCGATCGCGGCCATCAGCGTGAACGGCTTGAACGCGGAGCCCGACTGGCGGCCGGTGCCACCGTCGCCGGTGGCCAGGTTCACGTGCTGTCGGGCGAAGTTCTTCCCCCCGACCATGGCCCGGACCTCACCGTTGCGAACGTCCACGGCCACCAGGGCGGCCTGGGGCGTCCCCGGCTCCAGGCTGAGGTTCTGCTCGATGGCCCGGACGGCCCCCTCCTGCCAGTCTCGGTTGAGCGTTCCT
>DASQTB010000024.1:0-7843 GCA_035642095.1 Actinomycetota bacterium | reverse complement strand
CATGATCACGTTCGCCCCGCCGGCCACAGCCTCCGTGGTGCGCTCCTCGATGCCGGCCAGGGGCTCCAGGAAGGTCGGCGAGGTCATCCCGTGGTCGAGGGCGCAGATGATCGACACCCCGTCGGGATCGATCACCCGCTTCATCCGCATGCGCTTGCCGACGCTCATCGATGTTCCTTCATCCGGGGGCCCGGGCCACGCCGGACCACGGTGATCTCGAAGGCATCCGCCAAGTGATGCTCGTGGGAGAGGAGGACCGGCCGCCCCTCGGCGTCGTAGTCGACCTGGAGGAGATACAGGAGGAGCGTCCCCTCAGGGACGTCGAGCAGGTCCGAGACCTCCGGTCCGGCGTTGGCCGGCCGGATCGAGGCGACGCCCTGCCGGACGACCACCCCGAGCTCTCCCTCCAGAAGCTCGTACAGGGAGCCGCCGCCCAGGCGATCGACCACCGCCGGCCTGCCCTCGACCAGCCATCCCGGCACCACGTCCTCGGACAGAACCACGGGCCGGCCGTCGGCCGTCCGGACGCGACGGGCCCGCATCACCGTGGCGTCCTCGGCGAGCTTGAGCCGTTCCCGCTCCTCCTCCGTGCCCGGTCCCTCGGCGGCTCCGAGGTCGCGGGTCCCGGGACGGAGGCCCATCGACCGGATGAGGTCCGTGACCCCGAAGTTGACGTCGAGGTTGTTCTTCAGCCGAGGCCGGTGGGTCACGAACGTTCCGGCCCCCCGGACCCGGGTGACGAAACCGTCCTCCTCCAGCGAACGGAGGGCATCGCGCAGCGTGGCCCGGCTCACGCCGAGCGCGGCGGCCAGCTCGGGCTCGGCCGGAAGCCGATCGCCGGCCCGCCACCTGCCCTCGCCGATGCCCAGGGCCAGCTCGTGACGCACCGCGGCGGCTCGGGGCCTGGGTCGGTCAACGGTTCTTTGATCGCTCATTTGTCAGACAAGATACGAGGCCGTGGCTCGGTCCGCCAATTTGACACCCCCCGACCGGCGCTCCTAGGATTCGAGCGACCGGTTCATTGGTCAGACATATGGGGACGGAGACCGCGAGGGGACGAGCGTGCCCGGGCTGAGGGACGCCGTCCTCTTCGGCGTTCCCGGAGGGAGGGAGGCTCATGGCGGACACTGAGCCCGGCAAGCCGAAGGTCGAACGCCGCGGCGTCGTCGAGTACGAGCACGTCGGCCGGGACTACCTGGAGCAGCGGCGGCTCGAGCGGAGGGCCGGCGCCTGGCTGATCTGGGGCCTGGGGGTGGCCTACGTCATCTCCGGGGAGTACTACGGCTGGCAGTTCGGGTTCGCCCAGGGGCTGGGCGGGATGCTCGTGGCCACGATCCTGATCGCCATCATGTACACGTTCATGGTCTACGGCATCTCCGAGATGGCGTCGGCCATCCCCACCACCGGAGGCCCCTACGCGTTCGGCCGTAGAGCCCTCGGGGTGTGGGGCGGGTTCGTCAACGGCCTTGGGGCGACCATCGAGTACCTGCTGGCCATCTCGGTCATCGGAACGGGCATCGGCCTGTATCTGACCGGCCTCCCGGGGCTGGAGGACCTGCCCAGCGTCCTCGGGCTGGAGGCCGGGGAATGGCTGTACATCCTGATCTTCATCGCCTTCCTGCTGATCCACTTCCTCGGGGTGCGTGAGACGCTGGTGTCTATCTTCGTGATCGCCGCCATCGCCTCGGTGGTCCTGGTCGTGTGGTTCCTGTACCTGCTTCCCGACTTCGACTTCAGCCTGTTCACCAACGTCCCCGTCGACGAGGGCGCCACAGGAGCCAGCACGTTCTTCCCCACCGGGTACGTCGGCATCCTGGCCGCCATCCCCTACGCGGCCTGGTTCTACCTGGCCATCGAGGGGACGCCGATGGCCGGCGAGGAGACGCGCGACCCGGCCAGGGACGTTCCGAAAGGATCGATCGCGGCCATGTTCACGCTGATCGCCTTCTCGGCCCTGGCCTTCATCGCCGCCGGGGCAACCATGGGGCCCCGGGACCTGGCCACCGCGGCCAACCCGATCGGGGATCCCGTGGCAACGATCCACGGCGAGAACTGGTTCTTCTGGTTCGTGGTCATCGTGGGCCTGACCGGGCTGATCGCCAGCTTCCACAGCGTGATCTATGCGTACTCGCGGATCATCTATGCCCTCTCGCGGGCCGGGTACTTCCCCCGGTGGCTGTCGCTCACGTCGCGGACCCGGAAGATCCCCTACTGGGCGCTCACGGTTCCGGCGTTGATCTCGATGATCCTCATCGTGGCCCTGGCCCGGGGACTCACCCCCCCGGAGGGATTCGTCCCGCTCGGCTACGCGGGATCGATCCTGATCCAGATCTCGGTGTTCGCCGCGCTGATCACCTACATCGTGATGATGCTGGCCTACCTCCGGCTGAAGCGGCGGGAGCCGGACCTGGAGCGGCCGTACAAGGCTCCCGGCGGCGTGTTCATGCCCACGGTGGCCATGATCATCGCCATCGTGTCGCTGTTCGCCGGCATCGTGTACACCACCGTGACCCGGTGGACGATCATCTGGACCATCGTGGCGTTCCTACTCGGTATGGCGTACTTCTGGCTCTACAGCCGGCACCGCCTGGTGGCCGAGGCTCCCGAAGAGGAGTTCGCCATCATCGAACGGGCGGAGGCCGAGCTCGACACGGCGGGAGGGGGCGGTACGTAGGCGGGGGAACCTCGGAGCGAGGGCCGAACCGCGGCGGGCTCCGGCTCGTCGCGGTTCGTCCATCCCTGAGCGGAGGTGATGGGAGTTGTCGGGCAACCTTGATCGTGAGCAGTTGGAGAAGCTGGTCCACGACGGCGAGATCGACACGGTGCTCTGCATGTTCATGGACCTCCAGGGCCGCTTCATGGGCAAGCGGATCGTCCCCGAGTTCTTCCTGGAGGAGGTGATGGGCGAGGAGGGCCTCCACGCGTGCCTGTACCTGCTGGCCATCGACATGGAGATGGAGCCCCTCCCGGGATACAAGTACGCGAGCTGGGAGACAGGCTACGGCGACTTCAAGCTGATCCCCGATCTCTCCACGCTCCGGCTGGTCCCCTGGATCGAGAAAACGGCCATGGTCATCTGCGACGTCGCCGACGAAGAGACCGGCGAGCCGGTGGAGGTGGCCCCCCGCCAGATCCTGAAGCGGCAGGTGGAGAGGGCCAGGGAGGCCGGCTTCACCTTCATGGGGGGATCGGAGCTCGAGTTCTACCTGTTCAAGGAGAGCTTCGAGGAGGCCGCCCAGAAGCGCTACCAGGAGCTGCGTCCGTCCTCGACCTACATCATGGACTACCACATGCTCCAGACCACCAAGGACGAGTGGATCATCCGGCAGATCCGCAACGGCATGGTGAAGGCCGGGATCCCCATCGAGTTCTCCAAGGGGGAGTTCGGGCGGGGCCAGCAGGAGATCAACATCGTCTACGCCGACGCGCTGGAGACGGCCGACCGTCACGCCCTGTACAAGCACGGAGTGAAGGAGATCGCGGCCATGAACGACGCCGCCATCACGTTCATGGCCAAGTGGACGATGGCCGAGGCCGGCTCGTCATGCCACCTTCACTCCAGCGTGTGGAACGAGGACGGAACCGACTCGTTGATGTGGAACGAGGACGATCCCCACCACATGTCGGAGACCTTCCGCTACTTCCTGGGAGGACTGATGGCCACCGCCCGGGAGATGACCTGGATGTTCGCTCCGTTCGTCAACTCCTACAAGCGCTACCAGCTCGGGTCCTGGGCCCCCACCGCCATCCTGTGGAGCCGCGACAACCGAACCGTGGGCTTCCGCATCGTGGGGGAGCACAAGTCGCTCCGGGCGGAGAACCGGCTCCCGGGAGCCGACATGAATCCCTACCTGGGGTACGCGGCGACCATCGCCGGCGGCCTCTACGGGATCCAGAACAAGATCGAGTGCCCCGAGATCTTCGTGGGGAACGGCTACGAAGCCAAGGACGTCCCTCGGCTGCCCAGCTCCCTCCACGAGGCCATCGACGAGTTCGAAAAGAGCCAAGTAGCCAGGGAGGCCTTCGGGGACTTCGTGTTCGAGCACCTGGTGAACACGGCCCGCCAGGAGCAGGTGATCTTCGACAACACGGTCGTCACCGACTGGGAGCTGGAGCGATACTTCGAGCGAGGCTGAGCGATACACTGGTCGCCATGGAGCCGCTCGTCCTCGTGGCCGGCCGACGTCTTTCTCGTGGCGAAGCCAAGCCCTGGCCGGACCAAGAGGCTCTGGCCGTCCCCACTCCGTACCTGGAGGCCATTCGCCAGGCGGGCGGAGAGCCGGCCGCCCTCCTCCCCCACACCGTTGATCGCTCCGCCGCCGACCGGCTCCTCGACCGGTTCCAGGGTCTGCTGCTGATCGGCGGAAGCGATGTCGACCCGGCCCGGTACGGCCACCCGGAGGACCCGGCGTGTTACGGCATCGACCCGGACCGGGATGCGTTCGAGCTGACCCTGGTCCAGGCCGCGGTCGATCGCGCCCTCCCCACACTGGCCGTCTGCCGGGGGATCCAGGTCGTGAACGTGGCCATGGGCGGCACGCTGGACCAGCACATCACAAACAGGGAAGGGGTGATCGCTCACGGCGTTCCCGCGGGCGGTCACGGTGTCTCTCACCCGGTCGAGCTCGAGCCGGGCACGATGGTGGCCAAGGCGATGGGCATCGACCGGCCGGACTGCTTCTCCCACCATCATCAGGCCATCGAAAGAGTGGGAGACGGGCTCAGGCCCGTCGGGTGGACCGAGGACGGCATCGTGGAGGCGGTCGAGGCGGAGGAGGGTTGGCTGGTCGGCGTGCAGTGGCACCCGGAGGAGACCGCCGACGCGGATCGGGCGCAGCAGGGCCTCTTCGACGCGCTGGTGGAGCAGACCGTCCGGTAGACGCTCAGACGGCTCAGGCGTCCCCAAGCGTGTAGATCCGTCGAGCGTTCCCCGCGGCCGCCAGGTCGGCGATCCGATCGGCCTCGGCCGTGGAGCAGTCGTCGCGTGAGATCCACTCGTCGAGCACGGCCCGCATACCTCTCCGGAACAGGAACGCGCCGAGGTAGTAGAACTCCGCCACCCCGAAGGCGTCGGACGAGTACAGGTGCCGGGTGAACGGCGACAACTCCATAGTCTCGGCCACGATCGATCCTGACGACGCCCCCGTGTAGTGGAGGATCGAGCCGAGGTCCAGGTAGACGTTGGGGAACACCGCAGCCAGGTACGCCGCCTCCCGGTGGTACGGGTAGCAGTGCAGGAAGACGACGTCCACCCCCATGTCCCGGAACGTTCGGATCACGTCAGTGAGAAGCGTGGGATTGGCCCGGTGCAGAGTGAGATCCGTGTCGCCGAAGCCCGCGTGCACCTGGATCGGAAAGCCCCGTTGGCGAGCCAGCTCGGCGCCCGTCCACAGCCCGTGGCGAAGCAGCACCGGGTGCTCAACCCGGAACGGCCCCTCCCCCGAGGCCCGCATCCACGATCCCGCCGCCTCGACCACCTCCTCCCTGGTGGGTGGCGACGGATCGACGTCGAAGCCCCAGCGGTACGCAAGGATCGTCTTCAGCCCCACGGCTCCCCGGGCCTCCTCCTCGAGGCGCCGGGCGTAGGCGTCCGGGTAGGAGGCGGCGTCGGACCCCACCGCGGCCACGTCCTCCGCAACCGCCTCCAAACGGGCGATGTCGTACGCCGGCACGCCGGCCAGCGATCCCATTTCCGAGGTGTTCAGGACGTGGCCGGCCCGATACGCTCCGTCGACCAGAAGGGCGCCCACCCCGGCGGCCGCGAGCAGGCGCCGGCCGGCCTCGCCGGCGCCCAGCTCCCGACGCCGTTCGACGTACACGTCGGCCGGAGCGAAGGGCTCGAGGTCCAGGAGCGGAGCGCACCACCGGCGCACCGCGAGGCCCACCGGGGCGTCGAAGTGGCTGGTGCCCGGCGCGGGCGGATCCAGCCCCTCGTTGATCAGCTCCTCGAATGCGCTGCGATCGAGATCGGCTCCCACCACGCCGTGACAGTGATGGTCGACCAGCGCCACGTCCTCAATAGACATCGAGGTACCTCGCGCACGATTCCGTGGGTTC
This sequence comes from Actinomycetota bacterium, assembly GCA_035642095.1. Lineage (GTDB taxonomy): Bacteria > Actinomycetota > UBA4738 > UBA4738 > CALAEC01 > DASQTB01. The sequence continues at coordinate 1,786 of DASQTB010000024.1, read as the reverse complement.
GGCTCCATCGAGCAGGCGGATCTCGGTCCGCTTCATGCTCAGGTAGCACTCGAGCAGGAGCGGGGGGAACCACGAGCGGGCCACCTCGTCGGCCTCGAGGGCATCGAGGGCCTCCTCGAGGGAGCCGGGCAGCCGCCGGACCCCTAACCGCGCTCGCTCCTCGTCCCTCATCTCCGCGGGGTCGGCGGCGATCAGCGGAGGATCGGGGAGCTTCTCCCGGATCCCCTCCAGACCGGCCAGGACGATGGCCGCCAGCGCCAGGTGGGGACAGGCCGCTGCGTCCGCGGCCCGGTACTCCAGGTTGAACTGACGCTCGGGGTCCGCGCCCGCATAGGTGGGAGCGATCCGCACGGCCGCCTCCCGGTTTCGATCGCCGAACGCGGTGAACCCGGCGCTCCACCGGTGTGGGGTCAGCCGGAGGTACGAGATCACCGACGGAGCGGTCAGGGCCACGAGGGCGGGCAGGTGGCGCAGGATCCCGGCTACGAACTGGCCGCTCGCCTCGCTGACCCGCCCCGGGCGCGCGGGGTCATATCCGGCGGGGCGGCCGTCCTCGTCGAGGAAGCTGAAGTGCACGTGGACGCCGTTCCCCACCCCGTCTGGGTCCACGATCGGGGTGAAGCTGGCCCGGTGACCGAGCCGTCGGGCGGACTCTCGGACGATCTCCCGGACCGACAGCGCACGGTCGGGAGCGGCGATCCCCTCCGCCGGGCGGCAGTTGATCTCGTACTGCCCCGGCCCGTACTCGGGGAGGAACGTCTCCGGCTCCTGGCCGCCCTCCTCCAGGGCCGCCACGAGCATGGGACCGAACGGCTCCACGAGCCGGTGGGCCTCCATCGAGAAGGCCGGTCCACTTCGGCCCGGGCCCGAGAGGTGGAACTCCTGCTCGAAGGCGGCCACCAGGCGAAGGCCGGCGTCACGCTCCAGGGCACTCAGCGCCTCCTTCAGCAGCGCGCGGGGGCACGCCTCCCAGCGCGCCCCATCGGTCTCCACCGCGTCGCACAGGAAGAAGTGGAGCGCCGAGGCCTCAGGCCACCGGTCGACCCGGACCTCGGTCCGCCGGTCCGGCAGGAGGCGCAGGTCACCCACCGGACCCCATGGGTTCGGATCGGCGATCTCGTCGAAGGGCGTCAAGGCCTGGTCGGCCGGAACCCAGCCCACCCCGCTGTGGAGTCGCTCCGGCAGATCGCGCAGGGGGAACGATCGACCGCGGCTCAGGCCGGTGAGGTCACCGTACAGGAACGTCACCAGCTCCGAGCCGGAAGGCCCCTGCGTCGTCGCGGCGTCGCCTCCGGTGACCATCAGTACTTCAGGAAGTGGCCGCGGTACTGGTCGTCCTCGTCCATGGCGGAGTACGCCTCCCACTCGGAACGACGCACCGCCAGGAAGGACCGGGCCAGGAGGTCCCCCAGCGCGTCCAGCAGGACGTCGTCGCGTTCCAGCGCTGTGATCGCCTCCTGCAGCGTCTCGGGATACCGATGCGCTCCCGCCGCCTCACGTTCGCGGTCCGGAAGCGTGGCCGGGTCGACGTCGATCGGCTCCGGAGGCTGGAGCTCCTGGGCCAGGCCGTCCACGCCGGCGGCGATCAGCGCCCCGAACGCCAGGTACGGATTGCACGACGCGTCGGTCGGCTTCAGCTCGAGGTTGGTGGACCGCTCCTCCATGCCCCAGAACGTGGAGGGCACCCGGATCGATGCCTCTCGGTTGTCGGGACCCCAGCAGACGAATGCCGAGGACCAGTGCTGGGGGAGGAGCCGCCGGTACGAGTTGAACGACGGCGCGGTGA
>DASQTB010000023.1:0-10091 GCA_035642095.1 Actinomycetota bacterium | reverse complement strand
CGACCACGTCTATCTGGCCGGGCCGGCCGCGTTCGTGTTCGAAGGAGAGCTGAGCGAGTCGTGGCTGGCCGATCGGCGGCAGGGAGCGGTGCGGCGTTGAGGATCGCCCGCCGGGTGGAGAACCTTCCCCCGTACCTGTTCGCGGAGCTGGACCGGAGGATCGAGGAGAAGCGGGCCGCCGGGACCGACGTCATCTCCCTGGGCGTGGGGGACCCCGATCTTCCCACCCCCCGGAACGTGGTGGAGGCCCTCCAGGAGGCCGCCGAGGACCCGTCCACCCACCGGTACCCCTCCTACTACGGCCTGCCGGCCCTTCGGACCGCGGTGGCCGGCTGGTACGCCCGCCGGTTCGGCGTCCGGCTCGACCCCGACACCGAGGTCCAGCCGCTGATCGGGTCGAAGGAGGGGATCGCTCACCTGGCCTGGGCGTTCGTCGATCCCGGCGACGAGGTGCTGGTCCCCGATCCCGGCTACCCGGTGTACGAGATCGGCACGCGTCTGGCGGGGGGGACACCGGTCCCGGTGCCCCACACCTCCGAAGCCGGCTTCCTCCCCGAGCTCTCGGCGGTCCGGCCGTCGGACCGGGCGAAGCTCCTGTGGCTGGGGTTCCCCTCGAACCCCACCGCGGCGGTGGCCGAGCGTCCGCTGTTCGAGGGGGCGGTGGGCTTCGCCCGGGAGCACGGGCTCCTCCTGGCCCACGACATCGCGTACTCGGAGATCACCTTCGACGGGTACGTGGCCCCCAGCGTCCTGGAGGTCCCCGGGGCCAAGGAAGTCGCCGTGGAGTTCGGCTCCGCGTCGAAGATCTTCAACATGACCGGGTGGCGGGTCGGCTGGGCGGTCGGCAACCCGGACGCCATTCGGGCCCTGGCCACCGTGAAGACGAACATCGACTCGGGCATCTTCAACGCCGTCCAGCGGGCTACTGTGGCCGGGCTGGAGGGAACGATGGATCACCTGGGCGAGCTCCGGGAGACCTACCGCCGCCGCCGGGATCTGCTGGTCGAGGCCCTGAACGACCTTGGGTGGGACCTGAAGCCCCCTCTGGGCTCGTTTTATGTCTGGTTCCCGACCCGGGACGGCATCTCGTCGGCCGAGTTCGCCGAGGTGCTGCTGGACCGGGCCGGGGTGGTGGTGGCTCCCGGCGCCGGGTACGGCCGGGAGGGGGAGGGATACGTTCGGGCCTCCCTGACCGTGGCCGACGACCGCCTGGAGGAGGCGGTCGCCCGGATCCGCGGCGCGCTGCAATGACCGTGGATCGCCGCCGCGGATCCGTGATCTCCGAATCGCCCCTCTCCGCGGGGTGGCGCCCGACCGTGCTGGAGCCGGCCGTCCTGGTCGGCCTGGCCGGCGATGAGGAGTCGCTGGACGAGCTGGCCGCGCTGGCCGAAACAGCAGGGGCGGAGGTGGTGGGCCGCCTCGTTCAGAACCGCGACGCTCCCCACCCGGCCACGTTCGTCGGACGTGGCAAGCTGACCGAGCTCCACGGGATGATCCATGCCGCCGAGGCCAGGCTCGCCATCTTCGACGACGAGCTAACCCCCGCTCAGCTTCGGAGCCTGGAGGAGCGGCTGGGGGTCAAGGTCGTCGACCGGACCGCCCTGATCCTCGACATCTTCGCCCTCCACGCCGGCTCCAAGGAGGGCAAGGCCCAGGTCGAGCTGGCCCAACTCAACTACCTGCTGCCCAGACTCCGGGGGTGGGGCGAGGCCATGTCCCGGATGGGCGGCGGCATCGGCACCCGGCGCGGTCCCGGCGAGACGAAGATGGAGATCGACCGGCAGCACATCGGCCGGCGGATCGCCAAGCTGCGAAGGGACATCGCCGGGCTGCGCACGGCCCGGGGGGTCAAGCGGGCCGGCCGGGAGCGCTCGGGCATCCCCCAGATCGCCCTGGCCGGGTACACGAACGCCGGCAAGTCGACGCTGATGAACGCGCTCACCGGCGCCCAGGTCGTGGTGGCGGACCAGCTCTTCGCCACGCTCGATCCGACGGTGCGCCGGCTGAAGCTCCCCGGAGGGCGGGCGGCTACCCTCTCCGACACCGTCGGGTTCGTTCGCAAGCTGCCCCACGACCTGGTCGAGGCCTTCCGCTCCACGCTGGAGGAGGTCACCCTGGCCTCCCTGGTGCTCCACGTGGCGGACGCCTCGGTTCCCGACGTGGAGGAGCAGGTCGCGGCGGTCCGCGAGGTGTTGGCCGAGATCGGAGCGGGCGGCCTTCCGGAGGTCCTGGCTCTGAACAAGATGGACCTGCTGTCGGAGATGGGGCGGGCCCGGGCCCAGCGCCGGTTCCCCGGTGGGGTCCCGGTGTCGGCCGTCACGGGGGATGGTCTCGGCGAACTCCTCCAGCGGGTGGACACGGTCCTCCCCTCGCCGCCGGTCGAGGTGGAGCTCCTGGTGCCCTACGACCGGCAGGAGATCGTGGCTCGCCTGTACCGCGAGGCCGAGGTCGGCTCGGCCGAAGCGGGGCCCGACGGTACCCGGCTCCGGGCCCGGGTCCGGGACGACCAGCTCCCATGGATCGCCGAGTTCACCGTCCGGCCGGTGTCTCGCCGGGTCCGCCTGGGCTGAGGGCTACACGCGGCGGAGGACCGCCACGACCTGGCCCAGGACCCGCCCGCCGTCGGGCAGGTCGAACGGCTCCATGGTGGGGTGCTCCGGAACCAGGGTGAGGCGGCGACCCCTGCGGCGGAGTCGCTTCACCGTGGCCTCCTCTTCGGCCGGGCCGGGCAGCTGGATGGCCACGATCGCTCCGTCCTCGGCCACGTCCTGCCGGCGAACGACGACCAGGTCGCCGTCCAGGATCCCGACATCGACCATCGAGTCGCCGGCCACCCGGAGGGCGAAGTGCTCCTCCTCGGCGGCGAAGCTCTCCGGGACGGCCAGGTATTCCTCCACGTGCTCGTCCGCCATCACCGGAGCGCCGGCGGCGATCCTGCCCACCACCGGGACGGACACCGCCCCGGATCCCCGGGGTCGGGTCCCGGCGACCTCGATGGCTCGGGGTCGGGAAGCGTCCTTCCGGAGCATGCCCTTCCGCTGGAGGTTGGCCAGCTGGGCGTGCACGCTGGAGGACGAGGTCAGGCCCACCGCCTCGCCGATCTCCCGTACGGTCGGCGGGTACCCTCGGTCCTGCACCGTCTGCCTGATGACCTCCAGGATCCGCTGCTGCCTGGGCGTCAGATCGTCCATGTCAGTGGGGGAGGCTAGCATCCCCCGAGCATGGAATCAAACACCTGTTCGAGCGTTGACGGCCGAACACGCGTTCGGCATACTACCGGAGTGGGTCGAACACGAGTTCGATCGAACCGGGTGGCGGTGGTCGTGGTGCTCCTGTCGAGCTTGCTGTGGGCGGCCGGGGCCGCCCTGGGGGGATCCGACCTGGTGCTTGTCCGTCGGTATAGGGTCCGAGCCGGCGACACGCTGTGGACGATCGCCCGGCGGGAGGTGGGCCCGGAAGGGGATCCACGCCGGTTCGTGGCGGACCTCCGCCGGGCCAACGGGATGACCACGTCGGCGATCGGTGCCGGTCAGACCCTGGTCCTGCCGGCGGGTTGAGGCTCGGGGAGGGAGAGGAGCAACCGGTCATCCCGTCCAGTCGACGTTGCGGATCCCTGGCAGGTTGGTCAGGACCTCGAGGACGTCCTCCGGCCGTCGGCCAGCTGGGAGCCTGAGGATCAGGGCCACGTGTTGGGAGTCGCCCTCCTCCTCGACCCGGATGTGCTCGATCCGATCCACCGCCGCCTTGACCCGGCCCACCAGGACCTCGAGCTCGAGGTCGGGGCCGGCCTCGAGGATGAACTCCTCGCGCTCCTGTCTTCGACCCCGGACCAGCCTGGACCGGAGCGGACGGAGGGCCAGCAGCGCCAGCAGCGTCACCGCCGTGGCCGCCGCCGCCAGCACATAGGCACCCGCCCCCACGGCCAGCCCGACGGCCGCCACCACCCACAGGCTGGCCGCCGTGGTCAGTCCCCGGACGCTCATCCCCGATCGGAGGATGGCCCCCGCACCGAGGAACCCGATCCCGGTCACGATCTGAGCCGCGATCCGGGTGGGATCGAACCGGGCTTGAGGATCGTCGGCCAGGACCGCCCCGAACCCGTGCGCGGAGATCAGGGTGAACAGGCAGGAGCCCAGGGCGACCAGGATGTGTGTTCGGAATCCGGCCGGCTGGTCTCGGGTCTCTCGCTCCAACCCGACGGCCCCGCCCAGCACGGCGGCGCCCACCAGCCGGAGGGCCAGCTCGACCTCGAGGGGCATGCCCGGATTATCCCAGGCCGGGAAGAGGTCCTCCGAACCACCATATGTTGTGCATCGGGCCCACAAGGTCGAAGATGTTGCGTTCCAACGGGCAGGAGGGAACCCGATGCGTTGTCCCTGGTGTGGGGCCTCCGACACGAAGGTGGTCGACTCCAGGCCGGCCGAGGAGGGCGGTGCCATCCGTCGTCGGCGGGCCTGCGACGCGTGCGGCCGACGGTTCACCACGTTCGAGCGGGCTTACGGCGTCGGGCTTCGGGTGATCAAGCGGGACGGCGCCAAGGAGCCGTACGACCGCGAGAAGGTGGCCGCCGGCATCCGGAAGGCCATCAAGAATCGGCCCGTCTCGGAGGAGCAGGTCGTGGACCTGACCCGGAGGGTCGAGGAGCGGCTCCGCCGGAAGGGGCCCGAGGTGACCACGCAGGAGGTCGGGGTGGAGGTCCTGGCCGAGCTCCGCCGCCTGGACGAGGTGGCCTACCTCCGGTTCGCTTCGGTGTACAAGGACTTCCAGGAGGTCACCGACTTCGAGCGGGAGCTGGGCCTGATGCTCCAGAAGCGCCGGCCGAAGGGAGCCGCCCCCCGCAGGTAGGGCCAAGCGCCTCGCCTACCCCAAGATGTTGTGGTCGGTTCCCCTCGTCACCGCTACATAGTGCGACAATGTTGGGGAGAGCCCCTTGACAGCGGGGCTGCCCGGAGGGAGAATCACAGCGCTGTAGTTCTTGTCATTCCTTCCCCCGGTCGGAGGAGGTCACGGTGGCAACCAAGGAACGCGACGTCCGAACCACGGGTCTGGTCTTCAAGCGCTACTTCACCACGGACGGGACCCACCCATTCGACGAGGTCGACTGGGAGACCCGGGACGCGGTCATCCCCAACTTCAAGGAGGGAGGGAACGCGTTCGAGCAGCGAGACGTCGAGTTCCCCCGAACCTGGTCCCAGAACGCCACCAACATCGTCGCTCAGAAGTACTTCCGGGGCCCGCTGGGAACGCCCCAGCGGGAGACGAGCGTCAGGCAGCTGGTCTCCCGGGTGGTCGACACCATCGCCGGATGGGGAAAGAAGGATGGCTACTTCGCCTCCGACGCGGACGCCGGGGTGTTCGCCGACGAGCTGACCCACATCCTGGTCACCCAGAAGGCCGCCTTCAACTCGCCGGTGTGGTTCAACGTCGGCGTTCCCGGCACGCCGCAGCAGTGCTCGGCGTGCTTCATCCTCTCGGTCGACGACGAGATGACCTCCATCCTCAACTGGTACGTGGAGGAGGGGATCATCTTCAAGGGCGGCTCCGGCTCGGGGATCAATCTCTCGCGGATCCGCTCGTCCAAGGAGCCGCTGGCCGGTGGGGGCACCGCCAGCGGACCGGTCTCGTTCATGCGGGGCGCCGACTCGTCTGCGGGGACCATCAAGTCCGGGGGCAAGACCCGCCGGGCCGCGAAGATGGTCATCCTCAACGTCGACCATCCGGATGTCGAGGACTTCGTGTGGTGCAAGGCCCTGGAGGAGAGAAAGGCCCGGGCCCTCCGTGAAGCCGGCTTCGACATGGACCTCGACGGCCGGGACGCGTACTCGATCCAGTACCAGAACGCGAACAACTCCGTCCGGGTGACCGATGAGTTCGTCCAGGCCTACCTGGACGACCGGGATTGGAAGTTGAAGGGCGTGCTGTCCGGGGAGCCCATCAAGACCACCCGGGCCCGGGACCTGATGCGGCAGGTCGCCGAGGCGGCGTGGGAATGCGCCGACCCGGGGATGCAGTACGACACGACGATCAACGACTGGCACACCTGTCCGGCGTCGGGTCGGATCAACGCCTCGAACCCGTGCAGCGAGTACATGCACCTCGACAACTCGGCGTGCAACCTGGCCTCGCTGAACCTGATGAAGTTCCTGGACGAGGACGGCAGCTTCGACATCCCGGCGTTCCGGCATGCCGTCGAGATCGTGTTCACCGCCCAGGAGATCCTGGTTGGGAACTCCGACTACCCGACGGAGAAGATCGCCCAGAACGCCAAGGCGTTCCGTCAGCTCGGCCTGGGGTACGCGAACCTCGGCGCGCTGCTGATGGCTCGAGGGTTGCCCTACGACTCCGAGGGCGGACGGGCCTGGGCCGGGGCGATCACCGCGCTGATGACCGGCCACGCCTACGCCGCCTCGGCCAAGATCGCCGGGCACACCGGTCCATTCGCCGGGTACGCCCCGAACCGGGACGCGATGCTCCGGGTCATCCGGAAGCACCGGGGGGCCGCAGACGAGATCGACGCGGAGCTGGTCCCCGAGGCGTTGCTGTCGGCGAGCAAGCAGGCCTGGGACCAGGCCATCGTCGTCGGAGAGGAGAACGGCTTTCGCAACGCCCAGGCCACGGTGCTGGCCCCCACGGGGACGATCGGGCTGATGATGGACTGCGACACGACCGGCATCGAGCCCGACCTGGCCCTGGTGAAGAACAAGAAGCTGGTCGGCGGGGGAACGATGCAGATCGTGAACCAGACTGTGCCCCGGGCCCTGACCCGGCTGGGGTACACCGACCAGCAGGTGGGCGACATCGTCGATTACATCGCCGAGCACAACTCGGTCGATCAGGCCCCGCACCTCCGCGGCGAGCACTACGCGGTGTTCGATACGGCCATGGGGGAGCAGGCCATCCAGTACATGGGCCACGTCAAGATGATGGCCGCGGTCCAGCCATTCATCTCCGGGGCGATCTCCAAGACGGTGAACATGCCGGAGGACGTCACCGTCGAGGATGTAGAGAACCTGTTCCTGGAGGGGTGGCGGCTCGGCCTCAAGGCCCTGGCCATCTACCGGGACAACTGCAAGGTCGCCCAGCCGCTGTCGGCAAACAAGAAGGCCAAGGAGCAGGCGGACGGGGTCGGGTCGCCGGTTCGCCGCCGGCTCCCCTCGACCCGGCCGGCCAAGACCTTCTCGTTCACGGTGGGGGAGGCGGACGGGTACATCATCGCCGGCGAGTACCCCGAGGACGGGATCGGCGAGATCTTCCTGAAGGTGGCCAAGCAGGGCTCCACGCTGTCGGGGATCATGGACGCCTTCGCCATCAGCGTGTCGCTGGGGCTCCAGTACGGCGTGCCGCTCGAGGCGTACGTCCACAAGTTCGTCAACATGCGGTTCGAGCCGTCCGGGATGACGGGAGACAAGGACATCCGGTTCGCCTCCTCCCTCGTCGACTACATCTTCCGGCGGCTGGCCCTCGAGTACCTCCCGGAGGACCAGCGGGCCGGCCTCGGCGTGCGGTCGATCGCCGAGCGTCGGGCGGATGCCCAGCAGGGCCTCGGCGAGGAGGTGGCCGCACCGGCGAACGGGAACGGGAACGCCGCCGGAGGCTCCCCTGCGGGGGAACCGATCGCCCTGGAGTCGAACCCCGTCGAGCCCGGTCCGACCGTCAAGAAGGCCGATGCGCCGCTGTGCTACGCATGCGGCTCGAAGATGCAGCCCGCCGGCTCCTGCTACGTGTGCGGCAGCTGCGGCGCCACCAGCGGCTGCTCGTAGCCCGAGCACCCGAGTAGGCGAAGGGCCCGGTCCCCCCGCCGGGCCCTTCCCGGTGTCACACCCCGGCCATCGGCTGGGCCAGCTCGGGGATAAGGAGGCCGGTGATCCCGTACCCGTCCCGCAGGGCCTGGAGGCCCGAGACGGCTTCGGCGGCCAGCCGGTCCACCTCGGCCCTCCGGTCCGCCAGGCCGCCCTGGCCGGCTTCCTGGGGAGCACGGCCGATGCTCTCCCGGAACGAGCCCACCTCTCCCCGCACGTCCCTGACCAGCGCGGTGATGACGGGCTGGCTTCCTTGCTGGCCGGCTCGGGCGATCTCGTCGAGGTCCTCCCGGACCCGCTGGGCGATTGCCAGAAGAGAGGCGTGGAGACCGCCCAGCTCTTCCGGCGCGGTGACGGCCTGGATGTCGGCCAGCACCTGATCGGCGATGGGCGTGGACGCGGCCACGGCTTGGTCGACCTCTCCGCCCGCCGCTGGTCCCAGCGTTTGCTCCAGGTTGTCCAGCTGGGGAAGCACGCCGGCCACGCGGGTGAGGTAGCCGGCGATGGCTTCCACCGAGGCTACCGTCTCCCGGGCGGACGTCGAGAAGGCCAGCATGTCCTGGTGAGTGGCTCGAGCCTGGCGGAGCGGGGGCCGATCCGAGATGACCGGCCATGACACGGGCTCCAGCTGCTCCAGGCGAGCGCTAGCCCGGCCGAGGTCTTCCCGGGTGTCGCCTGCGGCTTCCAGGACTTGATTCGATTGGACCAGTAGCGCCTGAGGATCGGTTGCTCCAGGAGGGAACAGCGAGACGGTCGCCCGGTAGGCGTCGAGCGCCAGGGCGAAGTCCTCGGACGAGGGACGCATCACCTCGGAGGCGGCCCGGTGCGGGTACCACACCAGGGCCGCGTACGCGCTGCCGCCGAGGACCACGATCAGGATCAGCCAGGCGATGGCCCGACGGAGGCGACCCCGGTGCTGTCGGGCCCGGCGCCGAACCGCTCGCTGAGGGTGCCCGTGTGGACAGACGCCGTCCCGAAGGACGGCGCCGCACACCGAGCAGAAGCCGGCGGACACGCGGGCGAGCATAGTGGAGCCCGAACGACGTGGTGGAAGGACGGTTCGCGCCGGGCCCGGGGGAGCCGGTACGCTCGGAACCGTGCGGATCGAGTTCCGAAGGCTCGATCCCGCGGTCGCCCTTCCCCGCCGGGCCCGTGACGGCGACGCGGGACTCGACCTCGCTGCCAACGAGGATGTGGTGGTTGCCCCCGGGGAACGGGCCCTGATCCGGACGGGGCTGGCCGTGGCCATCCCCGAAGGTCACGCCGGGCTGGTCCTTCCCCGATCGGGCCTGGCCTCCCGCCGCGGGCTGACCCTGGCCAACGCCCCGGGGCTGATCGACGCGGGCTACCGGGGGGAGATCACGATCGCCGTGGTCAACCTGGACCCCGGCGAGAAGGTCGACATCCGCCGGGGGGACCGCATCGCTCAGCTCCTGGTGGTCCCGTTCACCGAGGTCGAGGCGGTCGAGGTCACCGAGCTCCCCCCCTCGACCAGGGGGGAGGGAGGGTTCGGCTCCACGGGGGTCCGGTGACCGGGGGTCGAGCCGGGCCCGGCCCCCTGGTATCCTTGTGCCACGCGGACGTGGCTCAGTTGGTAGAGCACCACCTTGCCAAGGTGGGGGTCGCGGGTTCGAATCCCGTCGTCCGCTCCAGGAGTAAGATCAGGTCAGACAGCCTTTTCGCCTTCCGGCCGGAGCAAGGATACCTGTCCTTTTCCGCGAGAATCCCGTCTTTCTCCCGTCTCAGCTTCGAGCATTGGATCGTCCGCCCAGCCGCGTTGGAGAGCCCACCTCAACCGCACCAAGCGGTCGTACTTCATGGCTACCAGTCGCGCCCGTCGAGCAATTTCTCGTCTTCCTCCGTAGACCAGCGAATGCTCTGCTCCGCTGATTTCACCAAGGATTCGTAGAAGCGCCGCGCCACCGTCTCCGCAGGCAGATTGGAGGCAATTCTTCTTGCGTTCTCCAACTGCTCCACATCTTCGCTAAAGGGCTGTCCGGGCGTGCCGCTGCGCGCGTCCACGCGGCGTCGCTCACGCCGCATCCACTGCCGTACACGAGATGCGCGCGGGCGAGCTACCTCGGGAGGACGCCGCGGATCAGCTGCGGGACGAGCGCCTTCGCCGTCGCCTCGGCGTCGAGGTGTCCCGTAGTCACGATCTGTGAGGTCGCGGCCATGTTGAGCGCGCCGGTGAACGCGACGGCGGCCATGTCGGCATCCTCCACCACGAGCTCTCCGCTCGCCCGGCCCTCCTCGAGGAGCGCCCGAAGGGGCCCCACGACGGCTCGACGA
>DASQTB010000022.1:0-22256 GCA_035642095.1 Actinomycetota bacterium | reverse complement strand
GCCGGGCGCCCCATCGCCGAGCTGTATCTGACCCTCCTCGGAGTTTGACCTGCCGGTCACCTAGCACCGACGGCGCTATCGATATTGGGGGTAATTGCAGTTCTGTAATTAGCCCCAAGTCGTGGATCGACCCTCAAGATTGTCGTTGACCCGTGCCGATGTATTTGTTAGCGTCGCGGCTCGATGTTAGAGATGTGGCCGATGACGCAGGAGTAGTGATCGAGGATCATGTTGAACATGTGGAGCTTGAGGGATCTGTGGCAAACGTGGTACTTGAGCCGAAGGTGGAGGAGCTGACCGTGCCGAAGCGACGCCCCTTCGTGGGCGACCGCCTCCTGACGGTCGGGGAGGTCGCAGCGACCATGCGGGTCTCGAACATGACCGTGTACCGGCTCATCAAGGCGGGGCAGCTGGCGGCGATCAGGGTCGGCAAGAACTACCGGATCCGAGAGTCGGACGTGAACCGGTACCTCTCGGATCGATCGGTGCGTGTGGAGGGAGAGCAGTAGTGGCCAGGGGGCGGATCGGCCTCGACGTGGGGTCGACGGCCGTGCGAGCGACCGAGGTCGTGCTCGGTAGCGACCCGCCGTCGCTGGTCAGGGCGGCCCAGGTTCCTCTGCCTCCGGGCGCCGTGGAGAGCGGAGAGGTTCGGGACGTCGATGCCCTGGCCGCGGCGGTCAGGGAGTTGTGGCAGCGGGGAGCGTTCAAGACCCGTCAGGCCGTCCTCGGGGTCGGCAACCAGCGGGTGGTTGTCCGAGAGATCACCGTTCCGGCACTGCCTCCCAAGGAGCTCAAGCAGTCGCTCGCCTTCCAGGTCCAGGACCTCATCCCCATTCCCGTGGACGACGCGGTCCTCGACTACGACGTCCTGGAGGAGATCGAGCAGGACGGAGCCAAGATGCTCCGCCTCCTCGTGGTGGCGGCCCAGCGAGACATGGTCAACCGGATGGTGGACGCCGCCGCCCGGGCCAAGGTCGAGCCCGTCGGCGTCGATCTCGTGCCCTTCGCCCTGATCCGCGCGGTCGGTCAGGACGATGGGCTCGGGCTCGAGGATTCCGATCTGGGCGGCGAGGCCATCGTCGACGTGGGAGCCGACGTCACGAACATCTGCGTCCATGAGCGGGGCGTGGCTCGGTTCGTCCGCATCCTTCCGTCGGGAGGACGGGACGTGTCGGTGGCCATGGCCACCTCCCTGGGCATCCCCGAGGAGGACGCGGAAGCCCTCAAGCGAGGACAGCCCGTGGAGGGGTCCCCACCGGTCGAGCAGGTGGATAACACCCGCCGGGCCCGGGTGGCCGCTCTGGTCGACGAGATCCGCTCGTCGCTGGACTTCTACAGGGCCCAGACTCCCGGGGCCGAGGTCACCCGGGTGCTGGTCACGGGCGGCGGCTCCAAGCTGCCCGGACTGGTGGAGCTGCTCGACGAGCGCGTCGATGGCCAGGTTCGGCCAGGGCACGCGTTCCAGAAGGTAAACGTCCGGCTGGACATGGATGAGGCGACCATGATCGAGGCCGAGCCGCTGCTCGCGGTATCGCTGGGCCTGGCCCTTCCCCAGAGGTGATGAGGTGAGGATCAATCTCCTTCCTCCAGAGCTGTACGAGCGGCAGCGGACCCGCCGTCGGACCGCCGCCGTCGTCGCCCTCGGGGTGATCGTGCTGGCGGCCCTGGGCGGCTTCTACTTCCTCCAGGTGCTGAAGGAGAACTCCGTCCAGGCCGACGTCGAGGCCCAGCAGGCCGAGAACGCCCGGCTCCAGGGCGAGATCAACGAGCTCCAGGAGATCGACCAGCTCCAGCAGGAGATCGACGCCACCCGAGGATTGCTCACCGCGCTCTTGTCCGACCGTGTGCTGTGGTCGGGGGTGCTCCGCGACGTGTCGCTGGTCATCCCGGGTCAGGTGTGGCTCAACGGGCTGACCGGTCAGGTGGGCGCGCCGGGTGCCACCGGGACGACCACCACGGCGACGCCGACGACGACGGGAACCACCACCACGACGACGACGCCGGGCCAGGCGCAAGCAGGGCCGGCGCTGGTGGGCCAGATCTCCTTCAACGGGTTCGCCTTCACGCACCCCGACGTGGCCCTCTGGCTGTCGCGCCTGGAGGACGTGCGCGGGTTCGTGAACCCCTGGCTCCAGAATTCGACCGACACAGTGATCGGGACGCAGACGGTCGAGCAGTTCACCAGCTCCGTCGATCTGTCCGAGCAGGCCCTGGCCCGTCGCCGGGCTGGAGGAGGTGGTGGACAGTGAGCCGTCGTGGACCGGTGATCGCGGCCATCGTGTTCTTCCTCCTGGCCGTGCTGGCCGTAGCCTTCCTGGTCCTTCCCAAGATGGGAGACGTGGACGAGGCCGAGCAGCGGCTGGAGCGGGCCGAACAGGAAGAGGTCGCTCTCCAAACCGAGCTCTCGCGACTGCAGGCCGCGGCGGAGAACGCCGACCAGCTTCGGCGCGAGCTGGCCCGCTTCCGGCGGGCGGTGCCCCCGGTGGCCGATCTGCCCGGCGTGATCAACGAGCTCCAGACCAGTGCCGACGTCGCCGGGGTGGACTTCTTCTCGGTGGCGCCCACGGATCCACTTCCGGTCCCTGCTGGGAATGCGGCCGAGGTGGCTGCCCAGATCCAGGTTGTCGGCGGCTTCTTCCCCGTCGACGAGTTCCTTTTCCGGCTGGAGACTCTGCAGCGAGCCTCGAAGGTCACGGGCGTCTCCGTCGCCGAGGGTCCCGACGGCCTTCCCCAGCTCCAGCTGACTCTCGACGTCCGGTTCTACACGACCGATGTCGACGCGGGGCCGGGCGCGGCGCCTCCGGCGCCGGCGGGAACCGAGGCGGAGGCATCGCCCTCGGCCAGCCCGTCGCCGGGAGCCAGCCCGGCCGCTGGAACCCCCGCGGCCGTACCGACCCCAACCCCGGGAGCGTGACCCCATGACCAAGCGAGAGCGGACCATGCTGACGGTGCTCGGGGTCGTGGTCCTCCTGGTCGGTGGATTCTTCCTCTTCACGATGCTCGGCGGTGACGGGACCGAGGAGCAGGCCGCCCCCACGCCCACGGCGTCACCGCCTCCGATCCCCCCCACGCCCGGAACGGGGGTGGGGGAGCCCCAGCCGGAGGAGGCCAACGAGCCACCCCGGGCCGTCAGCTTCTTCGGAGGCCGGGACCCGTTCGTCCCGTTGGTCGTGGCGGCCGAAGGCGGGGGTGGAACCACGCCGACGGAGGCGGAGGCCGCCCCAACCGACACGACCGGAGCTGAGATCCCGACCGGCGGCGAGCCGGTTGAGCCCGTGGCCGACGGCGCCGAGGAGGAGCAAGCGGATGAGGGTGGCATCGTCGGCGGGAAACGGTTCGACCTGATCGACATCGTCGATGCCGACACCGTCGAAGTGGCGGTGGAGGGCGACAGCAGGCTGGTCAACGAGGGGCGAGTGTTCGAGGAGCACTACCAGCTCGTCTCGGTGGCCGGCACATGCGCTCGGTTCCGGTTCGGCGACGAGGGGTTCACCCTCTGCCGGGGGGTGCCGCCCAAGTAGGCCCCTCGGGTCACATCGTCCGGCGGCTGCACCGGGGGGAGCGGCCGCCGGGTCGGGGAGGCGGTCCGTAAGGGGCCGCCTCCCGCGATTTGGGCGGGGGGGAGGGTCGTTATCATGCCGGCGTGGACCACGAGACCCGCCGGGGGCGGGTGGCCGCTCGCCTGGACGAGCTTGACCTGGCCGCTCTGCTCGTGACCCGGCCGGTCAACGTCCGATACCTCACCGGATTCACCGGGACGAACGGGCAGCTCTTGGCGACGCGCCAGGGCGGGGTCCTGTTCACCGACCCCCGGTACGAGGAGCAGGCCCGCCGTGAGGTACCCGACGTCCGGCGGGAGATCTACCGGGAGGATCTGGCCCGGGCCGTGGCCCAGGCCTGCCGGAGCGGCGGCGTCGGCCGGATGGGATTCGAGTCGGGCGGCGTGAGCCACCGGGCGTGGCGCCGGCTGGAGGGGATCGACGGCGTCGAGCTGATCGCCACCGAGGACGAGGTTGAGCACCTCCGGTGGGCCAAAGACGCCGAGGAGATCCGGTCGATCGAGCGAGCCCAGGAGGCCACCGACGAAGCCTTCGATCGCACGGTCGGGAAGCTGGTCGAGGGCATCACGGAACGAGAGGTGGCCTTGGAGCTGGAGGTGGCCATGCGTCAGCTGGGAGCCGAGCGGGTCGGCTTCGACGCCATCGTGGCGTTCGGGGAGCATGCCGCCGAGCCACACCACCGCCCGACCGATCGTTCCCTTCGGGGCGGCGACGTGGTCAAGCTCGATTTCGGCTGCGTGGTTGACGGCTATCACTCCGACATGACCAGGATGGCCGCCCTCGGGGAACCGCCCTCGGAGCTTCGGGAGATCCACGAGGTGGTTCGCCGGGCCCAGATGGCCGGTACCGAGGTCCTCCGTCCCGGAGTGCTCGGCGGAGAGGCGGACGAAGCGGCTCGGAGCGTGATCCGGGATGCGGGGTTCGCCGAGCGGTTCGGGCACGGTCTGGGCCACGGGGTGGGGCTGGAGATCCACGAGGGCCCCTCGCTCCGGGCGGGGAACTCGGCCCCGATCCCCGCCGGCGCCGTGGTCACCGTGGAGCCGGGGATCTACCTCCCCGGTATCGGAGGCGTTCGGGTCGAGGACATGGTCGTCGTGGAGGATGAGGACCCCCGACCACTGCCTCGCACCTCCCGGGATCTCGTGGTGCTCTCGCCGTGAGCGTCTCCACGAACGACCTCAAGAACGGCATGACGCTCAACCTGGGCGGCGAGCTGTGGACGGTCCTTCAGTTTCTGCATCACAAGCCGGGGAAGGGCCAGGCCGTGGTCCGCACCAGGCTCCGGAACGTGAAGACCGGCTCGGTCCAGGAGCGGACGTTCAAGGCCGACGAGAAGGTCGGCCTGGCCATCGTGGACCGTCGGGAGATGCAGTTCCTCTACCGGGAAGGGGATCACCTGGTGTTGATGGATACCAAGACCTACGAGCAGCTCCACGCGCCGCTGGAGGTGGTCGGCGACGCGGCCAGCTACCTCGTGGAAGGTGCCACCTGCCTGGTGCCCATGCACGACGGCATCCCGATCGGTGTCGAGCTTCCGGCGGCCGTGGCCCTCTCGGTGGCCACCACCGAGCCGGGCGTGAAGGGCGATCGGGTCACCGGGGCCATGAAGCCGGCCATCCTGGAGACCGGCATCACCGTCCAGGTGCCGCTGTTCGTGGAGGAAGGCGACCGGGTGAAGGTCGACACCCGTTCTCGCCAGTACCTCTCGCGGGAGCAGTAGGCCTCGTGGCCCGTCGGCGGGATGCCCGGCGTCTGGCGGTGCAGATCCTCTATCAGGCCGATGTGTCCCACCGCCCTCCCACGGAGGTCCTGGAGGGCCGGCGCCAGCTCGGCCAGCGGATCCCCGGTTTCACCGAGGACCTGGTCCGGGGCGTCGAGGAGCGCCTGGGGGATCTCGACCATCTGATCGGGGAGCACGCCCAGGACTGGACCGTGGAGCGGATGGCGGTGGTCGACCGGGCCATCCTCAGGGTGGCCTGCTTCGAGCTCCGCTACCGGGAGGATGTGCCGGTCGGAGCGGCCATCGATGAGGCCGTGATCGCGGCCAAGGAGATGTCCACCGAGGAATCGGGGGGCTTCGTCAACGGGATCCTGGGAAGGGTCGCCCGGGACCTGGCGGCCTCGGGCTGATCAACAGGCGTCGTACGACCAGTGGAAGTCTCGGGCCTGGCTCTGCGGGCCCAGGATCTCGGTGGAGACGGTGAGCGACCAGACGCCCCACCGAGCCCCGATCTCGAACGTGTACACGCCGGGGATCTCCCACCGGTACTGGGCCAGCTTCACGCCACAGCCCCACAGCGACAGGGGCCAGCCGGCGGCGTTCGCCGGACGATCCCATCGTCCGGTGAGCCGGAACGGTCGGCGGTCGATCGCCGCTCCGTCCATGGTGGTGCCCTGGTACACCGTCGCCGAGCCCGCGGTGATCACCTCGACCAGCGTCCCCCGAGGCTTGGTGCATCGCTCCGCCGAGTAGTCCACCGTGACCGGCGCTCCGTAGGCCCAAGCCGGTCCCCACGTGAGGTACGTCTGGGTGTGCGAGAAGGGGGCGCAACTCCGCTTGAGCTGCACCTGGCTGCGGTCGCCCCGCCGCTCGGCCCGGAAACCGCGCCGGGCGGGGTTTCGCCTCCGCGGCCGGGGCGGCCTCCGGCGGTCCTGCTGTGCAAGTTGCTGGGATGATGCCGGCTGCTCGACCGTTGTCGGAGCGGTTGGGGACGGCGAGGCCGTGGCCTCCGGGGTCGGCGAGGGCGTGGCCTCCTGGGCCGGCGAGGTCGTGGCCTCCTCGGTCGGTTTGGGTGTCGGCTCCGGTGAGGGAGGCGGCGCTGGCGTCTCCTGGGCCAGGACCGGCGAGGCCAGGACGGCGAGAAGGAGCACGACCAGCACGATGCCGGACGTGCCGGGGCGCCCCGGCCGGGTCACCGCCCGACGAGGCGGGCGGCCATCATCGTCGGATGGGCTGCGGTGGATCGTGCCTCCCGTTCGTGGAGGCCATGCTACCAAGACATCGGATCGGGTGGCGAGTGGTCCGGAGTGTCCTACTCGGGCGTCGTGGTCCTCTGGGCGCGGGGTTGGTCGTCGCCATCCCCCGCCGGGGTCTCCTCGTCGGGGCCATCGCGCATGCCCTGCTTGAACTCCTTCGTGGACTTGCCGAGCGACCGGGCCAGCTCGGGGAGCTTCCGGGCGCCGAACAGGAAGAGCAGGACGGCCAAGATGAGGAGGATCTCCGGAAGCCCGATCTGCTGAAAGATGGCCAGCATGACGCCCCTTTCGTCGGCCCCTTCAGGGTACACCCGGCAGGCCGAATGCGCCCGAAAGGGTCCTCCCGTATGTTATCGTCCGCTCGGAACCTTCCCCTTTAAGTCCGGTCCCGAGAGGCCGGGAAGGGAGACGAGAGCGTGACCGCAACGCGCCACGCCGCACGAGCACGTGCGGCGTTTCCCTTTTCCCGGAGGCCCGGTGGCGTTTGAGCCTCGCGGGCGTCTCCTGGACGAGGGGCAGATTCGCAGGGCCGTGACCCGGATCGCTCACGAGATCCTGGAGGGGAACCGGAGTGCCGCCGACGTGGTCCTGGTGGGCATCGCCGCCCGGGGGGACGATCTGGCTCGTCGCCTGGTCTCGGAGATCGAGCGCATCGAGGGGGTGACGGTTCCGGTCGGAGTCCTCGACATCACGTTCTACCGGGATGACATCGGCCTCCGGAAGGAGGCGCCCGAGGTCCACGAGACGAGCATCGACTTCGACGTCACCGGCAAGACCGTGATCCTGGTCGACGACGTTCTGTTCACGGGGCGGACCATCCGGGCGGCCATGGATGCGGTGGTCGACCTGGGACGACCCCGGTCGATCGAGCTCGCCGTCCTGGTGGATCGGGGCCATCGAGAGCTTCCGATCCGGGCGGACTACGTCGGCAAGAACGTCCCCACCCGAACCGACGAGCTGGTCCGAGTTCTGTTGGAGGAGACAGACGGCGCCGACGCCGTCGAGGTGGGGGAGGTCGTGACGTGATCAAGCACCTGCTGTCCGTGACCCAGCTGTCCCCCGAGGACATCACCCGAGTGCTCGACACCGCGGACTCGTTCCGCGAGGTCGGGACGAGGGTGATCAAGAAGGTCCCCGCGCTCCGTGGTCGGACCGTGGTGAACCTGTTCTACGAGAACTCCACCCGGACCCGGATCTCCTTCGAGATCGCCGCCAAACGGCTCTCCGCCGACGTGATCAACTTCTCCACCGGCGGCTCCTCCGTGGCCAAGGGGGAGAGCCTGAAGGACACCGCCCTGACGCTGGAGGCCATGGGAGCGGACGCCATCGTGATCCGCCACCCCTCCAGCGGGTCACCGACCACGCTCTCGCGGTGGGTCGGGGCGAGCGTGATCAATGCTGGAGATGGCACCCACGAGCATCCGACCCAGGCCCTCCTCGACCTGTTCACCATCCGCGAGCATTTCCCGGCGTTCGAAGGGCTCCGGGTGGCCATCGTCGGCGACGTGCTCCACTCGCGGGTGGCCCGGTCGAACGCGCACGGCCTGTCCCGGATGGGAGCCGAGGTCACCCTGGTCGGCCCGCCGACGCTGATCCCGCCCGATGCGGGCGCGTGGGGCGTGGAGGTCTCGCACGATCTCGACGACGTGCTCCCCAAGCTCGATGTGTGCTACCTGCTCCGCGTCCAGCGGGAGCGGCAGCGCCAGCAGTACTTCCCCAGCGTCCGGGAGTATGCCCGCCTGTTCGGCCTGGACCGCCGGCGGGTCGAGGCCCTCCCGGACGAGGCCCTGGTCATGCACCCGGGGCCGATGAACCGCGGGGTGGAGATCGCCTCGGAGGTGGCCGATCTGCCCAGGGCGGTCATCACCGATCAGGTCACGAACGGGATCGCGGTTCGCATGGCCCTCCTGTACCTGATGCTCGGGGGCACGGGCCCTTCCGGGCAGGAGGTGGCCTGACGTGGCCCGGTTCCTGTTTCGAGGGGCCCGGCTGGTCGACCCCGCTTCCGGCCACGACGCGGTCACCGACGTGCTGGTCGAGGACGAGACGGTCGAGGCGATCGGCCACGACCTCGATCGCCGGGGAACGGAGCTCATCGACGCTGAGGGACTGGTCCTGGCGCCGGGATTCGTCGATCTGCACACCCACCTCCGGGAGCCGGGCCGGGAGGACGCCGAGACGGTGGAGACCGGGTCCCGGGCCGCGGCCCTGGGGGGCTACACGGCCCTCTGCGCGATGCCCAACACGGACCCGGTGGCCGATACGGCGGCCGTCATCCTCGAGGTCCAGAACCTGGCCGACAAGACGGGCCTGGTCGACGTCCACCCCGCGGCGGCGATCACCCGGGGCCTGGAAGGGGAGCGGATGACGGAGATCGGCGAGCTGGCCGAGCTCGGGGTCCGCCTGTTCACCGATGACCACGAGTGCGTGCAGTCGGCGCAGGTGATGCGGATGGCGCTGGAGTACGCCCGGGCCTACGACGTGGTGATCGCCCAGCACGCCCAGGAGGCCACGCTCTCCGAGGGCTGGCAGATGCACGAGGGATACTGGTCGGCCACCCTCGGGCTCCGGGGGGTGCCTGCGGAGGCCGAGGCCGTGGTCGTGGCCCGGGACATCCTCCTGGCCGGGCGGACCCGGGGACGCCTCCACGTGACCCACACCTCCGCCGGTCTGTCTGTCCTCCTGATCCGTCAGGCCAGGGGCCGGGGCCTCCGAGTCACGGCCGACGTCACCCCTCACCACCTCACCTTCATCGACCAGGACCTGCAGGGGTACGACACCAATCTCCGGGTCAACCCGCCGTTCCGGTCGGCCGAGGACCGGGAATCGCTCCGCGAGGGGGTCCGGGACGGGACGCTCGACGCCGTGGCCACCGACCACGCCCCCCATGGAGTTGAGGACAAGGAGGTGGAGTTCGACCAGGCCCGGCCGGGAACGACCGGGTTGGAGACGGCCCTCGGCGCCGCGCTCGGGGCCCTCGACGGCGACGTCGGCCTGGCCGTGGCCCGGATGTCGGCCGAGCCGGCCCGGATCCTCGGTCTCGACGAGCACGGTGGTCCGGTCGCTCCGGGCCGCCCGGCCAACCTGACCGTGTTCGATCCCACGGCCTCGTGGGCGGTCGGGGAACGGCCGTTCGCCTCCAAAGGGCGGAACTCCGCCTTCCTGGGACGGACGCTTCGGGGCCGGATCCTCCACACGATGCTTCGGGGCCGGTTCACGGTCCGGGACGGCGAGGCCACGGGGTGACCGACGCCCTTCTGGTCCTGGAGGACGGTGCCACATTCGAGGGTCGTTCGTTTGGGGCGACGGGCGAGGCGCTCGGGGAGGTCGTGTTCAACACGGGGATGACGGGCTACCAGGAGGTGCTGACCGATCCCTCATACGCCCGGCAGATCGTGGTCATGACCCACCCCCACGTCGGCAACTACGGGACGAACGACGAGGATCTCGAATCCGACCGCGTCCGGGTGGCGGGATTCGTAGTCCGTGAGGCGGCCCGCCGGCCATCCTCGTGGCGGGCCGTACGGTCGCTCGGCGACGAACTGGCCGGGGCCGGGGTCGTGGGGATCGAGGACCTGGACACCAGGGCGCTGACGCTGCACATCCGGGAGTCCGGGGCGATGGGGGCCGCCATCTCGACCGAGGACCTGGACCCGCGGTCCCTGGTGGCCCGGGTCCGTGACTACCCCGGGATGCTCGGGGCGGACCTCGCCGCCTCCGCCTCAGTCGATCGACCGTACGCCGCCTCGGACGTCGTCGGGGACGTGGCCCCCCGGGCCGGTCGCACCTTCCGCGTGGCAGCCCTCGACTGGGGGCTGAAGCGGAACAGTCTCCGGCTGCTGGCCCGGAGCGGCTGCCAGACCACGGTGTTCCCAGCCCGAACTTCCGCCGAGAAGCTCCTGGCCGGACGATTCGACGGCGCTTTCCTGTCCAACGGGCCAGGCGACCCCGCGGCCACCGGGTACGCGGTGGAAACGGTCCGGGGGCTGGTCGGTCGGATCCCGCTGTTCGGCATCTGTCTCGGCCACCAGATCCTGGCTCGGGCGATCGGCGGCCGGACGTACAAGCTCACGTTCGGTCACCGGGGGGCCAACCAGCCGGTGCTGGACATCGACACCCGACGGGTCGAGATCACCAGCCACAACCACGGCTTCGCCGTCGACCCTCGGTCGTTCCCTGGGTGGGCCGACGGGGAAGCCTCGCTCGCCCGAAGCCACACTCTGAGCCCTCGCGCGGCATCGCCGCCGGCCCTACCGGAAGGCCCCCCGGTGCTCCACGGCGACTTCGGGCCCGTCGCCCTCACACACTGGAACCTCAACGACGGGACGCTCGAGGGGATGCGACTTCTAGACGTGCCGGCGTTGTCCGTCCAGTACCATCCCGAGGCCGCTCCCGGGCCCCACGACTCCGCGGCGCTGTTCGACCGCTTCGTCCGCCTGATGGAGGACGCGTAGCCCGTGCCCCGACGGGACGACATCGGCTCGATCCTGATCATCGGCTCGGGCCCCATCGTCATCGGGCAAGCCTGCGAGTTCGACTACTCCGGGACCCAGGCGTGCAAGGCGCTCCGGGCCGAGGGCTACCGGATCGTCCTGGTGAACTCGAACCCGGCCACGATCATGACCGACCCGGAGTTCGCGGACGCGACCTACGTGGAGCCGTTGACCACCGAATCCGTTCTTCGGATCGTGGAGCGAGAACGGCCGGACGCGATCCTTCCCACGCTGGGCGGCCAGACCGCTCTGAACCTCGCCGTGGCGCTGGCCGAAGCGGGGGCCCTGGATGCCCACGGGGTCCGGATGATCGGCGCCGACCTCGAGGCCATCCGTCGAGCCGAGGACCGCAGGCTGTTCGTCCGGACCATGCGGACTGCCGGGCTCCCCCTGCCGAGGTCGGGGTTCGCCCACTCGGTCGAGGAGGCTCTGGCCGAAGCGGACACGGTCGGATACCCGGTGATGATCCGGCCCTCCTTCGTCCTCGGGGGCGGCGGGACCGGACTGGCCGGTGATCCGGTGACCCTCCGGGCCGTGGTGGCCCGAGGCCTCGCCGCCAGCCCCATCGGGGAGGTGCTGGTCGAGGAGTCGGTCGCGGGCTGGAAGGAGTTCGAGCTCGAAGTGATGAGGGACCGGGCGGACAACGCCGTGGTGGTCTGCAGCGTGGAGAACGTCGACCCGATGGGCGTGCACACCGGGGACTCGATCACCGTGGCCCCCGCTCAGACCCTGACCGATCGGGAGTACCAGGCCATGCGCGACGCCGGCCTGGCCTGCATCCGGGCGGTCGGTGTGGAGACGGGCGGCTCGAACATCCAGTTCGCCATCTCGCCTCGAGACGGCCAGATGGTGGTGATCGAGATGAATCCCCGGGTGTCCCGGTCCAGCGCTCTGGCCAGCAAGGCCACCGGCTTTCCGATCGCCAAGATCGCGGCCCTCCTGGCGGTGGGCTATCGGCTCGACGAGATCCCGAACGACATCACCGGCCGGACCCCGGCCTCGTTCGAACCCGCCCTCGACTACGTCGTGGTCAAGGTGCCCCGCTGGGCCTTCGAGAAGTTCCCCGCGGCCGACCCCCGTCTGGGCACGGCCATGAAGTCCGTCGGCGAGGTCATGGCCGTGGGTCGCACCTTCCGCGAAGCCTACGGCAAGGCCATCCGGTCCCTCGAGCGATCCGGCTCTTCCCTGGGAGGAGACGACCCGACCCTGGAGGCCGACGGCCTCCTGGACCGGGTTTCGGAGGCGACCGAGGACCGCTTGGCGCTGGTCGAGCGGGCGCTTCGAGCGGGGCACGCGGTAGACGAGGTGGCTGCGGCCAGCGGGATCGATCCGTGGTTCGTCGACCAGATCGCCCACACCGCGAGGGAGGCCCGGGCCCTGGAAGGCGAACGCCTGGCCCGGCTGACCGCGGGGGAGATCCGCGAGGCGAAGCGGGCCGGGCTCTCGGACCGCCGGATCGCCCGGCTGGTCGGGTCGGGAGAGCGGGAGGTCAGGGCGGCCCGGCGGGGAGCGGGCGTCCGACCCGTCTACAAGACCGTCGATACCTGCGCCGGAGAGTTCCGGGCCCAGACGCCTTACTTCTACTCAACCTACGAGCAGGTGTCCGAGGTGATCGAGGCCCGCCGCCCTCGGGTGCTCATCCTCGGCGCCGGGCCGAACCGCATCGGGCAGGGGATCGAGTTCGACTACGCCTGCGTGCACGCGGCGTTCGCCCTCCGCGACGCCGGCTACGAGACGGTCATGGTGAACTGCAACCCCGAGACGGTCTCCACGGACTACGACACGTCGGACCGGCTGTACTTCGAGCCGGTCACGGCAGAGGACGTCCTGGCGGTGTGCGAGGCCGAGGAGCCGGAGGGCGTCGTCGTCCAGCTCGGTGGGCAGACCCCGCTGCACATCGCCGCGGAGCTGGAGGCGGAGGGGTACCGGGTGCTGGGAACGTCACCCGCCTCGATCGACCTGGCCGAGGACCGAGGCCGGTTCGCCATGCTGTGCCGGCGCCTCGGCGTGCCGCTGCCTCCCCACGGAGAGGCCAGCTCGCCGGAGGAGGCCCTGACCGTGGCGGCCTCGATCGGCTACCCGGTCCTGGTTCGTCCCTCCTATGTCCTCGGTGGCCGGGCCATGGAGATCGTGTACAGGGACGATGAGCTGGAGCGATTCCTCGATCGGGCCACCGCGGCCAGTCCCGACCGGCCCGTGTTCGTCGATCGTTTCCTGGAAGGTGCCATCGAGGTGGACGTCGACTCCGTGAGCGACGGAGAGGAGGTGTTCGTCGGCGCCGTGATGGAGCACATCGAGGAGGCCGGGGTCCACTCCGGCGACTCCTCGTGCACGGTTCCGCCGGCCACGCTCTCCGACGAAGAGCTCGACCAGGTGGAGCGGCTGACCCGGACCCTGGCAGAGGGCCTGGAGGTTCGGGGCCTCCTCAACGTGCAATTCGCGGTCAAGGACGAGCGCGTGTGGGTCCTGGAAGCCAACCCGCGGGCCTCGCGCACCGTTCCGTTCGTTTCGAAGGCCACGGGGGTTCCGATGGCCAAGGTCGCCGCCCGGATCCTGGTGGGGGATCGCCTGGCCGATCTTCGGGCCGAGGGTCGGCTCCCGGGGGATCCCGACCACTACCGTCACCTCCGGCACGTGGCGGTCAAGGCGGCCGTCCTTCCGTTCGGGCGGTTCCCCGGCGTGGACACCGTGCTCGGACCGGAGATGCGGTCGACGGGGGAGGTCATGGGGCTCGCCGTCGATCCGGGGGTGGCCCTGGCCAAGGCTCAGGCCGGGACGGGGGCGGCCCTCCCAGAGAAGGGAACGGTCTTCGTGACCGTGGCCAATCGTGACAAGCGGGCCATCGTCTTCCCGGTCAAGCGCCTGGTCGACCTGGGGTTCGAGGTGGTGGCCACTCGGGGGACGGCCGCGCTCCTGGCCCGATCGGGGATCGAGGTGGCTTGCGTGGCCAAGGTGTCCGAGGGTCATCCCAACGCGGCCGATCTGATCGCCTCGGGTCGGGTCGATCTGGTGATCAACACGCCCTTCGGTCGTGAGCCCCGGTCCGACGGAGCCGCCATCCGCATGGCCGCCACCGCGGCGGGGGTGCCATGCGTGACCACCCTCCAGGGCGTGTACGCGGCGGTGCAGGGGATCGAGGCGCTCCGGCGTGACGGCGAGGAGCCCCGGAGCCTCCAGGAGTACCATCGCCCCTGATGTTCCGGCAGAAGTGCGAAGTGTTGAGCGTCAAGCGATTGGGGGCATACCACTCCATCACCCTGGTGGCCCCCGAGATCGCCGACGACGCCCGGCCCGGACAGTTCGTCGAGGTCGCCGTGCCCCCCGAGCGGGAGTTCCTCCTCCGCAGGCCCTTCTCGATCCACCAGGCCTCCCGGAAGGGCGGGTGGGCGGGGACGCTGGAGATCGCCTTCGTCCCGGTGGGCCCCGGCACCCGGTGGCTCACCGACATCGAGGCCCACGACTTCCTGGACGTGGTCGGCCCCCTGGGCCGGCCGTTCCCCTATCCGACCCAGCCGAACAGCTGCCTGCTCGTCGGGGGCGGGTACGGTGCCGCGCCCCTCTACTTCCTGGCCCAGGAGCTTCGGAGCAGGGGGAAGCGCGTCGACATGATCATCGGGGCCCGCGACCAGGAGCGGGTGTTCAAAGCGGTCGAGGCCAAGCGACTCTCCGTCCAGGTCACCATCACCACCGAAGACGGCAGCCTCGGCGAGCGGGGAAAGGTCACCGACGCCCTGCCGGGGATGGTCACCCGGTGTGATACCGAGGTGGTCTACGCGTGCGGCCCCAATCCGATGCTCCGGGCGGTGGCCGAGTACTGCGCGGAGCAGAGGCTCCCCACCCAGGTCGCCGTGGAGGAGCTGATGGCGTGCGGGGTCGGGGTGTGCTGGACCTGCGTCGTGCCCGTCATCCGCCGGGACGGCAGCGGCTGGGACTACCTCCGATCCTGCATCGACGGCCCGGTGTTCAGCGGCTCCAGGGTGTGGTGGGAGAAGTGGCTCGGGGGACGCAGCGCCCCGATCCAGACGCCGCCCCAGGGGTTCCAGGCCGAGGAGCTGACGGTCGGGAGGGCCGCCTCGTGGCCGGCGGGGTAAGCCTCAAGACGAACCTCTCCGGCATCGAGCTCGCCACCCCGGTCCTGGCTGCCTCGGGAACCTTCGGCTCTGGACAGGAGATGTCCCGGCTGGTCGACCTGCGAAAGGTCGGGGCGGTGGTGACCAAGAGCGTGACTCCCCAACCGGTCCGGGGGCTCCCCACCCCTCGCATGGTGGAGACGCCGTCGGGGATGCTGAACGCGATCGGGCTTCAGAACCCCGGCGTGGAGGGGTTCATAGAGAAGGAGGGCCCGTTCATCGCCGGCGGGGGCGTGCCGGTGATCGTGTCGATCGCCGGGAAGAGCGTCCAGGAGTTCGCCGAGGTCGCCGTCCGGGTCAGCAAGCTCCCGGGCGTGGCCGGGATCGAGGCCAACATCTCCTGCCCCAACGTGGAGCGCCGGAACCAGGTCTTCGCCTGCGATGCCCAGGCGGCCGGGGAGGTGATCGGCACGGTGACCCGGATGACCCACCTCCCGGTGTTCGCCAAGCTCACCGCGGACGTGACCGACATCGTCGAGGTCGCTCAGTCCTGCGTCCGGGCCGGGGCACACGGACTCTCGCTGATCAACACGGTGCTGGGGATGGCCATCGATGTGGAGACCTTCCGTCCCAGGCTGGGGGGGACGACGGGGGGGCTGTCGGGCCCGGCCATCCGGGCGGTGGCGGTGCGGTGCGTCTTCCAGGTCGCCCGGGCTCTTCCGGAGGTGCCGATCATCGGGATCGGAGGGATCACCGACGCGGACAGCGCGATCGAGTTCCTGCTGGCCGGGGCCTCGGCGGTCCAGGTCGGGACGGCCAACTTCTACGCCCCCCACAGCATGGTTGAGATCGCCGAGGGGATCGGGGCCTTCCTGGTTCGGCGAGGCATGTCTAGCCCGATGGAGCTCCGGGGTAGGGTGGTGACCCCCGGCCTCCCGGCCGAGCCGGCCTACCGCGGCGGGTGACCCTTCCGTCCTCGAACCCGCTGGTCGTCGCCCTCGACACCTCGGACCTCCGGGCAGCGGAGGCGATGGCCGGCCGCCTCCGGGGAGCGGTGGGGATGGTCAAGGCCGGCCTGGAGCTGTTCATCGCGGCCGGCCCCGGCTGTGTGGCCCGGCTCCGGGACCACGCCCCGGTGTTCCTCGATCTGAAGCTCCACGACATCCCCACCACCGCCGCCGGGGCCGCCCGGAATGCGGGTCGCCTGGGCGCTTCGATGCTGTCCGTCCACGCCCTCGGCGGTCCCGAGATGGTCCGGGGGGCGGTGGCCGGGGCTGCCGAAGGCGCCGCGGAGGTCGGGGTGGAACCACCGGCCGTGGTGGCGGTGACGGTCCTGTCGAGCCTGGCCGAGGCCGCCGGCGCGTCGCCGGCCTCGCTGGCCTTTGAGGCCGTCGAGGCGGGGGCCGCCGGGGCGGTGGTCTCGGGTGACGATGTTGAAGTGGTCCGTGAGGCGCTGGGGGACGAGCCGATCCTGGTGGTGCCGGGCATCCGCCCCGCGGGCCTCGACGGGCACGATCACGTCCGCATCCTGACCCCGGTCGAGGCCATGGAGGCCGGAGCCGACCTCCTGGTGGTGGGCCGGCCCGTGACCGAGGCCTCCGACCCGGGGGCCGCCGCGGCGGGGATCCTCCGGGGGCTCCGGTGACCGAGGACGAGGTCGTCCGGCTGCTTCGCCGGCGAGGGGCCGTCCGGAGGGGTCACTTCCTGCTTTCCTCGGGCCGGCATTCGGAGACGTACATCGAGAAAGCTCGGGTGTTCGAGGATCCCGTGGTCACCGCGCGGCTGGGAGCGGAGATAGCGGCGTGGTTCGAGCGGATCGAAACGGTGATCAGCCCGGCGGTCGGTGCCCTCCCGCTGGGATTCGCGGTGGCCCTGGCCGCCGGAGCCCGATTCCTGTACTCGGAGCGGAGCGACGGCCGCATGGCCCTCCGACGCGGCTTCGTCCTTCGCCCCGGTGAGCGGGTGCTGGTTGTGGAGGACGTGGTCACCACAGGAGGGTCCGCGGGCGAAGTCTGGGAGTTGGTGGGGAGTCTGGGGGCGGAGCGCATCGCGGTGGCCGCGTTGGTCGACCGAACCTCGGATGCCATGCCGTTCCCTCTCAGGACCGTGGTCCGGATCGAGGCCGAGGCCACGTCCCCCGAAGCCTGTCCTCGGTGCGCCGTCGGCGAACCCGTCGAGTCACCGGGGTCCCGACACCTCACCTAAAAGGCGCAGGTCGCCGTGCTCAGTTCGGTTTGTCCCGGCGCCGAACCGCGGGGTATCATCGACCATCCCTCAACCTCAGCGTAAGGAGGAGCCATGCCCCTGCCGACCCTCACCGAGGAACAGCGACGCGACGCCCTGGCCAAGGCCGCCGAGGCCCGCAAGAAGCGGGCCCAGGTGAAGGAGCGGCTGAAGTCGGGGCAGCTCAGCCTGCGGGATCTGCTGGATCGTCGGGAGGACGAGACCGTCGGGAAGATGAAGGTCTCCTCGGTCTTGGAGTCGATGCCGGGCGTGGGGAAGGTCCGGGCCCGCAAGCTGATGGAGCGTCTGGACATCTCGGCGAGTCGTCGGGTTCGGGGCCTGGGGGCCAAGCAGAAGGAGGCCCTCCTCGGCGAGTTCTCCAAGCGCTAGGGGACGGCTCTTCGTCATCTCCGGCCCGTCCGGGGTCGGCAAGGGCACGGTTGTTCGCCTCCTGCTGCGGTCTCGCCCAGGCCTGGTGTTCTCCGTCTCCGCCACCACCCGGTCGCCCCGTCCCGGCGAGGTCGAGGGCGTCCACTACCGATTCGTCTCGGTCGAGGACTTCTCTCGCATGATCGAAGAAGGAGCGTTCCTGGAGTGGGCGGAGATGTTCGGCCATCGCTCGGGGACGCTGGCCGGGCCGGTGGAGGAGGCACGGGCGGCGGGCAGGGACGTCCTCCTCGAGCTCGATGTGCAGGGCGCCCGGAGCGTCCGGGAGCGGGTCCCCGACGCGGTGATGATCTACCTCCAACCGCCCTCCGAGGAGGAGCTGGCCCGCCGTCTCCGGGCCCGGGGAACCGAGCAGGGGCCGGCCCTGGACCGGCGCCTGGCCGAGGCCCGGCGGGAGCTGGCCGAGGCTCCCCGGTTCGACCACGTCGTGGTGAACGACCGGGTCGAGGACGCCGTCGGGGAGGTCCTTGCTATCATCGACGGGCAGAGGAAGGGGACCGAATGATCGAGCCGAACATCGACACACTGCTGGAGCGGGTGGACTCCAAGTACACGCTGGTCATCCTGGCGGCCAAGCGGGCCCGGGAGATCAATTCCTATTACAACCAGCTCGGCGAGGGCCGGGGCGAGTTCGTTCCCCCGCTCGTAGAGACCGGTGGCCTTCGGAACAAGCCGCTGTCCATCGCTCTCGAGGAGATCGCCGACGACAAGGTGACGTTCGACCGGCCCGACCAGACGACGGTCGAGTAGCCATGACCTCGCCCCTGGCGGGCCGGGGGGTCCTCCTGGGGGTCACCGGCGGCATCGCCGCGTACAAGGCCGTCCTCCTCGTCCGACTCCTCAGCGAGCGAGGCGCCGAGGTCCAGGTGGTGATGACTCCGGCCGCGATCCAGTTCGTGGGCCCCGACACGTTCGCCGCGCTGACCGGCCGGGAGGTCCACTCGGACGTCTTCGAGCACACCGAGGAGGTCCTCCACGTCCGGCTGGCCCGGGAGGCGGACGTGGCGGTGGTGGCCCCGGCCACAGCGAACCTCCTGGCCAAGCTGTCGCTGGGCCTGGCCGATGACCTCCTGAGCTCGACCCTCCTGGAGTTCCGGGGGCCCCTGGTCGTCGCTCCGGCCATGCACTCCGGGATGTGGGGCCATCCGGCCACGATCCACAACATCGACCGGTTGGTGGGCTGGGGGGTGGAGGTGATCGGTCCGGCGGAGGGACCGCTGGCCGCCGGCGATGAGGGGATGGGTCGGATGGCCGAGCCGGCGGAGATCGCGTCGGGGGCGGAACGGCTGGTCTCCCAGCGAGGGGGCGACTTGGCCGGACGCCGGGTGGTGGTCACGGCCGGTCCCACCTTCGAGCCGATCGACGCGGTCCGATTCGTGGGGAACCGATCGAGCGGGAAGATGGGCTATCTCCTGGCCGAGGAGGCCGCCCGCAGGGGCGCGCTGGTCACGCTGATCACCGGGCCGACCCACCTCACCGATCCCCCGGGGGTCGAGGTCGTCCGGGTGGAGACGGCCGAGGAGATGCGCGACGAGGTGGTCATCCGGTTCGAGCGGGCCGATGCGGTGATCAAGGCGGCGGCCGTGGCGGACTGGCGGCCCAAGGAGGCCGCCGACGAGAAGTTGAAGAAGGAGGCCGGCCCGCCCGACATCCTCCTGGAGCCCACCCCGGACATCCTTCGGGAGCTGGGTGAAGGGAAGGGACCGAAGGTCCTGGTCGGATTCGCCGCGGAGACCGGCGATCTGGAGGAGGCCGGCCGCCGGAAGCTTCGTGCCAAGAACCTCGACCTGATCGTGGTGAACGAGGTCGGCGCTCCGGGGACGGGCTTCGACGCCGACACGAACCGGGCCCTGATCCTTGCGGCGGGCGGTGACGAGGTGCCCCTCCGGGAGTGGACGAAACGCGAGCTGGCCCGCACGATCTGCGATCGGTTGGCCGGGCTGCTGCGCTGAATCGGGTCGGTGGCCTCGGCTAGAATCCCTCGGACATGGCCCGGAGGCACCTGTTCACCTCGGAGTCGGTGACCGAGGGGCACCCCGACAAGCTCGCCGATCAGATCTCCGATGCCGTCCTCGATGCGACGTTGCGGGACGACCCCGACGGCCGGGTGGCCTGCGAGACGCTGGTCACCACGGGTCTGGTTGTGGTGTCCGGGGAGATCAGCACCAGGATCTACGTCGACGTTCCGGGCGTCGTCCGACGGACCATCACCGAGATCGGCTACACGGACGCCAAGTTCGGGATCGATGGAGAGACGTGCGGCGTCATCACCGCCATCCAGGAGCAGTCGGCCGACATCGCCCAGGGCGTCGACCACGCCCTGGAGGAGCGGGAGGAGGGTTCCGGAGACCGGTTCGACACGGTGGGAGCGGGGGACCAGGGGATGATGTTCGGCTTCGCCTGTCGCGAGACCGATGAGCTGATGCCGACGCCGATCGCCATGGCCCACGCCTTGGCCAAGCGGCTGGCCGATGTCCGGAAGGCGGGGGTGGTCCCCTATCTGCGTCCGGACGGGAAGAGCCAGGTCACCGTGGAGTACGACGACGGCCGCCCGGTGCGGGTGGACACCGTGCTGATCTCCGCCCAGCATCGGGACGAGGTCGACCGGGACTCCCTGCTCGCCCCGGACCTGAAGGAGCACGTCATCGAGCCGGTCCTGATCGAGTTCGGCCTGGACCACCAGGACAAGCGGGTCCTGGTGAACCCGACAGGCCGGTTCGAGATCGGGGGTCCCAAGGCCGATACCGGGCTGACCGGCCGGAAAATCATGGTCGACTCGTACGGTGGGATGGCTCCTCACGGAGGGGGGTGTTTCAGCGGGAAGGATCCCACCAAGGTCGACCGCTCCGCCGCGTACATGGCCCGGTACGTGGCCAAGAACACGGTCGCCGCAGGGTTGGCCGAGCGGGTTCAGGTCCAGGTGGCCTACGCCATCGGCACGGCCCACCCCGTATCGTTCGTGCTCGACGCGTTCGGCACCTCGGAGGTCGATCCCCAGCGCCTGGAGGAGACGGTGCTGGCGGCGTTCGACTTCCGCCCGGCGGCCATCATCGACCGGCTCGACCTCTCTCGCCCGATCTACGAGGACACGGCCTGCTACGGGCATTTCGGCCGGAAGGGATTTTCCTGGGAGGAGACCGACCGGGCCGACGACCTCCGGCGCGCCCTGTCCTGAGCGGCGTCCCGGTCGACGTCGCCGTCGACATACCCCGGCTTGAGCTGGACCGGCCCTTCACGTACCTCCTCCCCCCCGAGCGCGCCCCGGGGACTGGCCTGCTGGTCTCGGTGCCGTTCCACGGGCGCACGGTCCACGGCTGGGTCCTGGGGCCCACCGGGGATGTTCCGGGCCGGACCCTGCCGGTCCGGCGAGTGCTTTCGGACACGCCGCTGTTCGACGGGCGCTTGCTGGAGCTGTACCGCTGGGTCGCCGCTCGGTACGTCGTCCCTCTGTCGGTGGCCATCGGGCGGGCCCATCCACCTCGGGTCGCCTCCGAGGAGGGTCCCCGGCCCTGGGCGGATCGTGCTGATCTGGACGTCGACGCCGGGCCCTCCGCTCTCGACCGCTATGACCGGGGGTCGGAGCTCCTGGCCGCCATCCGACGAGACGGGGGGTCTTTCGTGCTCCGTCCGCTTCCAGACGATGAGGCCTCGACCTGTATCGACGCCGTGGCGGCGTGTCTGACCGCAGGGCGCGATGCGGTGGTCGTCGTTCCCGAGGCCGACCCCCTCCCGGGAACCGCCCGGTCGGTGGCCGACCGGTTCGGCGGCCTGGTCGCCATGTACATCGGAGGGGAGCCCCGGGAGCGGTACCGGACGTGGCTGGACATCCTGGCGGGCAGGTACCGGGTGGTGATCGGAACCCGGCCGGCGGTCTTCGCCCCGGTGCGTCCCGGACTCGTGTGGGTCCACCGGGACGCCCACCCGGCCCATCGCGAGGAGCGGGCGCCGTACCACCACGTTCGCGAGGTCGCCCTGGCCAGGGCCCGGCTGGAGGGGGCCGTATGCGTGCTGTCCGGGCTGTCTCCCAGCGGCGAGGCCGCGGCCCTGGTGGACGACGGCGCGGCCGTGCTGGTGCGGGCGGCCCGGGCCGCCGAGCGGGCAGCCGCACCGCTGGTGGAAGCGACCCGCCCGGGGTCAGAGGATCGTTCACCCCGGCTGACGGCGTTGCTGAAGGAGGCGAACGGTGCGTTCCTGATGCTGTCCCGGCACGGGTACGGGGTGATCAGGGTGTGCCGCGATTGCGGCCAACCCGTGCGATGCGAGGCGTGCGGGGGACCGGCGGCCGTCCGAGAGCGACGGCCGGTCTGCGCCGTGTGTGGCACGAACGTGACCTGCGCGAATTGCGGATCGACCCGGTTCGGCATCGAGCGGGGCGGGACCGAACGCCTCCAGGAATGGGCCGCCGCCCTCACCCGGCTCCCGGTCGAGCGGGTCGAGGCGGGAGAGGAGGCGTTGCCGCCGGGGCCAGAGCGGGTCATCGTGGGGAC
>DASQTB010000021.1:0-8462 GCA_035642095.1 Actinomycetota bacterium | reverse complement strand
GAGTCCGCCGGCGTGGTGTTGGCCTCGGACGATCCCCGGGCGGTCCTCGACGTCATCCAGCTCTCCCGGGCGTCATACCGCAAGATGGTCCAGAACCTGGTTTGGGCGGCGGGCTACAACGTGGTGGCCATCCCGGTCGCTGCCGGAGTGCTGGCCTGGGCCGGCATCACCCTCGCCCCCGCGGTCGGAGCCGTGCTGATGAGCGTGTCGACCATCGTCGTGGCGCTCAACGCCCAGCTCCTCCGCCGTCTTCGCCTCGGCCGGGCCTAAGGCCTCTCTCACGGCCCTCTCATTGCGAGCTTAGTCCCGGTGGCTAGGTTTCTCTTCGAAACCCAGAAGAGGAGGTAAAGGGATGGGCAGGACGATGATCGTGCTGCTGGCTCTGTTTGTGGGCCTGGCTGTTCCGGGTCTCGCCGCCGCCGGGACGGAGGGCGAGGCTGTCCTTCGCGAAGACGACGACGGCGTGGTGCTCCTGACCGACGACGACGACGGCGACGGCGACGGAACCACCACCGGCAACACCGGGAACACGAATTCCGGGGACAGCCTGGACACCACGGCGGACCGGTCGCGGTCCCGGGATCGTTCCGGGGACAACACGGGAGAGCCGAACCGCAGGGACCGCTCCAACTCACGGGACCGGTCGGCCGACAACACCGCCGACCACTCCGTCGGGGTGACCACGAACACCTGATGACCGATCGCGTGCCGGAACGACGGGGGGGCGCCACGGGCGCCCCCCTTCCCACGCCGGAACCGTCCGAGGAGCCGGAGTGGGCATTCAGCGAGGGCGATGAGATCGTCCCCGGCATCCATCAGCTCCGCCTCCTGGGGCGAGCCCGCCGCTACGAGGCTCATCTAGCCTGGCACGACTCGATGCTCGCCGTGGTCGTGGTCAAGATCCTTCGTCCCGATCGCGTGGAGGATCGGTCGGCCCTCGAGGGTCTGGCCTCGGAGGCCCGGGCCCTGGAGGCCCTCGATCACCCGGTCCTGGTTCGGAGCTTCGGGGGCGCGCTGGATGGGCCCAGGCCACACCTGGTCCTGGAGTTCCTGGAGGGCCCCCGGCTCTCCACGCTGATCCGGAAGTACGGGCCGCTGGCGATCGAGCAGGCCGTCCCGCTGGCCGTCCAGCTGTGCTCGGCCCTCCACTTCATGGCCTTCAAGGGATGGGTTCACCTCGACGTGAAGCCGAAGAACATCATCATGGGCGCGCCGGCACGCCTGATCGATCTGAGCGTGGCCTATACCGTCGACGAAGCGGCCGCGCTCGACGTGCCGGTCGGCACGGACGCCTACATGGCGCCCGAGCAGATCGAGCCGGGATCACTGGGTTCCCCGGGGCCGGCCTCCGACGTGTGGGGGATGGGGATGACCTTGTTCGAGGCGGTGACCGGGGAGCGTCCGTTCGGAAGGGGTAACGACGCCGACCGGTTCCCGCAGCTCCATCAGGAGCGGGTGCCGTTCTCCGAGGACGTTCCCCCGCGCCTGGCGGAGATCGTCGAGTCGTGCCTGGCTCCCGACCCGGAGGCCCGTCCGACGGCCCGCGACGTGGCAGAGGCGCTCGAACCGCTGGTGGCCATGCTCCCCAAGCGCCCGATCATCGGCCGGCTGAAGCCGCGCCTTCACTAAGAGCCATCTCACCGCACGCTTAGGGCCATCTCACGGCGCCGACCAAAGATGGATGCAGGACGACAGAAGGAAGGAGGAAGCGATGAACAGCGGCAGACTGGCGGTCCTCGGACTCGCCTTCGCGTTGGGCGTCGGCACCACCGCTGCGGTGCTGGAATACCGGAGCAGCGCCAGTGAGGGTGCCCTCGTCGAGCTGAGCCAGGACGACCTGGCAGCGAAGCCTCGGGAGGACGCCGAGGCAGACGTCCTGGTGCAGGAGGACGACGCCGGCGACGGTGACGACACCGGCGGCGACGACGGCACGGCCGGCGGGAGGAACACCGGCGACCTGGACAACACCGGTGGCGATGACGGGACCCAGGGCGGCGACAACACGCCCGACCGGGACGGCACCGGCGGAAACGACGGCACCGGGGGCGGCGACAACACCCCGGACCGGGACCGGACCGCCGGCAACGACGGCACCGGCCGAGGCAACAACACCAAGGACGGCGACAACACCGGCGGAAACGACGGCACCGGTGGCGGCGACAACACCGGCGGCGGGTTCGTCGGCGGTGGAGGCGGCGGCGGCGGAACCGACGACGGCGGGTCGGGCGGAGGAACCTGATACCGGCCCGATCACCGCGAAGAGGGGCGTCCCGAACGGGGCGCCCCTCGCCGCGTGCGAACGACTCCTAAGAACGTTCTCATCCTTCTCTTACCTTCGTCACGCACCGGGGCGGGACCCTGGGACCATGCGCGGCAGAGATGTGGCCCTGATCGCCTCGCTGGCGCTGCTGGTCGGAGGGGTGGCCGGATTCCTCTACGCGTCCCTCCGCTCGCCCGAACCCTCGACGGTTCCGGCTATTGAGGTCGAGGACGAACCGTCGGCGGGCAAGCAGCCGGGTGGCAGGCGTCAGGGGCCCGGCAAGAGGAATGAACAGACACGATCGGGGGGTGCTCCGGGCGGCTCCGGCCAGGCTCCGGGGGCGCGGCCCGTTCCGCCACCTCCCCCGGCGGCGGCCGGCACCGGGGATGATGATGACGACGACGAGCCGGAAGACCACGGCGACGACGATGCAGCCGAAGCGGACGACAGCACTTGAGCCCGGAGGCCCTCCGAGCCGGTTCCCGTGGGGCGTCCGGTCTCGGATCCTCGTCTGGTACGTGGTCCTGATGACCTTGGCCACCGTGGCCTCGGTTCTGGTCCTCCGGAGGATCCTCACTGTGGAGGTCGACTCCCGCATCGACGCGGCCCTGGTGCAGGAGACCGACGAGGTCCGACGGCTGGCCAGGGGGCGCGACCCCGAGACCGGCGAACGGTTCCGCGGGGACGTTCGGCGGATCTTCGAGGTGTTCCTGCGACGAAATATCCCAGCGCGAAACGAGGTGTACCTGACGTTCCTCGAAGGCCAGGCGCATCTACGCAGCCCTCGTGTGGTCACGCCGGCTTATCGGCTCGATCAGGACCCGGATCTGATCGCCCGGTGGGGAAGCCTGACCGAGCCCGAGCGTGGACGGATCACCGAGTCGCCCGCTGGATCGATCGACTACTTGGCCGTTCCGCTCCGAAGCGGCGGCGAGGTCCGCGGAGTGTTCGTGGCCGCGTTCTTCCGAGATCTCGAGCTGGATCAGATCGATCCGGCGATGTGGGGCGCAATCGGTGTCGGTGTGGTCACGCTGCTCGTCGGCTCTCTCCTGGCCTGGAGGGTCGCCGAAGGCGTGCTCCGCCCGGTGCGCCTGGTCACCGGCACGGCGCAGTCGATCTCCGAGGGTGACCTGATCCGGCGGATCGAGGTCACCGGACGCGACGAGGTGGGCGCCCTGGCCACTACGTTCAACGAGATGCTCGACCGGCTGGAGGAGGCGTTCGCCACCCAGCGCAAGTTCGTCGACGACGCCGGCCACGAGCTCCGCACCCCGATCACGATCATCCGGGGCCACCTGGAGCTCCTGGAGGACGATCCCGAGGAGCGGCGGCGAACGCTGGCATTGGTGATGGACGAGCTCGAACGGATGCAGCGGATCGTGAACGACCTGCTGGTTCTGGCAAAGGCAGAGCAACCCGATTTCCTGGATCTGGACACGGTGGACGTCGAGGTCCTCACCGGGGAGATCCACGCCAAGGCGGCCGCCATCGCCTCGCGGGACTGGCGCCTGGAACAGACCGGCCGGGGGATCGTGGTGGCCGACCGGCAGCGCCTGACCCAGGCCATGATGCAGCTGGCCCAGAACGCCGCCCAGCACACCGAGGACGGAGGCATGATCGGGCTCGGATCGACGGTGGTCGACGGGGAGGCCAGGTTGTGGGTCCGGGACTCCGGTCCCGGCATCCCGCCGGATCAGCGGGAGCAGGTGTTCCGGCGGTTCTCCCGGGGTGGTCGGACCCGTCGCTCCGAGGGTGCCGGGATCGGACTGGCCATCGTCAAGGCCATCGCCGAGGCCCACCACGGACGCATCGAGCTGGACAGCAGTCCGGGGGCGGGCTCGACGTTCAGCATCGTGATCCCTGCCGACCAGCCGGAGCGTATGGGATGAACCGCATCCTGATCGTGGAGGACGAGGCCCGGATCACCTCGTTCCTGGAGAAGGGACTGAGGGCGAACGGGTTCGTCACGTCTGTGGCGGGGGACGCCCGGGTGGGGCTGGAGCGGGCCCGGAGCGGAGGGTTCGACCTGGTCATCCTGGACCTCGGCCTCCCGGACCGTGACGGGATGGAGGTCCTGAGCGACCTCCGGGAGACCGACTCCCGTACACCCGTCATCATCCTCACGGCCCGCGACGGGGTGACGGACACCGTCAGAGGCCTCGAGTCGGGTGCCGACGACTACGTCCCCAAGCCGTTTCGCTTCGAGGAGCTGCTGGCCCGTGTCAGGTTGCGCCTCCGCGACCAGCGGGCGCCCGAGCCCACGGTCCTTCGAGCGGGCGACGCCGCCCTGGACCTCAGAACGCGTCGGGTCACCGTGGCGGATCGAGGCGTTGAGCTCACGGCCCGGGAGTTCGCCCTGGCCGAGACGTTCTTCCGACACCCCGGTCAGGTCCTGTCTCGGGAGCAGCTCCTGTCCCATGTGTGGGGCTACGACTACGATCCCGGATCGAACGTGGTCGACGTGTACGTCGGCTACCTCCGGAAGAAGCTCGGAGAGGGACGCATCACCACGGTGCGGGGAATGGGATACCGGCTGGAAGCCCGGGTTTCGTGATGTCCGGCTAGCCTTCCCGCGTTGTCACGATCGCCCACATCTCCGATCTGCACGTCGGATCGCCGTCCTTCGCGTCAAAACCTGATGAATCGGGACGCTCGTGGAGGTGAACGAACCGGGTGCGCACGGTCATGGTCACTGGCGGTGCCCGCTCGGTGGCCGACTCCGCAACGGACGGGCTGGGCATCGGCGGGGTCTCCGTCTGAGACGGGCGAGCCGCGACCACTGATCCGGGGGCACCCGGTGCGCGAACACCCATGAGCCGTGAACGCACCCGGAGTCCTGCCTGCCCGCCCCGAGGCGGCCCTCCAGCCTTCCCAGCATGCGATGCTGGCGCGCCGGGAACCCATGAATGCCGCTGACCTTCAGGACGCCAGAGACCGGGACCTGCTCCGGAGGGTCTCGCGCGGCCAGGAGGACGCGTTCCGAGAGCTGTTCGGCAAGTACGCTCCCACGGCCAGGGCGCTGGCCCTCCGGATCCTCCGCCGCCCCTTCCTCGCCGACGAGACCGTGCAGGAAGCCTTCCTGGCCCTGTGGAGGCATCCGCAGGGATACGAGCGAGACCGCGGCTCGGTCCGGGCGTGGTTGATGTCGACCGTCCACCATCGCGCGGTCGACCTGGTGCGACGGGAGGAGGCCCACCGCCGACGGACGGAGGGGGCGCTGCCCGACCCGGTCCCCGAGGATCCCGCTGAACAGGCGGTTCACGCCGTCGGGGTCCCCGAGGAGCGCGCCGCGGTTCGAGCGGCCCTCGCGGACCTCCCGACCGAGCAGCGGCAGGTCATCGAGCTCCTCTACTTCGAGGGCCTGACCCAGTCGCAGGTCGCTGAGCGGATGGGACTGCCGCTGGGGACCGTGAAGTCGCGGGTTCTCCTGGCCATGCGGCGGATGCGGGCGGCCCTGGGGGCGATGGAGCGATGAAGAGCCACGAGAGCATCGAGGAGCTGCTGGCCGCCGAGGCCCTGGACGCGCTCGACGCCGACGACGCCGAGGCGCTATCCCGGCTGCTCGCCGAGCACGGCCCCGAGTGCGCGGAGTGCCGCCGACTCCGGCGCGCCTACGGAGATGTGGCCGGGCGGCTGGCCTTCGCCCTCGATCCCACTCCCGTCCGGGAGGGCATGGCCGAGGGGGTCCTTCGGGCCGAGCGGCCCGGCCGCGTCCGGGGGCTGCGGGCCGCGCTCGTCGGAGCCGCCGCGGCCGCGCTGCTGGCCGTCGGGGCGGTGGGTGGGTATCTCCTGGCGCCGCGCCCGGATGCCGACGTCACCGAGCTGGCCCGGTTCCTGGCCCGACCGGATGTCCGGGTCGTGCGGTTCCAGGGGCCCTCGGGCAACCTCGGTGCGGCGGTCGCGCCCGGCGAGGGGTTCCTGGTCGGATCGGATCTGCCCGCCCTCGCCGAGGGCCGCGTCTACGAGCTCTGGGCGATCCGGGGCCGGACCCCCGTCCGGAGCGTGTGCGTCGAGCCGCGGGGAGACGTCGTGGTGGCCCGGTTCGAGGCGGACCTCTCGGGCAGCGATGCCCTGGCCGTGACGGTCGAACCGGAGACCTGTCCGTCTCGCCCCTCGACCGCGCCGCTCTACCAGGCTCCGCTCCAGTTCTAAAGCCGCCGGCCGTTTCGGCACGGAACTAATCCGACCCTGCCGGTGCTGCGAATCCGTGGCCGGAACGGAGGGGAGGTGATGGTGCCGTCGTCGCGGAGGGTCCGCGTGCGGATCCACCGGCTCGACGCGCCGGAGTCACGGCGTCGAGCACACGGCTGATCTTCGGATGATGGTGGTTGGCCCGGCAAGCGTCGCGGAGACCCGGTGCCGACCCGAAACGACGAGGAGGAAGCGTGGGGACCAGGAGGACACTCGCTGCGGTCGGAGTGGTGGCCGCAATGCTGGCCCTGGGGACCGCCCCGATGCTCGTTCGGGGCGCCGACCATCTCGACGCCCCGGGGCTGACTTCGCCGGAAGGGCAGAGCGCCGCCGACATCAACGACGTCTACGTGTTCGAGGGCGCGGACGCCGGTCGGACGGTGATCGCCATGACCACCCATCCCGCGGCGGGGGCGATCTCGCCGCGGACGTACGCCACCAACATCAGGTACGTCATCAACGTCGACATCACCGGAGACGCGATCCAGGACCTCGCGTACGTCATGCGGTTCTCCGGTCAGAGGAGGAATCAGGACTGGACCCTCACCCGCTACAGGGGAGAGAAGGCCAGGACGCTGTCGGGGAAGGGCAAGACGATCGCCGAGGGCGTCACAGGGAGGACGGAGAAGGCGAAGGGCGGGGTGAAGGTCTTCGCCGGGCTCCGGTCGGACCCGTTCTTCTTCGACCTGGCCGCGTTCCGAGACGACGTGCTGGGCCAGCCCCAGAACCGGAGCTTCTGCGACCAGCCGGGCGGCAAGGGAGTGGACTTCTTCGCCGCGCTCAACACGAACGCCATCGTCCTGGAGCAGGCCGATGCCAGGCTCGGCACGGACATCGGCGTGTGGGGGACGACGATCGGGGCGGCCGGACAGATCGACCGGATGGGCCGTCCCGCCATCAATACCGTCTTCAACTCGGGCAACGACAAGAACGTGTTCAACGCGAGCAGGCCGCGGGACGACGACGCGGGGTTCGGTGACAACGTCGAGGCCGTGCTGGCCTTGTTCTCGGCGCTGGACAGCGAGGGGGCCTACTCGGGGTCGCAGCTGGACACCCTGAGGATGGTGCTGCTGCCCGACGTCGTGACGTACGACACTTCGACGCCGGCGGCCGGCCCGCTGAACGGCCGGGCGCTCGACGACGACGTGATCGACGCCGAGCTCAACATCACCACCGGGGGCTTCCCGTTCCCGGGCCGGGACGCGATGGGGGCGATCCCCAGCGACTGCGTCGGTCCGCACACGGATTACCTGGCGAAGTTCCCCTACGTGGGAGCGCCGCACTAGCAGAGACGGGAGGTGGGGGCGGCCCCCGCGCCGCCCCCACCACCTCCGGAGGGCCGGATGCAACGGACGACGGCGTTGATCGGGATCGTGGGCCTGGTGGTCGGGGCGACCTACATCGTCCGGGCCGACGGTCCATCGGAGTCGCTCCGCCCGGTCACGGTCGATGAGGTGGCCGAGGTCGCCGCCGGTGCCGGCGGGAGCGGCACGGGGGTGGCCCCGGGGGCGGGCGCCCGGGGAGAGATCGACCGGCTGATCGAGGTCTACGAGGACCAGGTCCGCCGCCAGGCGTCGGCTCTCGACTACACCTTCCTGGGTGAGCTGTACCTCAGTCGGGGCCGGCTCACCGGTGACGTCGGCACCTACGCCCGGGCCGAGGAAGCCCTCTCCCGGGCCCTGGACATCTACCCGGAGGACCCCGAGGCCAGGGCGCTCCTGGCCTCGGTCCGGTTCACCACGCATGACTTCACGGGGGCGGAACGGCTGGCCGAGGAGCTCCTGGCTGACGACCCCCACGACGTGGGGGCCCTGGCCATCGCCGGAGACGCCAGGCTGGAGCTCGGCGACTACACGAGGGCGGCAGCCGCCTACGATGAGATGGGCCGTCGGCTGTCGGGGGCAGCCGCGGTCAGCGTCCGTCGGGCCCGGCTGGCCTTCTTGCTGGGGGACCCCGGGGCGGCTCGCCGGATGGCCCGGGCGGCGGAACGATCGGCGGAGGCGGGGGGACT
>DASQTB010000020.1:0-3333 GCA_035642095.1 Actinomycetota bacterium | reverse complement strand
CAGGAGTCCCCGGAGCCGGGCCGACAGAGCCGGCCAGGTGAAGTCCCGGTGGACCCGGTCGGCACCCGCCGCCCCGAGCTTGCCCGCCCGGTCCGGGTCGGCCAGGAGCTCGGCGATCGCCTCGGCCACCTCGTCGACCTCCGAGCCGTCCACCACCAGCCCCGTCTCCCCGTGGATCACGGCCTCTGGGGCGCCGCCGGAGTCCCCGGCCACGGCCGGGCGGCCGACCGCGGAAGCTTCCAGGAAGGCCAGCCCGAAACCCTCCACCTCGAGCCCGAGCTTCCGGGTCCGGCACGGCATGGCGAACACGTCGCCGGCCCGGAAGTACTGGGGGAGGACATCGTGGGGGACCTCTCCGGCGAAGACGACCTTGTCCCGGACCCGCTTCCGGTGGGCCAGCCCCTCCAGTCGCTCCCGATCGGGGCCCGAGCCGACCACCAGGAAACGAGTCTCCGGGAACTCTCGGGCGACCCAGGGCAGGGCTCGGATGATCTTGTCCTGGCCCTTGCGGAGCGTCAGCCGGGCCACGCAGCAGATCACCGGATGCCCGTCGAGGCCGTGGCGCTCCCGGACCTCGGCGTCTGAGACGGCGGGGTGGAACCGTTCCGAGTCGATCCCCGGAGGGACGAGCTCGATCCGGGGTTCGTCTCCGACGACCCCCCGAAGCTGGTCGATCGTCCATTCGGACACTCCCATCAGCATGGCAGCGTTCCGGGCGATGGAAGACAGGACGGCCCGCGTTCCGGGGACCTGACCGGCCCACACCTCCACCCCGTGCGTGAACGAGGCGTAGGGCGCCCCGGTTCGGCGCTCGATCGCCCTCCCCATCATGGCCAGCGGCACCGCGGCCCCGAACAGGACGACGTCGGCGTGGGTTTGCCGGACCAGCGCCTCGACCCGATCCCGAACCGGAACGGTGGGATACATGCTTCGCAGCGGCCAGCGAACCACCGGGTGGGGATAGGTCGCATCGAAGGCGTCGTCGCCCGGCCAACTGGACGCGAACACCGTGACGTCCCCGGGAGGGAATCGCCGCACAAGCTCCGAGACGTAGTGGTTGATCCCGCCCACCTTCGGGGGGAAATCGTTGGTGACAACGAGCAGTCTCATGGCATCCGTTCCGAAGGGTGAGGGTTCCTTACCCCCGGGCGGCGCCGATGATACCTGCTCTGCTGGCTCACCCGGTGGGCCGCCGGCGGAGGACCACGCCGAGCCACACGAACCAGGACGGATGCACGACGATCCCGGTGACTGCGGCCAGGCCGAGGAGCAGCGGATGGTCGGCGTCCACGATCATCAGCCGGCCGAGGTAGATGAGCACCAGGAGCACCCCCAGGGCGGTCCCCAGCCAGCCCAGCCCCGTCGGGAGGTCGCCGGCTCGCCGGATCGAGCCGGCCAAGACCAGGACCCCGAGCCCGGTCAGACCGAACGTCAGAAGGCCCCGAGGATCGATGGCGTTGGGGAGGGCGGTCGCCGACCCGCCCGGATCGATCGACGCGGCCAGATCGAAGCCGCCGTGGATGGCTGACCCGAGCATGCCGACCGCCCCGAGCAGCAGCCCGAGAATGGCGAACCCCGGATCCGGCTCCCGGACCCGAAGATAGAGTCCGACGAGCACGGCCGATCCGAGGATGCCGCCCAGCAGCAGGAGGACGAAGCCGGTCCGGAGGGCCGGGTCCGAGCCAGCCTTCAGCGCCAGTACGAACGAGATGGAGTAGGCCACCCCACCTGCGGCCACGGCCACCGCGGCGCCCCCCGCGAAGCGTTCGAAGTTCATGAGCGTCCGAGGCATCGTAGCCGGGCCGCAAGTCGACGGCCACGGTCCGGTCCGCGGGCCCCCTGTTAGTCTGGCGCGGTGTCGCGCAGCAACCTGACCAGGGACGAAGCCCGCATCCGGGCCCGGCTCCTTTCGGATGTCGAGTACGACGTCCGCTTCGACGTCACGGGTGATCGCACGTTCCGCTCCGACGTCACCTTGCGGTTCGCCTGTGCCGAGCCGAGCGTCGGGACGTTCCTCGACTTCGCCGAGGGATCGGTCTTGGATCTCATAGTGAACGGCGAGGCTCGAACCGACGCCCACCACGGCACCCGGATCTCGTTGGACCGGCTGAGCGAGCGCAACGAGGTCCGAGTGGTCAGCGAGAGCCCCTACTCCAACACCGGGAAGGGGATGAA
Organism: Actinomycetota bacterium; assembly: GCA_035642095.1. Classification (GTDB taxonomy): domain Bacteria; phylum Actinomycetota; class UBA4738; order UBA4738; family CALAEC01; genus DASQTB01. The sequence continues at coordinate 1,158 of DASQTB010000020.1, read as the reverse complement.
CCGGTTCGTCGACCCGGTCGACACGACGGTCTACGTCCACACCGATTCGGAGCCGTACGACGCCCATCGGGCGTACCCGTGCTTCGACCAGCCCGACATCAAGGGGACGTTCCGGTTCTCCGTGGTCGCCCCCCGAGGGTGGGAGGTGGTGTCCAATGCCCGGGCCGAGGGACCGCCGGTGGCAGACGGTGAGGCAGACCGGTGGACGTTCCGCCGCACGCTGCCCATCCCGACATACATCACGATGGTCGCCGGGGGCCCGTTCTACAAGCTCACCGACCGCCACGGGAGCATCGATCTGGGGCTCTACTGCCGGCAGACGCTGGCCGAGCACCTCGAGCCGGAAGAGTGGCTCGAGATCACGAAGCAGGGACTGGATTTCTACCAGGAGGCGTTCGGCTACCCGTACGTGTTCGACAAATACGACCAGCTGGTCGTGCCCGAGTTCGCTGCCGGGGCGATGGAGAACCCGGGCGCGGTCACCTTCCACGAGCACTACATCTTCCGGTCGCGGGTGACGGCGACCCAGCGAGAGATGCGGGCCGGGACGATCCTCCACGAGATGGCGCACATGTGGTTCGGCGACCTGGTCACGATGCGGTGGTGGAACGATCTATGGCTGAACGAGAGTTTTGCCTCGTACGCCGGGGTGCTGTCGGAGGTCGAGTCGACCCGGTTCAAGGAGGCGTGGACGATCTTCGCCAATTTCGAGAAGACGTGGGCTCTCCAGCAGGACCAGCTTCCGACCACCCATCCGATCGTGGCGGACATCCCCGATGTCCTCTCGGTGCACCTCAACTTCGACGGGATCACGTACGCGAAAGGCGCGGCCGTGCTGAAGCAGCTTGTGGCCTGGGTCGGGCGGGACGGCTTTCTGGAGGGGATGAAGCGCTACTTCGCCCGGCACGAGTACGGGAACACGGAGCTCCGCGACTTCCTCGCGGCGCTGGAGGAGTCGTCGGGCCGCGATCTGGACGCCTGGTCGAAGGAGTGGCTGGAGACGCCGGGGGTGAATACGCTCCGGCCGGAGGTCGAGGTCGACGGCAACCGGATCCGCTCGGTGGTGGTTCGGCAGGAGGGGTCGAAATCGCGTCCCGAGCTCCGCTCGCACCGGGTGGCCATCGGCCTCTACGACGACGAAGGCGGCCGCCTTCGCCG
>DASQTB010000019.1:0-12690 GCA_035642095.1 Actinomycetota bacterium | reverse complement strand
GGGCGCGATCGCGCCCCGCTCGTCGTCATGGAGGGCATCACCAAGCGCTTCCCCGGCGTCGTGGCCAACGACGACGTGCATCTCACGCTGATGCCGGGGGAGATCCACGCCCTGATCGGCGAGAACGGGGCCGGGAAGTCGACGTTGATGCGGATCCTGTACGGGCTCTATCCACCTGACGCGGGCCGGATCACGATCGGGGGCCAGGACGTCAGGATCCACTCGCCCCGTGACGCCATCGCCCGGGGGATCGGCATGGTCCACCAGCACTTCGTGTTGGTGGACCGGTTCACGGTGACGGAGAACGTCGTCCTCGGCGCCGAGGGGGGCGCGGTGGTGGACTTCGACGGGGCCTCCGAACGGGTCCGGGAGCTGGCCAGGAGTTACGGCTTCCTGGTCGACCCGCTGGCCCGGGTGGAGGACCTCTCGGTTGGGGAGGAGCAGCGCGTCGAGATCCTGAAGGCCCTGTACCGCGGGGTGGACCTGCTGATCCTGGACGAGCCGACCGCGGTCCTGACTCCGTCAGAGGCCGAGGAGCTGTTCGAGAACCTCCGAAAGCTCAGGGCCGATGGGAAGACCGTCGTGTTCATCAGCCACAAGCTCGACGAGGTCCTGGCCATCGCCGACCGGATCACGGTGCTGCGTCGGGGGAAGGTCGTCGGCGAGACCGCTCCGGCGGAGACCTCCAAGGAGCAGCTGGCCGAGATGATGGTCGGTCGTCCCGTCCTGTTCCGGCTGGAGAAGCCCCAGGTCTCGATGGGAGAGCCGGTCCTTCGGGTGGAGGGCCTCGGCGTCGGCGATCGGGTGAACGCGGTGGACCTCGAGGTCCGGACCGGGGAGATCGTCGGCGTGGCCGGGGTCGAGGGCAACGGCCAGCGTGAGCTGGCCGAAGCGCTGATGGGTCTGCGGCCTCCCAGTGCCGGCCGCATCCTGATCGACGGGCGTGACGTGGCCGGGCTGTCTGTGGCCGAGATCCGGGATCGCAGCGTGGCCTACATCCCCGAAGATCGCCACGACCGGGGCCTGGTGCTCGACATGACGTTGTGGGAGAACACGGTCCTCGGCCGGCAGTCGCAACGGACCGTCGTCGGCCGGTTCGGCGTGCTCCTGATCCGAAGGATCAAGGAGCTGGCGGGCAAGTTGATCCGGGCGTTCGACGTCCGGGCCCGCTCCATCCAGATGCCCGCGGCCGCGCTGTCCGGGGGCAACCAGCAGAAGCTGATCCTGGCCCGGGAGCTGGAGGAGACGCCCCGCCTGGTCATCGCCCACCAGCCGACCCGTGGCCTCGACGTGGGGGCCATCGAGTTCGTGTGGCGCCAGATCCTCCAGGCCAAGGCCGCCGGGGCCGGGGTCCTTTTGATCTCCGCGGAGCTCGACGAAGTCTTCGAGCTCTCCGACCGCATCGTCACGATCTACGAAGGCAGGATCACCGGCGAGTACCCCCCCGACGCCGAACCGGCGGAGGTGGGGATGGGCATGACCGGCGCTCGCGCCGCCGCGGGGTCGGCGTGAGTGCAGCGGAGGCCCCCGCCGTGGCCGCCGCCCGAGTCCGCCCGCCGTGGGTCGACACGCTGGTCGTGCAGCTGCTGGCCGTGGCCGGGGCGTTTCTGTTCGCGGCCGCGATCGGGGGGGTCATCATCGTCCTGTACGGAGAGAACCCCTTCTTCGTCTACTCGACGCTGTGGCAGTTCGCCACGGCTCGCCTCTCTGATTTCGCCCGCGTCCTGGAGAGCGCGACCCCGTTGATCTTCTCGGCGCTGGCGGTGGCCGTAGCGTTCAAGTGCGGCCTGTTCAACATCGGCGTGGAGGGCCAGTACATCGTGGGGATGATGACCGCCACCATGGCGGCGGTGTGGCTCGACCTCCCCGCTCCGATCCACCTTCCCCTCGTCGTCCTGGCCGCGGTGGCCGGATCGATGGTCTGGGCGTTCGTCCCGGCCATCCTCAAGGTGAAGACCGGAGCCCACGAGGTGGTGACCACGATCATGATGAACGGGATCGCCAGCAGCCTGGTCGCCTGGGCGCTGCTGAACCTGCTTCGCACCCAGGAGAGCGGCCTGGTCGATCTCCGCAGCGACCGGTTCTCGGAATCGGCCATCATCCCCGCCCTGGCGCCCAGCCTGGGGCTCGAGGACCAGATCCCCTCCTCCGCCCACCTCACCTGGTTCTTCCCCCTGGCGCTCCTGGCCTGCGTGGTGGTGTGGTTCCTCCTGTACCGGACCCGCCTTGGCTACGAGGCCAGGGCGGTGGGATCGTCCCCCGGCTCGGCGGAGGCCGGAGGCGCGTCGATCGGAGGAACCCAGCTGAAGATGTTCCTCATCTCGGGAGCGTTGGCCGGGTTCGTGGGCCTCAACCACCTCCTCGGCGACGCCGGGTTCCTCGGGGTCAACTACGAGACGACGCTCGGATTCACCGGGATCGCCGTCGCCTTCCTGGGCCGCAACCATCCGGCGGGGATCGTCCTGGCCGCCATCCTGTTCGGGATCCTGTTCCGAGGCGAAGACGGGATCGCCGTGGCTACCGACCTCCCCCGGGAGATCACCATCATCATCGAAGGCCTGCTGATCTTGTCCGTCGTGGTGGCGTACGAGATCGCCCGGAGGATCCTGCTTCGGCGCCGTCGCGAGGCGCCCGCCGAACAATCGGTTCCGCAGATGCAGCAGGGGAGCGTCGGTGCCACTCCTTGACCTCGGCGCGGCCATCGCCATCGGGCTGGCGTACTTCACGATCATCTACCTGACCGGCCTGGGCGGGCTGTTCAGCGAGCGGTCGGGGATCGTCAACATCGGCCTGGAGGGCCTGATGATTGTGGGCACGGTCATGGGCGCGTGGGGAGCGATCCACTGGGGCCCGTTCGTCGGACTGGCGGTCGGTGCCCTGTCCGGTCTGGTCTTCTCCCTGGTCCATGCGGTGGCCACCGTAACTTTCCGGGTCGATCACATCGTGTCCGGCGTGGTGATCAACGTCGTCGCCTTCGGCATCGCCCGGTTCCTGTCCCAACTGTTCTTCCAGTCCTCCACCCAGTCGACGTCCGGGGTGCCGAACTTCGACGCGATCGACATCCCGCTCCTGTCCTCGCTACCGGCGGGGCTGGGGCGGGCGTTCCAGGACATGTCACCGATCACCCCGATCGCGTTCGTTCTGGTGGTTCCGGTCATCTTCATCCTCACCAGAACCCGGTTCGGGCTCCGGCTCCGGTCTGCCGGCGAGAACCCCGAGGCCACGAGGACCCTGGGCGTTCGGGTGGCCCCGCTCCGCTACGCCGGGGTGGCTCTCTCCGGGACCCTGGCCGGGCTCGCCGGCGCCTTCCTGTCGATCGAGGTCAACGCGCTGTACCAAGAGGGTCAGACCCAGGGACTGGGGTTCATCGCCCTGGCCGCGCTGATCCTCGGGAACTGGTCACCGACCCGGCTCATGATCGGCGCCCTTCTGTTCGGGTTCGCCCAGGCCGTCCCCCTCCGCTTGGGGGATGCGCCCATCATCGGGGCGCTGCCCGACCAGTTCGTGCGGATGATCCCCTACGTGGTGACGATCATCGCCATCGCGGGGTTCGTGGGCCGGGTCCATCCTCCGGCCGCCGCGGGCAAGGCCTACGAGGGCGCCGGCGGGACCTAGGCCGGGAGCTACCTCCGCGTTCAGCCGACGGGTGTCAGCTCGGCGATCACGCAGGACTGCTTCCACGTTCGCATCACGTCCTGGGGAGGGCCGTGGCGGTCGCGCCGACGGTCGGCAAGGATCGCCGCCAGCCCGTCGAACTCGGGGCTGTCCGGCTCGATGATCCGCGCCGCGGCGTGGAAGCGGCCGGCACGCGTCTCCCGGTACTTCCACCGCGTCACCACGACGAGCTCGGCGGCCTCCGGCAGCCCGGGGATCTGCTGCTCGCCGCTGTCCCGGCTGTCCGAGTGGAGCACATAGATCCGGCCTTGGTGGTAGGCGAACCAGACCGGCACGGCCTGATCGCGGCCGTTCCGCTCCTCTCCGACCCAGATCACGTCCGACTTCTTCACCGCGTCTTCGACCTCCGCCGGGAGCGCGGAGGGCGCCTGTAGCAGAAGCTGGAACTCGACCTGGCCCTCGACCTCGCCGTCGATCAGGAACGAGGCCGCGTAGATGCCCAACTCGTGGAACATGGCGTCTTCGATCACATCGGCGACCTGGGTGAGGTCCATCTGGCCGGGGAACCGGCGGGCCCGGCGGTCGGAGCGATAGGCCGTCTTCCCGGATGGCGCGATGAGCTCGAACCATTCCGCAGCCACACCCTGGGGGGCCTTCCAGTATCGGGCCACCACGAACGGGAGGGCCCGTCCGGGAAGGCTGATGGTGTACACCAGGGGCGTGGCTCCCTGACCTTCCGACTCCCACGATCGCGCGTCGACGACGTTGGCGAACACGAGCTCGGCCCTGGGCACGGGCCGGAGGATATCAGCGAACGGTCAGGCGATGCGGGCGAGCCACAGCCGCGGCTCTTCGAGCTCGGGCATCGACGGGAGCGACTCGGCCGACTCCCACATCCGGGCCAGCGTCCGCTCGTCGGTGAGCTCCACCACGCGGTCGCAGAACGCCCGGCCCAGCCGGTACTGCTCCAGCTTCATGTCGATCCCCAGGAGCCGCTCTGCGGCCCGCTCTTCATCACCGCGCCCCTCGTGCCGGCGACGCATGGCTTCGTCGATGCGATCGAACGACGGGAGCCGCGACCGGCCGACCTCCGCCATGACGTGATCGGCGTGACCCTCCGCGGCCGCCATGAACGCCTGGACCCGGCGGAGGAGCAGCCGTTGCTCGTCGCTGAGCGCACCGGTCAGGAGATCGCCGCCCAGCGCCTCGGAGATCCGCCCCGGGTCCGATAGGTCAAGGCCTTCCAGCCGCTCCTGGAGACCGGCCAGGTCGAACTCCATCCCCTCGGCTACCTCGCGGACCAGCCCGAGGAAGTGGTCCCGAACCCACGGCCGGCCCAGGTCGAAAGCGTGGGTGGTCTCGTGGAGAGCCACCCAGGCCCGGAACTCGTCGGACGGCAGGCTCCACTCCTCCTCGAAGGTGGCGATGTTGGGCACGACGAAGAGCAAGCCGGGCTGGTCGGTGCGCGGGAGCGGCAGCTCGTACTGGCCGAGCACGCGCTGGCCCAGGTACCCGAGGACCATCCCGACCTGGGCCCCCATCAGCAGCGGGGCCATCCGGTCGAACACCTCCGTGAAGAGCTGTGCCCCCTCTGGAACGTCGGCAGGCTGCTCGGGCCGGGCCCGGGCCAGGGCCTTGGCCATCTGCTCGGCGCCGGGCTCGAACAGGCCCCGGAGACCCTGCACGTTGGCCTGGACCCATTCGCCTCGGCGAACCGCCCGAACCCGCGAGACCTCGGCAGGGGCGTCCATACCGGTCAGGTCGGCCACGGCCAGCTCGGCCATCCGGACCGCTCCCTCCAGCCCTCGGCGGTCGTCCTCGGACGGCGCCGTGTCCTCGGATCCCCACGACGCGGAAGCGATCCCGACCTGCCGGGCCAGCTCCCAGTTGACCGGGCCCGACGAGGACAGGAGCACCCGCTGCAGCTCCCGGAGAAGGGGAACGTCGGAGAACGCATCGTCCGGCATGCCGAAACCTTCGACCACGTCACTATCATCGCACCATCGTGCGGATTCGCCCCGCCCGCGAGGACGACCTCATCGACCTCGCTCGAATCTTCGCCACGACCGCCGCCGACCTGATCCGTCGATACCGCCCGGAGCAGGTCGGCCAGTTCTCCGTCGAGCCGGAGAGCCGTCTGTTCATGTACCGGCACCTCTTCGGTACCGGACGGATGTTCGTGGCCGACGACGGTCGGCCGGTGGGGTTCTCGGCCGCCATCATCCGGGACGGCGTGTGGTTCCTGTCGCAGCTCTGGGTCCTGCCGGACCGGCAGGGGGACGGGATCGGCCGGGACCTCCTCGACGAGGCGTTGGCCTGGGGCCGGGGCGCCACGGCGTTCACCGTCGTGGCCTCGCCTCATCCGGGAGCGATGACCCTGTACCTGCGAGCATCGATGCACCCGTTGTGGATCCAGTACGAGTTCACTGGCGAAGCCAAACCGGACGGCGCTTCCTCGGAGACGACGGCGCTCACAAAGAACGATCAGTCGTGGGTCGACGCGCTGGACCGCGAGGTCCGGGGCGCGGCCCGTCCGGAGGATCACTCGCTGTTCCGCTCCCAGGCGACCGGCCTGGCGCTCCGGCGGGAGGGTAAACCGCGCGGCTACGTGTACGTGTGGGGCGACGGGAAGATCGGACCGGGTGCCGTTCGGGATCGGGCCGACACCGGCGACCTGCTCGTCGCGGCGCGACGCACCGCCGCCGAGCCGATCACGGTGGCCGTGCCGTCGACCAACTGGACGGCCATCAGGGAGCTCGTCGCCGTCGGACTTCGGCCCGTCGGGACCAACACATTCATGAGTAGTCGGCCACTCGGTGACGGCAGCCGGTATCTCTCCAGCGGAGGCGCGCTGGGTTGACTGGGAGTGCCCGGGCCGCCTCTCCCGCGCAGTTAGAATGGCGGCCGTGCCCCTTCCCCACCACCGGCTCCCGTGAAGAGGGTCGGCGACATCGCCATCGACCTGGGCACGGCGAACACGCTCGTGTTTCAGGAGGGGCGGGGCATCGTCTACGACGAGCCCTCGGTGGTGGCCATGGACGCCCGGGAGGGCGACGTCCTGGCCATCGGCGAGGAAGCCTGGGAGATGATCGGCCGCACGCCGGCCCGTATCGTCGCCGTGCGGCCGCTCCGTCGCGGCGCCATCACCGACTACGACGTGACCAGCCAGATGATCCGGCTGATCCTCCGCCACGTCGGCGTGACCAGGTTCTCTCGGCCGAAGGCCTTGATCTGCGTGCCATCCGCCATCACCGAAGTCGAGCGACGGGCGGTCCGCGACGCGGCGACGTCGGCCGGCGCTCGGGGGGTCTCGCTTATCGAGGAGCCGATGGCGGCGGCTATCGGCGCCGGCCTCCCCGTCCACGAGCCGCTGGGGAACCTGATCGTCGATGTCGGCGGCGGGACGTCCGAGGTGGCGATGGTGTCGATGGGCGGGATCATCGCCATGCGATCGCTCCGGATCGGTGGGTTCGACATGGATGAGGTGATCCAGCGTCACCTTCGCCGGGCGTACGGTCTGGCCATCGGGGAACGGGCGGCCGAGCAGGTGAAGATGGCGTCCGGAACGGCCTACCCGGTGACCGGCATCGGGTCGGTGCAGATCCGGGGGCGTGAGATCACCTCGGGCATGCCCAAGCTCGTCGACGTTCCCCCGGAGGAGGTCCGGGAGGTCCTCACGGAGCCGGTCAACGCCGTCGTGGCCGCGACGCGTCAGTGTCTATCCGAGAGTGACCCGGAGCTCGGCCAGGACGTCTTGGAGCGAGGCATGTTCCTCACGGGAGGCGGCGCGCTCCTTCGGGGCCTGGACACGCGACTGTCCCAAGAGTGCGAGGTACCGGTCCACCTCACGGACCGGCCGCTCCAGACCGTCGTCCTGGGAGCGGGGAAGTGTCTGGAGCTCCTGTCCCAGGGGAGCGGTATCTTCGGAGGATCACCCTGGCTCCGGTGATCGGCGGCCGCGCCGCCTAGAGGCCGGTGAAGTACTCGGCGATCTGGTTCGAGACCAGGATCCCAAGGACGGTCAGCACACCGACGGCCAGGGCCGCGAAGAAGGTGATGGTCAGGGCCAGTCGAACGATCGACAGGGCGGGCGGGGGTCGGTCCTCGAGCGGCGGGTCGGTAGGGCCGGTCGGGTGGACCACGAAGTCGTCCCCGGTTCGCTCCTCGCCCAGGGCGGCGGCCGGTTGCGGCGCGGGGGTCGGGACGGGGAGATTCCGGGGCTCTTTCGGCCTGGGACGATCACCAGGCTGGCTCATCCCCCACCAGACCACGGCGGCCGACAGGGCTGCGGCCACGGCGAGGATGATGAACGATTCCACTGCGTCCCTCCGCCGAGTCTAGCTCTACGACTCCTGGCCCGGTGAAGGGTAGCCTTACCCCGGTCGATACGTAGTGAAAACCGGAAGGGCTCGTGCGAAGGATCCTTCAGCTCCTGACACCGGTGGTGGCACTGGCCATCTGCCTCTATGCGGTCGAGCTGCCGGCGTTCGTCGAGGCGCCGGGCTCCGCCCGGGCGGTCCTTCCCCTCATCGAGGTGGAGGGCACCAGGGCCTATCCCTCCACCGGGGATTTCCTCCTCACCACCGTGAGCCTGGGGCGGGCCAACGTATACGAGGCCCTGGCGACCTGGCTCGACCCGGATGCGGCCCTACTTCCGGAAGAGGACGTCCTGGCCCCGGGGCAGACGGACCGGGAGTATCGCGTGGCCTCTCGCTCCCAGATGGATCAGAGCAAGATCGCCGCCGTGGTCGTGGCGCTGGAGTCCCTCACCGATTATCCGGACGAGCACGGGCCGGGCGTGATCGTCCAGGACGTGGCATCGGGGGCCCCCGCCGCGGGAGAGCTGTTCCCCGGAGACCTGATCGTCTCGATCGGCGGCAAGCGGGTGAGGGGTTTGAGCGAGCTTCGGCGGCGGATCGCCGAGGCGGGGACCGAGCGCACCCTCCGCCTCCGGGTCCGCCCGGTCGAGGGCGGAGAGATCCGGGAGGTCTCGCTTCGCCCCGCCCGGATCGAAGGCCAGGACCGTCCCGTGATCGGGATCGCTGCCGTGGCGAACTTTCCGTTCGACGTCCGCATCTCCAGCGGTGACATCGGCGGCCCCTCCGCCGGGCTGATGTGGGCCCTGGGTGTGACGGACGTCCTCACCCCCGACGACCTGACCGATGGGCGGAAGGTGGCCGGGACCGGGACCGTCGACCTCGAGGGGAACGTCGGGCCGATCGGTGGGGTCCGGCTCAAGGTCGTGACCGCCGAGGAGGCCGGTGCGGAGTCGTTCCTGGTCCCCCGGCGCAACCTGCCCGAAGCCCGCGGGGCCGGGGATGACATCCGGCTGATCCCGGTGGGGACCGTGGAGGATGCCGTCGCCGCCCTCGGCGGTGCCCGGTGACCTCTATGCCGAGCGCGCCGCTCCTGTTCGCCGCCCATCTCGTGGTGCTCCTGGTAGCTCTGGCCGCGGCGCTGGCCCTGGCCCGAGAGGCTCGGAGCGGCCCCGCCCGGGTCGCCGGCGCCCTCGGCTTCCTGACGATGGCCGGGGCGGAGGCCTATCACGGCGCCGGGCTGGCCGGCCACGGGTCCATCGAGGTCGGGTCGGCCCTCACCGTGGCGTACGGGCTCCTGCTCGTGGCGGCGCTCCTCCCCGGTTCCGCTCGAGGGGCGCCCGCCGTGCTGGCCACTCCGGGCGCCCTCGCCCCGGCGGCCGTGGGTGCCCTGGCCGGCCTGGTGACCTCGTGGCGGCGGCGGACGGAACGGGGCAGCCGGTGGCTCGGTCCCGGCCTGGTCCTGTTCGGCGCGGCCGAGCTCGCCGCGGTGTCCACCGGCGCGTGGGCGATCCCTGCGGCGCACATCCTTCAGGTGGCCGGCGCGGTCTGTGTGGGCGGGGCGGTCATCGCCCTGACTCGGTACAGCGTTCGGTTCCGATTCATGGTCGGATTCACCGCCCTCCTCCTGGCGGTCGTCCTCTTCGTGTCGGTGGCCATCGGCACCGTCATCGACCGCAACCTCCGCGAGGGAGCCGTGGCCCGCCTGGTGAGCCAGACCGAGGATGCCCAGACGCGACTGGAGAAGCTGGCCTCGGATGAGGTCGGAACCCTGGTCCAGCTCGGCTCCGTCGAGCTGATCGCCGACGCCATCGGCCGGGGGGGCGGCGTCCCGACCGAGCTGATCGACCAGCTCCGGCGCGAACTCTTCGCGGACGTCGATTTCATCCTGTTCCTCGGCCGGAGCGGCGCCGTGAGCGGACGGCTCGGCCTCTCCCCCGGCCGGGCCGTGGACGTGGTGGGCACCGAGGCGGTCGATTTCGCCATCCGCCGGGGGCAGGAGGTGTCCTCGCTGGACGGGTTGACCGGTGGGGGGCTGGTGCTGCTCGGCGTGGCTCCCATCTATCCGGAGGGGAGGGGGCAACCGGCCGGCTTCGCCGTGGCCGGGTTCCGGCTGAACGAGGACCTGCTCCGCCGAGAGGTCATCGCCGGTCGGGGAACGCAGGCCATGGCCTTCCAGGGATTCCGGGGCCGTCCACCCGAGCTGGTCGCCGCGGCGGGGTTCTCCGCCGGGCGGCCATCCGCTCCGGCGGACCGGCTGGTCGAGGTGTACCGGTCCTTCCTGGCCGGCGGGGGGGCCGAGGGGACCGCGATGGAGCTGGCCGGGACGGAGCACTTCGCCGCCCTGTCGCCTCTTCGCCAGGCGAAGGGGCACCCCGTCGGCATCCTGATCGTGGCCGAGCCCGCGGCCGTTCTCGCTCGGACCCAGCGCGACGTGAACCGGGTGCTGTTCCTGGTGACCGTGGCCGTGATCGGGCTGGCTTTCCTCCTGGCCCTGGCGGCCGCACGGCGGATCACCCGTCCTCTGGTCGTCCTGACCGACGCCGCCAGACGGGTCCAGTCCGGAGACCTGGAGACGAAAGCGCCCGTCCGGGGGGAGGACGAGGTGGCCGACCTGGCCTCGGCGTTCAACAGCATGACGGCCTCGGTGAGCGCGATGACCGGAGAGCTCCAGATGGCGGCGGACGAGCAGGCCCGGCTGGCGGACAGGTTGGAGACCGTGGTCAACTCGATGGGAGACGGGCTGATCGCCGTGGACGACAGGGAACGGATCGTGACCTACAACCCCGCCGCCGCCGCCCTGGTCGGAATCGATCCGGAGCGCGTCCTGGGGAGGACCCTGGGCGAGGTCCTCCGAGGTCGCGATGCGGCGGGCCGGCCTCTCACCCGGGGGACGCCGGCCGAGGGTCTGGCCTTCGTCCGACGGGCGGACGGCGCCGAGGTGCCGACCGCGTTGTCCTCCGCGCCGCTCCGGGGCGGAGACGAGACCGCCGTGGGGCGGGTCTACGTCCTCCGCGACATGACCCGGGAGTACCAGGTCGAGCGGATGAAGCGAGAGTTCCTGTCGAACGTCTCTCACGAGCTGCGAACGCCGCTCACCCCGATCATCGGCTATTCGGAGCTCATGACCCGGCGGGACATCCCCGCCGATCGGACCAGGGAATTCTCCTCCAGCATCCTGGAGGCGGCCCGTCGGCTGGAGCGGATCGTAGCCATGCTGGTCGACTTCTCGGCGATCGAGGCCGGCCGGGCGACGGTGGCCACGGAGCCCATCGAGGTCGGGCCGGTGATCGACGAGGCCATGACCCAAGCTCGGGAGCGAACCGATACGCATCGATTCGAGGCGGACGTCCCACCCGACCTTCCGCCGGCCGACGTCAACGCGATGCTGTTCCGGCGGATGCTCGACGAGCTCCTGGACAATGCGGTCAAGTACTCTCCGGAGGGGGGCCGGGTGGGGATCTCGGTTGGATCCGAGAACTCTGGTCCGGGGAGTATGCTGCGGATAGCGGTGAGCGATCAGGGGATCGGTATCGAGCCCGACGACCTGGCTCGGATCTTTCAGGACTTCCGGCAGGTCGACGCGTCCGACACCCGCCAGTTCGGCGGGCTGGGGCTCGGCCTGGCCTTCGTGAAGCGGGTTGCCGAGGCGCACGGGGGCGCGGTCTCTGCGAGCAGCGAACCCGCCCGGGGGTCCACCTTCACGTTCACGGTGCCGGCGGCCGGGGAGCGTTCCCGGCGATGAACGTCACCCGGGCCGCTGCCGTCGTCCTGGCCGGCCTGGCCGTGGCGTCGTGCGCTCCTTCCTCCGGCCCCGGAGACGGCCTCCGCGTGGTCCCCCTCGCCGGGGAGGTTCGTGTGGCCGATGGGGACGATTCGTTCCTCGTCGATGAGGATGTGTCCGTGAGTCCCGGGGACCTTTTGACCACCGGCCCCGGCGGTCGAGCGATGCTTCATCTCGGCTCGAGCCGGAGCCTGGAGCTGAGTGGGCTGGCCCAGGTGCGGGTCGCCAACGAGCCCGAGGTGGTGAGGGGTAGCGTGCTGGCCACGTCGGGGGAGAGCTCCCTGTCGGTCCGGGCCGGGGACGCGGAGATCGAGGCCGCCGGATCCGTCTTCCGGGTCGACCGTGGATTCTCCGTCACGGTGGCCGTCTACCGCGGGGCGGCCGCGATCCTTGGCTCGGGGATCGGGGCCCTCTCCGCCCTCCGCCAGGCCGTGGTCGTGTCCGGGGGGGCCGTTCCCCGGGGCCCTCGACCGCTGGCGGTGAGGCCGGACCATCCGTGGGACATCCGGCTCCTGGGCTCCGCCATCGACCTGGGGATAGACCTGGTCCGGCTCCAGCGTGGGCTGACCCGAGCCCTCCCTCCTGGTGCCGAGGACACGGCGGTCCTCCGGGCCCTGGCCGACACGTTCCCGCCTCGCGTATTGGAGGATGTGCTCGGGCGGGTCGAGGCGGCCGAAACCGTGGTCGCCGCCGAGGTCTCACGCAACGCGGCGGAGCTCTCCGGTGGGTCGGTGGTCCGGATCCTCGACCAGGTCCTGGACCTGCGGGGACAGGACGCGCATTGGATCGTGGTGGCCGCCACGTGGCGTCTCCCGGCGGCGCCGATCCTGCTCGGTCTGGGACGGGTGGCCGGCATCCTCGGCCGGTTAGTGGCTCCCCCGTCGGGTCCGCTGTCGGCCCTGCCGGGGTCGGGGCGCGGGGAGTCTTCGGCGACCACCGGCGGAAGCAGTATCCGCACCGGCTCGGTCGAGAGCG
>DASQTB010000018.1:0-9964 GCA_035642095.1 Actinomycetota bacterium | reverse complement strand
CGGGAGCGGTACCTCGCCCGGATACCGGCGAGCGTAGCGCACCAGGCGAGCCACGGAAGGCTGGTCGGCGCCGCCGAGAAGGTTGGCGGTGAAGTCGAGGAGCCGGTGGCGCACCACAGCGTCCAGGTCGTCCGGCGTTCCGTCAACTCCAAACGCCGCGGCCCAAGCCGCCAGCCGGGCCGTGACGGATGGGTCCGGACGTGCGGGGGCATCGGGAGGATGTCCCAGAGCCGTGTCGCCGGCCCGTCTGGATTGCCCACCTCCCAACCTGCCGGCCTTCCCACCCATGGCCATAGGCTACGGCTCCCCGAGGAAATGAGTCAACATCATACTTTGAGACTAAACTGAGGCTCAGACGTCCAGTTGCCGCTTCGCCCGAATCGGTACTATCCTCTCCTCAGGTTGTTCAGTGTCACTACCAGGGGGTCGACCATGGCAACCGCGAAGACTCGCCAATCCGCAGCCGCCCCTACCGTAGGGCTGGACGAGTCGACGAGGCTGGCGCTCTACCGGGGCATCGTGGAGATGCGCTACTTCGAGGATCGGACCCATCGGCTGTTCCTGGACAACTTGGTCAAGGGGACGAGCCACCTGTCGCTCGGCCAGGAGGCGATCGCCGCGGGATTCGGCCTGGCGATGCGTCCCGACGACTACACGTTCGCCACCTACCGGGGACACGCGCACACCCTGGCGCGCGGAGTCCCCATGGCCGCCGTGCTGGGCGAGCTCCTCGGCCGCCGGACCGGTCTCCTGCACGCCAAGGGGGGCTCGATGCATCTGACCAGCGTGGAGCACAACATGATGGGGTCCTACGCGATCGTCGGTTCTCACATGCCGGTGGCCGCCGGGGCGGCCTGGTCCGCCCAGGCTCGAGGAACCGATCAGGTGGCCGTGTGCTTCCTGGGAGACGGCACCACGAACATCGGCAACTTCCACGAGTCGCTCAACATCGCCGCCGTGTGGAAGCTGCCGGTGGTCTACGTGTGCGAGAACAACCTGTACATGGAGTACACCCCCATCTCCAAGGTGACCTCGGTTCCCAACCCCGCCGCCGATCGTGCACGGGCCTACGGACTCGAACCGCTCATCGTTGACGGAAACGACCCGGAAGCCGTCTACGAACTCGCACACGATCGGCTGGCGCGGGCCCGGGCTGGACGGGGCCCGTCGTTGATCGAGGCCAAGACGTACCGGAAGGGTGGCCACTCGCGCGCAGACCCCGCAAAGTACCGGCCGGAGGACGAGGTGAAGGAGTGGTTGGCCCGCGACCCGGTCGACACCTACCGGAACCACCTGCTCGACCTGGGGATCGACGAGAGCGTCCTCGCCGAGATCGAGAACGAGTCCATGGCCAAGGTGGACGAGGCGGAGGCGGAGGCGCGCGCGGCTCCCCCGCCCGACCCGGCGAGCATCGAGACGAACGTGTGGAGCGACGGGGGGTCGGCATGGCGGAGATGACCTATCGGACGGCCATCGCCGCCGGGATCGCCCAGGAGATGGAGCGCGACCCCACCGTGTACCTGATCGGAGAGGACGTCGGCGAGCCCGGCGGGGTGTTCAAGGCCACCGAGGGGCTGTACGAGCGGTTCGGCCCCGAGCGGGTCCGGGACATGCCGATCAGCGAGGAGGCCATCATCGGCCTGGCCATGGGGGGCGCCATGACGGGGCTCCGCCCGATCGCAGAGATCATGTTCTCCGACTTCGTGGCCACCTGCTGGGACATGATCGCCAACCAGGTGGCCAAGACCCGGTACATGACGGACGGGCAGATCAGTCTCCCGCTGGTGATCAGGACGGCCAACGGAGGGGGGTTGCGCTTCGGGGCCCAGCACTCGCAAGCGGTGGAGAACTGGGCGATGGCCATCCCGGGGTTGAAGGTGGTGGCGCCCTCCAATCCCATCGATGTGATTGGGCTCACCGCGGCGGCCGTACGCGACCCCGATCCGGTGGCGTTCTTCGACAGCAAGGCCCTGTACTCGCTGAAGGCCGACATCCCGGGTGGCGAGGTCGTTGAGGAACTTGGGGTGGCGAAGGTCCTGCGGACGGGGACGGATCTCACCCTCGTCGCGCTGGCGTCCACGGTGCCCAAGGCGCTCGAGGGGGCGGACATCCTCGACCGCGAGTACGGGATCTCGGCGGAGGTCGTCGACCCCCGCTCCTTGGTGCCACTCGATATGAGCACGATCCTGGAGTCGGTTCGCAAGACGAACCGGCTGTTCACCGTGGAGGAGAACCCCCGACTACTCGGCTGGGGGGCGGAGATCGCCTCTCTAGTAGCCGAGGAGGCGTTCTTCGATCTGGAGGACCCGATCGTGCGGATCACCACGCCGCACATCCCGCTCCCCCAGGCGGACGTGCTGGAGGATGCGGCGTTGCCGTCGGTGGACCGGGTGGTCGAGACCGTGCGCAAGACCGTGGGGTGAGAGCGGTTCGCGGCGCGCGCCGGCCGCGCACCGGGGAAGAAAGGGGAACCGCATGCCGCTCGTGAGGATGGTCGACCGAGACGAGGTTCCACCGGAGACCCAGGCCACGTTCGACGCGGGCGAACAGAAGTACGGGAAGGTCCTCGACGCCTGGCGGGTCATCGCGCACAATCCCGGGATTTTCAAGGCGTACTTCCCCTTCCTGCAGTCCGTCTTCGCCCCCGGAGCCCTCGACCAGCGGACCAAGCAGTTGAGCGCGGTTCGGGTCACGATCCTGAACCACGCCCGATACGCGCTGAGCCACCGCTTGGACGCAGCGAAGAAAGATGGCGTCCCCGAAGAGGACCTCATCGCCTTGGGCGATCTCGCCGGGAACCGCGACCGCTTCAGCGAGGCCGAGCTGGCAGCCCTCGACTTCACGGACGAGCTGACCACCCGTACCGACGACGTGAGCTTCCACCAGGAGCCGCTGGGCGTGTCGAAGGAGACCGTCTCCAGGCTCCAGGACCACTTCGGGGACGCGGAGATCGTCGAGCTGGCGATGTCGGTGTCGATGTGGAACTTCCTCTCCCGCTTCCTGCGGGTGATGGACTTCGAGCTCGACATGGACCCGCCACCGCCTGAGCTGGAGGCCGCGATTTGAGGGATCGGGTCGCCGGCGGGGTTCGGGTGGGGATGGATGGACGGACGCCGGAGCCGGGAGATGCGGTGAGCACCGAAACGCTGGGCGTCGAATCGGTCGACGGCTACCCCCGCTACTCGGCGGGTGAGATGACCCGGCGGCACCGGGAGCTCCGCGAGGCGGCGGCGGAGCACGATGTCGACGCGGTGCTGGTCGGAGGAGCGACCGGGCCGATCGAGACGTCCGTCCAGTACTACACGAACTGGCCTCCGCTGGTGGAGAGCTACGTCCTGCTGCCGTTCGGCGGCGAACCGGTGCTGTTCGTCCGCCTGTGGAACCACCTCCCGGATGCGAGGCGCATCGCTGTCGTGGACGACGTCCGGTACGGCGGAGACTCGCCGGACGCGCAGGCCCAGCACGTGGCCGAGGTCCTTCGGGAGAGTGGGCTGGGAAGCCGCCGCATCGGGCTGATCGGTCCGATCCGCCACGCGGACGCCCAGATCCTGCGCGCCGCCCTGCCTGGCGCGGACTGGGTGGACCTGGGCGCCGTCTACCGAGGGCTTCGACTGGTGAAGAGCGACGAGGAGCTGGCGTTCACCAGGATCGCCGCGGACATGATCGACCGTTCCGTCGAGGCCCTGGAACGGGAGATCCGGCCCGGGCTCCGCGAGTACGAGCTGGCCCGGATCATCGAGGACGCCTACCTGGCCGAGCGCGGCACGAACCTGATCCACTTCACGCTCAGCACCTCCATGGCGGACCCGCAGGGATGCGTCCCCCACCAGTACCCGCCCGACCGAGTCATCGAGCGCGGGGATGTGATCGTCACGGAGATCAGCGCGAACTTCTGGGGCTACGCCGGGCAGATCCTACGGTCGTTCACCGTGGAGGCCGACCCCACCCCCCTGTACCAGGACCTGTACCACACGGCCGTGGCCGTGTATGAGGACATCGTGGGGATCCTCCGGCCCGGAGTCACCGTCGGCGACGTCCTCGACCGGGCGGAGCGGATCCACGACGCCGGCTCCACCATCAATGACGACCTCGTCCACGGCTTCGGGGGGGCGTATCTCCCCCCGATCATCCGGACCCGGGAGACCCGGGGCTCCACCCACGACGACGACTTCGCCTATCCGCCCGGTGCCATCCTGGTGGTGCAGCCCAACGTGATCACGCCGGACGAGCGGGCCGGGGTGCAGGTCGGGAACGCCGTCCACATCGCCCCGGAGGGCCCCGAGGTCCTCCAACGATACCCGATGAGGTTCGTGCGGTGCGGATGACGAGCGAGGTCCGCGACGCCATGCGCGTCGACTGGGACGCCCCCATCGAGATGGCCGACGGCGTCGTCCTTCGCGCCGACGTCTTCCGCCCGGACGACGACGGGCGGTACCCGGTGATCATGACCCACGGTCCGTACGCTAAGGGGCTGGCCTTCCAGGAGGGGTTCGCCTTCATGTGGGAGCGCCTGGAGCTGGACCACCCCGACGCGCTGGCCGGCTCCTCCAACAGGTACCAGAACTGGGAGACGGTCGACCCGGAGAAGTGGGTTCCCGACGGGTACGCCGTCATCCGTGTCGACTCCCGGGGGGCCGGCCGCTCGCCGGGCTTCCTCGACGTCTGGTCGCCGATGGAGACTCGCGACTTCGCCGCCTGCATCGAGTGGGCGGGGACCCAGCCGTGGAGCAGCGGGAAGGTGGGCCTGCTGGGCGTCTCGTACTACGCGATCAACCAGTGGCAGGCGGCGGCGCTCCAGCCGGAGCACCTGGCGGCCATCTGCCCCTGGGAGGGAGCCAGCGACCACTACCGGGAGCTGGCCCGCCACGGCGGGATCCTCCTGTCCTTCATCAAGCACTGGTACCCGGCACAGGTGAAGGCGGTCCAGCACGGCGTGGGCGAGCGGGGGGCGGTCAACCCCAACACGGGGGAACCGGCCGCGGGCCCGGAGACCCTGCCGGACGAGGAGCTGGAGGCCAACCGGGCCGACGCGGTGGAGGCGCTCTTCGAGCACCCCTTCAACGACGACTACCACCGCGGGCGATCGGCCGACCTCTCCCGGATCGAGGTGCCGCTCCTGTCGGCCACGAACTGGGCCCATGCCCTGCACACCCGGGGGAACTTCGAGGCGTACACGCGGTCGCCCTCCCGCCAGAAGTGGCTCGAGGTCCACGGACTGGAGCACTGGTCGCTGTTCTACAGCGACTACGGGGTCGACCTGCAGAAGCGGTTCTTCGGCCACTTCCTGAAGGGCGAGGACAACGGGTGGAACCGCCAGCCGCCGCTGTTCCTGAACCTGCGGAAGGTCGACGGCACGTTCGCCCAGCGCCCCGAAGAGGAGTGGCCGCTGGCCCGCACGGAGTGGACCAGGTTCTATGTGGACACCGAAGCGCTTCGCCTCGGCCCGGAGCCCCTCCCCCACAGCGGCAGCGCCGCCTTCGAGGCCCTCGGCGAGGGCCTCACGTTCGTCACCGAGCCGCTGGAACGGGAGACCGAGATCACCGGGCCCGCCTCGGCCAAGCTGTTCGTGGCCTCCACGACCAGCGACGCGGACATCTTCCTCGTACTGCGGGTGCTGGACCCGGACGGCCAGGACGTCAAGTTCGTCAGCGGGATCGATCCGCAGGGCGTGGTAACGAACGGGTGGCTGCGAGCCTCTCACCGGAAACTGGACCCGGCGCGAAGCCTCCCGTACCGCCCGTGGCACACCCACGACGAGCGCTGGCCGCTGACCCCGGGGGAGGCGGTGGAGTTGGACGTGGAGATCTGGCCGACGTCGGTGATCGTCCCGGTCGGATACCGCATCGGCCTGAGCATCCTGGGGCGGGACTTCGAGTGGCCCGGCGACGGGCCGTGGCCGGAGTTCTACCCGGGGGTGCCGATGAAGGGCAACGGCGTCTTCGTGCACAACGACCTCCGCGACCGGCCCCCGGAGGTGTACGGGGGCGTGACCACCGTCATGTCGGGCGGAGAGCGGGAGGCCTACCTGCTCCTGCCGATCATCCCGGAGAGGGGGACAGGATGAGGATAGGGAAACGAAAGGGGGGCCCTATGCGGAGGTGAGGCCGCACCCCCCGACGAGGATCAGAGGGCGACGGGCCCGATCCGGGGTGGCCCGCCAGCCCTCGGAGGAGGCGAGACCATGGAAGAGCGCAAGGTGTGGAAGGCGATCATCGGAGGGACCCCGCGGGACGGCTCGATGGGTGAGACGTTCCCCGTCCACGAGCCTGCAACCGGCGAGGTGCTCGCGGAGGTAGGCACCTGCGACGAGACCGACGTCGATGTCGCGGTGGCCACCGCCAGGCGGGCCTATGACGAGGATTGGCGGTGGCGCACCCCGCGGGAGCGCGGGCAGCTCTTGCTCCAGCTGTCCCGCCTCATCGAGGAGCACGCGGACGAGCTAGCGGAGCTCGAGACGCGCGAGATGGGCAAGCCGCTCGAGCAGTCCCGTCAGTTCGATGTCCGCTTCGCACACGGGGTGACCGAGTACTTCGGCGGACTGGCCGACAAGCTCGTGGGCGACTTCATTCCCCAGGGTCCCGTCGGCGTGTACACGGTTCCGGAGCCCTTCGGCGTCGTCGGCGCGATCATCCCGTTCAACTGGCCCCCCATCCATGTGTGCGGGAAGACTGCTCCCGCGCTGGCAGCGGGCAACACCATCGTCATCAAGCCCGCTGAGCAGGCGCCGCTGACGGCGATCCGGGTCGTGGAGCTCATGAATGAGGTCCTGCCGCCCGGCGTGGTGAACGTGGTTCCCGGGTTCGGGCCGGTGGGGGCGGCGCTGGTCGGGCACCCGGGGCTGGGCAAGATCTCGTTCACCGGTTCGACGGTGACCGGGAGGGCTGTGATGCGGGCGGCGTCGGAGAACCTGACCCCGACGATCCTGGAGCTGGGAGGCAAGAACCCGTTGATCGTCTTCCCCGACGCCGACCTGGATCTGGCGGTCAGGGGGGCCGTCGAGGGCATGTACTTCAACCAGGGGGAAGCCTGCACGGCGTCCTCCCGGATCCTGTTGCACGAGGGCATCAAGGACCGGTTCATGGAGCGCTTCTGCCCCGCGGTCGAGGGACTGGTCGTCGGCGACGGCCTCGACGAGCGGGCCCAGGTGGGTCCCATGGTCACCGAGCAGCAGCAGCAGCGGGTCCTGAACTACATCCGCATCGGTGAGGAGGAGGGAGCGAAGATCGCGGCCCGGGGGAAGCTGCCCGACGACCCCCGCCTGAAGAACGGCTACTTCGTTCCGCCCATCGTGTTCGACGACGTGAAGAACTCGATGCGGATCGCCCAGGAGGAGATCTTCGGGCCCGTGGTCACGGTGATGACGTTCCAGGACTACGACGAAGCGATCCACATGGCCAACGAGACCGAGTTCGGGCTCGTGGCCGCGGTGTACACGGGCGACATCGCCGTGGCCAATCGTGCGGCGCGGCAGATCGACGCGGGCATCGTGTTCATCAACAACTACAACCGGGCGTTCCTAGGGTCGCCCTTCGGCGGGATGAAGGGAAGCGGCAACGGCCGGGAGCACGGCCTGGAGACGATCCGGGAGTTCGTGACGACCAAGGCCGTCCGCATGCCCTCCGGACTGGGCGAGATCCCCGTCTGGAGCGCCGCCCGGGATGTGTAGGTCGGGGAAGGCACCCGGCCGACGGCTGGCCCGCCGTCGGCCCGGGTGCTGACCTCGCCGGCGAACCCGCGGCGGAGAGGGTTACCGGACGCTTTAGGGGGGAGACATGGCAACCTTCGACGGCATCATCATCGGCGGTGGGCACAACGGCCTGACCTGTGCGGCGTACCTGGCCCGAGCCGGGCTTCGGGTCGCCGTGGTGGAGGCCAACCGGAAGATCGGAGGCGGCTCGATCACCGAGGAGGCCACGCTCCCCGGGTTCAAGCACAACCTGCACTCGAACTTCCACCTTTTCACGGACGGCCCTGTGATCGGGGACCTCGAGCTCGACCGGTACGGGCTCGAGTACATCTATCCGGAGGTTCAGGACGGGATGGCCTTCCGGGACGGGACGGCGCTGTGCATCTACCGGGACCCTGAGCGGACCTGTCAGTCCTTCGCCCGGTTCTCCAAGAGCGACGCCGATCGGTGGCGGGAGCTGCATGAGAACTTCGCGGTCAGGGGGAGGGAGTTCGTCCTCCAGACGCTCTACTCGCCGCCGCTGAGCCCGCCCGACCTGGCGCAGCGGTTGACCGGGCCCCTGGGGAAGGACATGCTCTCCTACGGGCAGCTCTCCCTCTACGAGGCCGTTGACAAGAACTTCGAAGAAGAGCACATCCGCTGCCTGTTCAAGACGTTCCTGCACTCCATCTCGCTGATGAACCTGCCGAACCTGGGCTCGTTCTTGCCTCGCCTGGTGTCCCGGCTGGTGACCTTCGCGCTGCCGAAGGGCGGAGCGGAGGCCCTGCCGCGGGCTCTCGGCCGGGTGATCGAGGAGGCCGGCGGAACGCTGGTAACCGGACAGCGGGTGGAGGAGATCATCGTCGAGGGGGGAAGGGCCAGGGGGGTCCGGGTGACCAGCGGCGAGGTCCTGCGCGCGGAGCGGTTCGTGGCCAGCGGCGTGGACGCGGTGCAGACGGTTGACATGGCCGGCCGGGAGCACTTCGGGGACGACGTCGCCGAGCGCGTGGCGAACCTCCAGTGGGCCAAACACAGCCTGGTCACGATCCACGTGGCCCTCAACGAGCCGCCCCGGTACCGGGCCGCCGAGTTCGACCCAGACATCGACCGCGCCTACAACATCGCCTTCGGCGTCGGCGACAGCGAGGAGCTGGCCAGGGTGTTCGAGGAGTTCATCGACCGGGAGCGGCTCCCGGAGCGCTTCCACGGGAACGGCGCCTGCAACAGCCTGTTCGACCCCTCGTACGCGCCCCCGGGCAAGCACGTGGCCTTCTGGTGGCCGTTCGCGCCCTACCGACTCGACGGCGACCCCGAGTCCTGGGACCGGCGGCGGGACGAGAT
The DNA here is from genome assembly GCA_035642095.1 of Actinomycetota bacterium. GTDB lineage: Bacteria > Actinomycetota > UBA4738 > UBA4738 > CALAEC01 > DASQTB01. The sequence continues at coordinate 957 of DASQTB010000018.1, read as the reverse complement.
CACCGGCGAGCTGCTCAGCCAGTGGCGGGAGTTCGCCCCCAACTTGACCGACGACAACGTGCTGGGGACCTACCTGTTCACGCCCCTGGACATCGAACGGAGCTGCATCAACATGCGAGAGGGCAGCCACCACGGGATCGCCTACCTGCCCACGCAGCTGGGGGTGAACCGGCCGGTCCCCGAGCTCTCCGGGTACCGGACCCCGGTGGAGGGGCTGTACCTGTGCGGGTTCACAAGCCACTCGGGAGGGGCCATCACCGGGAGCCCTGGGTACAACTGCGCGAACGTGATCTCGGACGACCTGGACGTCCTGCGGTGGTGGACGCACGTTCCCGAGCCGTCGTGGGCGGAGTGACCTGCCCGGGAAGCGCAGGACGTCGCCGGCCGCGAGGGGAACCAGCGTGGACGGAGATGAAGGCGGCGGTGCTGGACGAGTTCGGGGGGCGGCTCCGCCTGGAGACCCGACCCGTTCCCCGACCCGGCGCCGGGGAGGCGCTGATCCGGGTGCTGTCCTGCGGCACGGGGCTGACGATCGAGTGGGCCCGGATCGGCCGGCTGGGAGGGTCCGTCCCCCGCGTGCTCGGGCACGAGTACACGGGGACCGTGGCTGAGGTCGGCCCGGGCGTGGACGGCTGGCGGGAGGGCGACCCCGTCACCGGCTCGTTCTACCTGTTCTGCGGTCACTGCGAGATGTGCTTCGGCGGACGGGAGACGCTCTGCGTCAACTTCCAGGGCTACATCGGCATCCATGTGGACGGCGCTTTCGCCGAGTACGTGGTCGTCCCAGCCCGGAACCTGGTTCCCGTTCCCGATGGCGTGCCCGTCCGCGAGGCGGGGATCATCGCCGACGCGGTGGCCACCCCGTTCCATGTCGCCAGCCATCGGGCCATGATCCGGCCCGGCGACCGTGTCGCCGTCATCGGTGCCGGCGGCGGTGTGGGCATCCACATGGCCCAG
>DASQTB010000017.1:0-14030 GCA_035642095.1 Actinomycetota bacterium | reverse complement strand
GATCCCGTACTGGGCCAGGAGCTCGCGCTGGAGCTTCTTCTCGAGATCCTCGACGATCTCTTCCTGCTCCTTCACCGCCTCTTCGAGCTCGGCCGCCACGACCTGCTGCTCGTCGAACAGCGCGCTCAGCTCGCCCCGCTTTCCGACCAGCTGGGCCTGGAGCTGCTCCTTCTCCACGAGGTACTCGCGGAAGTTCGCCCGCGAGTCGTTGAGCAGGGCTCGCTCCACGGAAAGACCTTCGGCCAGATCGGCATCGTTTCCGCTGAGGACGTCCAGGAAGTTGAATCGGTCGGAGAGGTCGTTCAGCGACTCGGCCTCCAGCACCAGCTCGATGGCCCCGGCCGGCCCCCGGATGTACACGTCCCGGGCTCGCTCGTCCAGCGTCGACTGGAGCCGTTCGGTCGCGTTCCTCGACCGTCGGATGGCCGTCCTGGCCTCCTCGATGGCCGCGTGCAACGCCTCGATATGCACGGTCACCTGGGAGACCTGGTTGTTGAGGCTGGCGATCTGGGCCCGGAGGTCGTCCATCCGGCCCTGCGCGGCCCTGTGCTCCTTCCGGAGGCCCTCCAGCTCCTTCTTGGCCCGGTTCAGCTCCTGCTGCGTGTCCGGGGCCCCCACCGCCGTGGCGGGCGCCAGGGCGAGCAGGACCATCAGGGCTCCGGCGATGTGCCGGAGCCGGCGGGCAGGCGATCCCCGGCTCGCTGTTCTCATTCGCTCCCCATGGATGCTGGACGGCCAACTGACGAGGGTGACGCTTATACCCGCGTCGTTCAAGCATCGGCACCGTCAGGGGAGGGACTTGAGGCCCTTCCTCCTGGCTGCTGCCCTACAGCTCGGTGCCGGGCATCCCCAGGTCCCGGGCGATGAGGATCCGCTGGATCTCATTCGTCCCTTCGCCGATCTCCAGCACCTTGGCGTCCCGATAGTACCGGGCCACCGGAAACTCCTCCATGTATCCGTACCCGCCGTGGATCTGCACCGCCTCCCGCGCACAGGTCACGGCGATGTCCGTGGCGTGAACCTTGGCCAACGACGCGGCGGCCTTGTACGGCCGGCCCTGTTCCTTGAGCCAGGCGGCCTTGTACACGGCCAGGCGTGCGGTCTCGACCCGAATCTGCATGTCGGCCACCTTGAACTGGAGGCCCTGGAACGCGCCGATCGGCCGGCCGAACGCCTCCCGCTCGTTGGCGTACCGGACACTCTCCTCGAGACAGCCCTGGGCCAGTCCCACCCCGAGGGCCGCAATGGCGATCCGGCCGTCGTCGAGGATCTGCAGGAACTGGGCGAACCCGCGACCCCGCTTCCCCAGGAGGTTCCCTTCCGGCACGCGGACGTCGTTGAAGGCGAGCTCATGCGTGTCGGATGCCCGCCAGCCGAGCTTGCGGTAGGGCGGGCCGACCTCGAACCCCTGGGAGTCGGTGGGAACGATGATCCCGGAGATCTCCTTCGAACCGTCCGAACGCCTGCCGGTGGTGGCCGTGATCGTGACCAGCCCCGTGATCGGCGTCCCCGAGTTGGTGATGAACGCTTTCGAGCCGTTGATCACCCACTGGCCGCCCTCGAGCGTGGCCGTCGTCTTGGTGGCCTCCGCATCCGTACCGCCTCCCGGCTCGGTCAGTCCGAACGCGCCGAAGATCTCGCCCTGGGCCATGGGGACCAGCCACCGCTGCTTCTGCTCCTCCGTACCGAAGTGGAGGATGGGGTTCGCCCCCAGGCCCACCGCGGCCTCGAGGGTGATGGCGATGGACGAGTCGACGCGGGCGATCTCCTCGATGGCCAGGCAGAGCGTCAGGAAGTCGGCGCCCTGCCCGCCGTACTCCTCGGGGAACGGCAGGCCGAAGAGCCCCAGCTCCGCCATCTGCTTGACGATGTCCATGGGGAGCTCCTCGGCGCGATCCATTTCCTCCGCGCGGGGACGTATCACATCCTCGGAGAACGCCCGGACGGACTTGCGGAACTCCTCCTGCTCAGGGGTGAGGTCGAAGTCCACTCGGCGGGTAGGTTAACGCACGGCCGCGAGGGTTCCTCGGACCCGCTCGACCTCGCGGAACGCTCGCACCCATCCCGCCGCCTCGATGCGCCTTCTGGCTCGCTCGACCTGGTCCTCGCCCCCGGCGGCCTCGGCACCGAACAAGCTTCCCACCCACCAGGTGGCCACGGCCACGAAGACCTCCCGGCCCCGCAGCCGCTCGATCTCCAGCGCGTCCACCGCGTGGCGTCGAGCGGCGTCCTCGTCGCTTCCCGCCAGGTCGATGAACGTCCGAGCCCACAATCGAGCCGTCCGATCGCTGGGAGCGTCGAGCGACTCCGGTTCGCCGCCCTTATCGAGGACCTCCGTGGCCTCCTCGACCCGTCCGTCGAGGGCGAGGACGATGGCCAGCTCCGAGACCGTCCAGGCGATCAGGACCCGGTCCCGGAGCTCCACGCATAGCGCCCACGCCTCGCGGAGATCTCTCTCCGCCTCCTCGTACCGGTCGAGCAGCCGATGGACGGTCCCCCGGTCCCCGAGTGCGGAGGCCAGCTCCCACCGGGCCCCCAGATCTCGATAGATCCGGACGGCCTCGTTCGAGCACGCCAGGGCGTCCTCCAGCTGCCAGCCCGTCCGGAAGCTGTTGCTCCGGCGCTCCTGGGCCGTGGCCACGGTGAACGGGTCGCTGATCTCCCGGCCCAGGGTCAGGGCCCGATCGGCGATCTCCAGGGTCTGGCCCGGGTCGCCCAGGGCCGAGGCGATGCCGGCCAGCGAGATCAGGGCTCGGGCCTCGCCCCACCGGTCCACCTCGGGATTGCTCCGGGCGATCTCCAGGGCCTGGTTGAACCGCTCCCGGGCCGTCTCGAGATCTCCCCGCCAGTACGGCACCCATCCCGCCATCAGGAGGGTCCGGGAGAGTGCCCACCGGTTGTCCTCCTCCCGGGCGGCGGCCTCCGAGTCGGTGAACAGCCGCTCCGCCCGGTCGGGGTCGCCGTGGATGTTGAGGGCGATGTCTCCCAGGAACCGGGCCGCCAGGGCCCGAACGTCGGGGATGCCGTCCCCTGCCTGCAGGGCATCCGACAGGCTTCGCTCTGCGGCCTCGTACTCCCCCAGCCAGTACCGGGCCTCGCCGATCCCGGCCAGGGGCCAGGCCCGTCCCCGATCCCCGTCGGCGAGGGCCAACGCCCGCTCGTACAGGTCGATGGCCGCCCGGGATTCCATCCGCCACCGGGCCAGGTCCCCCGCCCGGGAGAGGGCTGCGGCCGCCCGCCGGGCCGGCTCCCGGTCCGACGGATCGAGGTCTCCCGCGGCCAGGGCCGCCTGCTCCAGGTGGAACGCCGTCTGCTGGGCGTGCTTGTCCGAAGGCTCCATCCGGTCGATCCCCGCGGCGACCTGCTCGTGGAGCCGTCGTCGCTCCCGCTTCGGCAGGCTGTCGTAGGCGACCTCGCGAAGGAGCTCGTGGCGGAACCGCCACCGGCCGGGATCGTCCTCGTCCCGGACCAGAAGCTCATCGGACTCGAGCGTCGACAGCAGCTCGGGGTCGGCCGTCGTGACCAGGGCCAGCTTCTCCTCGTGGAACGCCCCGCCGGGGAAGATGGAAGCCACCCGGAGCAGGTTCCGGGCCGCCTCCGGAAGGTGGTCGATGCGGGAGGCCACCACCGCCTGAACGGTCGGCGGCGCGACCGTCCTGGGCCGGCCGGCGCCGCCGTGGTGATGCTGGTCGGCCTCATGAAGCAGCATCCCGGTGGTCTCCACGATGAAGAATGGATTGCCGCCGGCCTGCCTGGCGATGCGGTCCGCGGTGGTCTCCTCGAGCTTTCCGGCCGCGGCGGAGGCGAGCTCTCGCGACTCCTCGTGGGTCAGGGACTCGAGCCGAAGGATCACCGCATCGGAGAGGCCGGCCCCCCAGGACGAGCGGTGCCGGATCAGGTCTTCCCGGGCCACCGCCACCACCGCCAGGGGAAGCCGGCGACCGCTCCGGAGGATCTCCTCGACCAGATCGAGGAGGGGCGGTCGAGCCAGGTGCAGATCCTCGAACACCACCACCACCGGAGAGGTACGAGCCAGCCCCTCCAGGAAGGAGAGGAACCCGGCCCGGATCTCCGCGCCCCGGTACGGACGCTGGTCCCGGCCGTCCTCGGCCAGGCCGAGCAGGAGGCCCAACTGGGCGGTGACCCGCTCCGCGTCGGAAGGATCGCAACAGCCGTTCACCACGTCCTCGAGCCGGTGGGCGACCTCGGCCGGCTCCGTCTCGCCCGACACACCGAGTCGGCGCCGGACCAGGTCGACCAGTGGGGCGAAGGTGACGTCCTCCCCGAACTCGCTGGCCCGGCCGACCAGAACCTCGGTCTCCCCGGGGAGGCCGGCCAAAAGCTCCTGGACCAGGCGGCTCTTCCCGATCCCGGGCTCACCGACCACCGTGACCAGGTGGGCCCGCCGCGTGTCGGCCGACCGCTCCACGGTCCACCGAAGGAGGTCGAGATCGCGTCGCCGGCCGACCAGGGGGATCGTCCGGCGGGTGGAGCGAGGGTTCAGCGAGAGGACCGGCCGGGCCTGCACGGCCTCGGCGAACCCTTTCGCCTCCAGTGACCGGGGTTCGCCGAACTCGGCCGCGTCCCGGGTCAGCAGCCACGTCGTCGTGCCCACCAGGACCTCACCGGGCTCGGCGGCCTGCTGCAGTCGGGCCGCCAGGTTCACCGCCGCGCCCGAGACCATGAAGTCGTCGGCCGGTGCGGTGCTGGCCACGACGCGGCCGGTGTTGATGCCGACCCGGAGCCGAAGGGGCGCGTCGAGACCGAACTCCTGGCCGAGTCGCTCGACCCGGTCGAGGACCGACAGCCCTGCTCGCACCGCGCGGAGGGCATCGTCGTCGTGGGCGTAGGGCAAGCCGAACACGGCCATCACCGCGTCGCCCACGAACTTCTCGGCCCGGCCCCGGAGCGACGACAGCTCATCGGAGGCCATGCGATAGAACGCCCCGAGCACCTCCCGGAACCGCTCCGGGTCCAACCGAGCGGCCAACCGGGTCGACCCGGCGATGTCGGCGAACAGCACCGTCACGATCCGCCGCTCCTGGCCGGCCTCCTCGTCGGCCACCCAGGCCCCGCACCGGGGGCAAAACCGGGCGTCGTCGGGAAGCAGCGTCCCGCATCGCTCGCACGTGCGCTGGCTCACGGATCAAGGATACGAAAGTCCGGTGACGGTCCTTTGGCTCGCCGGATCGCCCTCGGACCTCCCGGATCCGCAGGACCCCGATCTCCTCGACGCGGCGTGTGTTGGGGACCTCCGAGGCGAAGGGGGGCGGGGAACATCCCCACCCCCCTTCCGCGTGCACCCTGACGCGGACGACTACGGCGTGGACGGCCGGGTCTGGGGCTGAGTGGTTTCGGGGCCGACCGGTGGTCGGGGCTCGGCCGAGACCTCTCGCCGGACCTCGGTGGGTGTCTGCTGACCGACCCGGGCCTCCTGCTTGATCCTCGGGGCCTCCTGATCCATCTTGGTCAGCGCCCGCTGCCACCGCTCACGCATCGGCTGGATGCCACCGCCGCCGATGGCCACGATGGCCACGCCCACCACGAGGGCCAGCAGCGCGTAGAACAGGCCGTTCACGATCTCGGGCGCGATCTCGATCTGGTTGAGTGCCGCGGTGATCCCGACCACCCAGATGGCCACACTGGCCACCATGGCCAGGATCCGTCCGTAGGAGAGCCCGCCCAGCGTGTTCTCGACGATGGACTTGACGGCCGTGGCGATAGCGGCGGTGATGACGATGATCAGCAGCGCCACGAGGAGCTTCGGCAGGAACGCGATCAACCCCTGGAGCAGGTTGCTGATCGGGTTCGGCCCGAAGACGCCGAAGGCCAGCTGAAGCGTGACCAGCACCAGCATGTAGAACACGATCTTGGCCAGGATGTCGCTGGCGTCGAACTTGGACCTCGCCAGGGCCCGTTTCACCCCTCCCCGCTCGACCAGCCGATCGAACCCGACCCGTTCGAGGATCGCGTTGAGCAGCCTCTCGACCACCTTGGCGATGAGGATGCCGACCAGGAGGATGACCAGGAACGCCAGCAGCTTGGGAACGAACGTGATCACGCTCTCCCAGGCGCTCTCCACGCCCTCCCGAACGTTGATCTGAGCCACGATCATGACGCGCTCCTCTCTGTCGATGACGACGAGCTCGACCCTTGTGGCTCGGATGTACCCTCCGCGTCACGCTCGTAACCTCTGTCGCGTTCGTACCGGTTGACTGACCGATGAGGCGGCAGGGATCAGGTCCGGAGGGGCCGGAACCCCTGGAGGTCGAGCATGGAGCCGGTGCGCTTCGCTCGGGGCAGAAACCGAGGCTCCACCCGCAGACCCCTGACCAGCTCTTCGGCCTCCACCAGGAAGTGGACCAGCACGGTGTCGGCGCCGTCCAGCCGGATCAGGCCGATGGCGAGCGGCTCGTCTAGCCGCTCTCCCTCGACTCCCGTCCAGCCGACGGTGAACGACAACACCGTGCCCTGGGGGCCGACCGTGACGTTCGCCTGTAGGGGCCCGGCGAAGCAGCGCTCGCAGAACAGCCGGGCGGGGCAGTAGGTGATCCCGCAAGACTCACAGCGGGAGGCCAGGAACTCACCCCGATCCTTGAGCGCCCGGAAGAACGCCTCCCCGGCCACCCCCGCCGTGTACCGGTGACGGATCGGAACCCGACCCTCGTGGAGGATCACGTCGCGGGGATCGGACAGCTTGTCGAACACCTAGACGCTCCCTCCCACCGGCTTCTTCCGGCTCTGCCCCGACCGTTTTCGGCCACCCGGTCGCTTCGGTCCGGATCGGAGTCGGGCCTGGCGGGGCCGGAAGTAGCGGATGTCCAGGATGGAGCCCGTCCGCTCCTCCTCCGGAGCCCACACCGCCTCAACGGCCATGCCCACGGCGAGGTCGTCCGGGTCGACCTGGCCCAGCTTGTGCATGATGCCGATGCCTCGAGATGCACCGTCGATCTCGATCACCGCCGGGAGCTCCGGCTCGGACAGAGGCTCCATGTCCCACCGGATGTGGCAGATCGAGTACGTGTTCACCGTTCCGGTGTCGGCGACCTCGACCCACCGGTCGGTCGGCCGGAAGCACTGCTCGCAGAACATCCGGGGGGGCACCAGCACCCGTCGACATTTCCGGCACTCCCGGGCCAGGATCACCCCTCGGCGGAGCCCCCGCAGGAACTCGCTCACCGCGATCCCGGTGTCCCACGCATACCGGGCGTCGACCTCGAAGTCGACCGCACCGATCGCCCGACGGAACGCCGCTTCCGTGAGGGGCGTGGGGCCGAGCGTCGACAGCGGCGGGGGCCGATCGGTCATCGGCCCATCACCACCACCGTCCCGACCTGCATCAGGTCACCCCACGCCTGAGCCACGCCCTTCCGCGGGTCGCCGGGGACCTGTCGCGACCCGGCCTGGCCGGAGAGCTGCCAGTAGAGTTCCGCGACCTTCATCAGGCCCGCCGCGGCGATCGGGTTTCCCACTCCCAGGAGCCCGCCCGAGGGGGTCGAGGGGAGGTCTCCGTCGCGGTTCAGCACGCCGTCCTTCATGGCCTCGGGGGCCTTTCCCTTGTCGAACAGCTGGAGCCCCTCGAGATGGTGGAGCTCCTTGTAGTCGAACGGATCGTATGGCTCGACGATGTTGATCTCCTTCCGGGGCTCCCGGATGTCTGCCATGTCGTACGCCATCCGGGCGGCGTATTCGACGTAGCGGGGGTAGTAGAGATCCCGGTTCGTCCAGTACGTGGTGTCCAGGTGCCAGCCCACGCCGTCCACCCACACCGGCCGGTCGCTCACTCTCTTGGCCACGTGTTCCGCGGCCAGGACGACGGCCACCGCTCCATCGGATACGGGCGAGACGTCCAGGCGCTGGACCGGCCAGGCCAGGACCTCGGAGTTCAGGACGTCGTCGACGGTGATGTCGGCCTGGCCCAGGAGGGCCGCGGGGTGATCGGCTGCGTTCCGCTTGTTCTTCACCGCCACCTCGGCGATGTCCCGCTTCTCAAGACCGTGCACGCTCATGTACCGGTTCATCTCCAGGGCGAAGATCCACAGGAGGTTCGGTCCGAGCGGCCGCTCAAGGATGTTGTCGAAGATCGTGATGAACGCCCCTTGAGCGTGCGGCTGGGTGGAGGACATCTTCTCCTCCGCTACCACCAGGCACGTGTCGAACATCCCGCTCGCCACCTGGTACCAGCCCTGGATGGTGACGAACACGCCGGTGCCGCCGCCGACGTAGGTCCGGAAGTACGGCTTGCCGAACCCTCCGGCCCCGTCGGACAGGTACTCTCCCTTCATGTGGACGCCGTCGAAGGCGTCCGGGGCGGTCCCCATGGCCACGCAGTCGATGTCGTCCAGGGTCATCTCCGCTGAATCCAGCGCGGCCCGGGCGGCCTGCCAGGCCATCTCCTTCCCGGTCTCCTGAGCCCGGCGGACGAAGTTCGTCATCCCGGCGCCGACCACAGCCACCCGCTGTCCCATCAGCGACCTCCCGCCGGGGCGTATTCGATGATCTGCACCGGGTTGCCGTCCGGGTCCCGGAACGAAGCGAACCGGGCGAAGTCCTCCACCTCGCCGAGGTGTTCCTCGAACTCCGCCCCCCGAGCCTGCAGCGCGGCACGAGCGGCGTCCAGATCGTCCACCCGGAACACGGCCGTGGCCCCGCCGGGCAGCGGCGGGCGTCCTTCGCCCGTGCCGTGGAGGGCGAACCGGATCGCCCCGGCATCGAACTCAGCCCAGTTCGAGCCGTCCCTCCGGACAAGGCGGAGCCCCACCACGTCCCGGTAGAAGCTCACGGCCCGATCCAGGTCCGTGGTCCAGTAGTAGACGTGGTCGATCGGGCCCACCGTCACGCCACGGCCTCATCGGAGGCGAACACCGCCACGGCGGCCGACGTCGTCGGCACCCCCCGCCACGACTGAGCCACGGCCACGCCGGCGTCCTCGATCTGACGCTCGCCGGCCTCGCCCCGGAGCTGGAGCGCGCACTCCAGGGCCCGGGCCAGCCCGTTCGCCTCGAAGAGGTACCCTTGGCCGAGCGCTCCGCCGGACGCGTTGACCGGCAGCTCGCCGGCCCGTCCGAAGTACCCGTCCTCCAGCATCGAGCCGGCCTCCCCCCGCCGGGCCAGGCGGAGCGCCTCGAGGTGCATCAGCTCGCGGTAGGAGTACGTGTCGTCGACCTCCGCCAGATCGAGGTCCCGCGGCGACCCGACCCGGGCCATGTGGTACGCCCGGTCGGCGGCCCGGCGGACGTAGTCGGCTTCCGTCCACATCCGGCTCTCCAGCGTCGGTGTCCCGCTCGACCATCCGACCCCCATGACCCAGACGGGCGCGTCGGTGAGTTCGGCGGCCCGGTCACCACCTGCCAGAACCAGCACGACGCAGCCGTCGGCTCGGCGAGCGACGTCCAGCTCCTTCAGGGGCCACCAGGTGGGATCGGCCTCCATGACGTCGTCCGCATCGATCTCGGTGGGGAAGGCGGCCCGGGGGTTATCGAGGGCGTTTCGGCGGTTCTTCTCTACGACCAGGGCGCAGTGCTCCTCCGTGGTCCCGGTGGCGTCGAGGTACGCGTTCATCTCCAGCCCGGCCACGGCCAGGGGCGAGACGCCCAGGGGCCGGGTGTACACCGGGTCCAGGGCGAACTGATGGATGGAGCCGAGCGACAGGATGTCGGACGCCTTGGAGTGGCCTTCCACCGCCACGACGCGGGCCGCTCCCGAGCGGATCAGCATCACCGCGGAGGCCACCGCGAACAGGCCGTCGGCCGAGACCGTGTGGACCGGGCGAAGGGCCCCGCCGATCTGGTCGGGAACGTACTCGTCAAAGATCGACGTGCCCTCCCAGAAGTCCTCGGAGACGGCGACGAAGGAGTCGACGTCCTTCCGGGGGTCGACGCCGGCGTCGTCGTAAGCCCGGAGGGCCGCCTCGAACGTCAGCTCTTTGTAGGAGACGCCGGCGGTTATGGGGGCGAAGCCGGCATGGCCGACGCCGACGATGGCGACGCGGTCTCCCATGGGCGGCGGGAGTCTAGCAAAGGCTACGGCGCCCGAACCCGGCCAGAAGGAGACGGTGGATCAGGGGCTTTCGTCGCCGCGTCCAGCCGGTGGTGGGAGGAAGGCGGGACCTTCGCCCCGGGCCACGGTCCGAAAGATGTCGTACAGAGGCGTCCCGGTGAGGCGAGCCGTTGTGGCCGGGAGGTCGACCTCCACCCGAACCAGGCCCGAGGAGTCGAACCGGACGCGGGCGCCCATCGACTCGAGCACCTCCCGGATCGCGGCGTTCTCGGCCAGGGCCACGCCGCTGAACCGGCGGATGCCGTTCTCCAGGGCCACCGCGCCCAGTGCCTCCAGCAGGAGGGTGCCCAGCCCGCGGCCCTGGTACTCGTCGATCACCGTGACGGCGGCTTCCGCGGCGACGGGGTCGTCCGGAACGCGGACGTAGCGGGCCACGCCGATCCCCGGCTCGTTGGGCTCGTCGGAGAGGAGCGCCACGTAGGCGAAATGGTCCCGGTAGTCCACCTCGGTGAATATTCGGAGCATCTCCGGGGTCAGCTCATCGATGGGCGACAGGAACCGGCGGTATCGGGAGGCGGGCGACAACCGGGCGAACCCGTCGAGGAACCGCTGCTTGTCACCGGGCAGGACCGGCCGGATCTTCACTCGGCTGCCGTCCCGGAGCGACATCACCGAGGTCCGGCCCCGGACGAACGCCTCGTCTGCGATCGGGCTCACAGGCGGCCAAGGAGACGACGCTTCTGGATCTCGAACTCCTCCTCGGAGATCAGGCCTCGCTCCTTCATCGACCCCAGCCGCTCGATCTCGTCCAGGGGCGAGGCGTCTGGCTCGAGGGCCTCGGTCGAGCGCCCACCCCCCGCGGCCTCTATCCGGCTCTGGTTGTCCTCGCCGACCTCGTAGATCAGCTTCTGGACCTCCTCCGGGCGCCTGATGTCGCGGAAGTGGTTCTGTCCGTACTCGCTCCCGGACTGGATTCGGAGGCTGCCCGCCCCGACCATCCGCTCGAACACGGTCTGGGTGAAGGTGACGTCGTTGATCCGTTCGAGCGGCATCTCCATGGACCGCTTGGCCACCCAGCCCGAACGGTGGATCACCCGATCGGACGTCACCACGAAGTGGGCCGTGGCCCAGTTCAGGACGGCCCGCACCGGGATCGCCACGAACACGACGATGCCCACCATGACCGCCGCCCACCCCACCAGCGGGGGCGGATCGAACAACGTGAACAGCAGGATCTCCGCTACCAGGATCAACACGGCCACGATGGCCGGCAGGACCAGGGCGATCCAGTGGGGGCGGAGATCGAGGATCAGGCGCTCGTGCTCGGCCAGCAATCGCTTCGGGAAGGCCACCGCCGGATAATAGCGCCCGCATGCAGCGCGAGCCCTTCGACCCGATCCCCGGGGTGGTGCTGCTCCGACCGGAGGTGCATGGCGACGATCGGGGGTTCTTCCTGGAAACGATGCGCGAAGACGCCCTCGGCGTGCGGTTCGTGCAGGCGAACCACTCGCACTCCCGGGCCGGCGTCCTCCGGGGGCTCCATTTCCACGGCCGACAGGCGGACGCTTGGTACGTGGTTCGGGGCCGGGCCCGGGTCGGCCTGGCCGACCTGCGGGCCAGGAGCCCGCGCCCCGCGGCGGCGGCGATCGAGCTGTCCGACCAGGACCCGGCCACCCTCTACATCCCGCCCGGCGTGGCCCATGGGTTCGCCGCCCTCACCGACCTGGATCTGATCTACCTGGTCACGGAGTACTTCGACGGTGCCGACGAGCACGGACTGGCCTGGAACGATCCCGTGGCCGCCGTGCCGTGGGCCATCGACCACCCCACCCTCTCCGATCGAGACCGGGCCGCATCCCCGCTCGATTGGGACCAGGTCGAGCGGATCCTGGCTTCGGGCTAGTCGTCCAGCTCCAGCCGGAACGGCCGGCGCTTGCTGAAGTTCGGATTGTAGTAGTCGTCCTCGAGCTCGAACGGCTTGCCCCAGCGCTCGCAGAAGAATCGCTCGTCCTCCTCCGGATGGAGCTTTCCTCGGGTCGAGCTCTCCTCGTGGTACAGCAGGGCGTGCGGCGTGTAGACGACCACGTACCCTCGCTGCCGGGCCCGGAGGCACAGATCCACGTCGTTGAACGCCACCCGGAGTCGCTCCTCGAAGCCGCCGAGCTCGCGGAAGACCTCCGGCCGGGTCAGCATGCACGCCCCCGTCACCGCCGAGCAGTTCCGGATCGTCTCGCCGAGGTCGAAGTAGCCGAAATGCTGCCCCCCATGGTCGAGATTGCTGGCCACCCCGCCGAGCCCAATGGCGATCCCCTCGTGCTGGGGCTTCCCGTCCGGGAACAGGAGACGGGCCCCCACGAAGCCCACCTCGGGGCGCTGGGCGTGCTCGAGCATCGCCTCCATCCACTCCGCCGAGATCACCTCGGTGTCGTTGTTGACGAGCAGCACGTAGTCCGTCTCCCCGGCCTCGGCCACGGCCGTGTTCATCATCCGGGCGTAGTTGAACTCGTACGGGTACGGCAGGACCCGCCCGTCGAAAGACTCCAGGTACTCCAGGGTCTCGGGTTTCCGGCTCAGGTTGTCGACGATCATGATCTCGTAGTTGCGGTACGTCGATCGGCGACGGATGCTCTCCACGCACGCGGCCAGCAGCTCGACCCGGTCGCGGGTCGGGATGATGATCGTGATGCGCGGCTCGCCGATAACGTCGTAGCGGACCCGGTACCGGCCGCCGACCAAGGCCTCCTCCACGCGCCCTCGAAGGCCACGTCGCTCGATCGCCTCCGCCAGGGCCCGGCGACCGGCCTCGTACGCGTAGTCCTTGGCCCCGACGTGCGTGGCCGCCGATCCGGGAACCTTCCGCCAGGTGTAAAGCGGTAGCGGGATGTGGGCGATCCGGTCGGTCATCTCGGAGACCCGCAGCACCAGGTCGTAGTCCTGACTCCCATCGAACCCCAGCCGGAACCCTCCGACGTGATCGAGGGTCTCCTTCCGGTACACGCTGAAGTGGGTGACGTAGTTCACCGACATCAGCAGGTCCGGAGACCAGCCCGGCTTGAAGAACGCTTCGGTGAGGCGGCCATCCATCTTCTTCTTGTCCTCGTCGCTGTACAGGTAGTCGACGTCGGAACGCTCGTTCAGGACCCGAGCCACCTCGAACAGGGCATTCGGCTTCAGCTCGTCGTCGTGGTCGAGGAAGCCCACGAACTCGCCGGTGGCCAGCTCCAGGGCGGCGTTCGACGCACCGGCGATGCCTCGGTTCTCGTCCAGGTACCTGACCTTGATCCGGGCATCGCTTCCCTCGAATCGACGGAGCAACTCCAGGGTGTCACGGCGAGAGGACGCATCGTCGGCGATGCACAGCTCCCACACCGGGTAGATCTGGCGGCGGACCGACTCCACGGCTGCCCCCAGCCATTCCGGTTCGGTGTTGCGTATCGGCATCACGATGGAGATGCGTGGCCGGTACCCAAGGCGTCGCGCCGCCCGACGCTTCCGGCGGAGAGGACCGGGCCCACCGGCCTTGAAGTAGAGCCACAGCTCGTAGCGTTCGTCGGGGGTGACCGCCGTGGGCACGGCGATTCGGAACATCCTCGGGACCCAGATCCACGGCTGGAGGAGGTGGCGGAGAAACGCCCCCCAGCCTTCGCGACCGATCATCCGTAGCGCCCGGGCCGGCGCGAGGATGAAGCTGCGCCGCCGGGTTCCCAGTGGCTCCATCCGGGCCACCGCCTGGCGAAACCGGTCCACCAGGCGGAAGCTCACGCTGGAGACCGCCCTCCGGTACTGCCCCTCGGTCTGCTCCAGCAAGGCCTTCGTCTTGGCGAGCTCGCCCTCCAGCTCCGCCACACGCTCATCGCTGGACGACGGCGCGGTGCCGCGGATCTCGCTCACCCCCGCCGTCCGCCGGGGAGGTGGCGCCCGGTCGGGGATGCGGACGGGGTCGGCCCGGACCACGTACTGATACGTGAAGGCTTCCGGGGCCTTCCGGATCTCGGCGATCAGTTCCGGAGCAAAGTCGTCCTCGCGCAGCT
>DASQTB010000016.1:0-6560 GCA_035642095.1 Actinomycetota bacterium | reverse complement strand
TGGCCACCGCCGTCCTGGTGGCCACCGCCGGCGCCGCCGTGGCGCTCCTGGCCGCCGGTCGAGCCTCGTATCGTCTGGGCCCGTTCGACGTTGAGCTGCACGCTCGGCCCGGGGCCGGGCTCACCGAGGTGGCCCTCCCGCCGCTCGGCGAGATCCGGGCGGACACCCACGCCGCTCCGCTCCGGCTGACCGCGACCCTCGACCAGGTCGATCCGGACGAGGCGAACCGCATCGTCTCCGAACGGGGACTCGATGGTCTGGTCGAGGTGGTCGAGCGACGCGGCCGCGACGCGGTCGAGGCCTATGCTCTCCGAGCCGCCCTGGTCGCCCTGGTCGGCACGGCCGCCGCGGCGCTAGTGGTTCACCGAAACCGGTGGAACCTGCTGGGAGCCACCCTGGTGGCCGGCCTGGCCGTCGTCGGGGTCACCGGCGGTGCCACCGTGGCCGGCTACCGGCCGGAGGCGTTCATCGAGCCGGCGTACACGGGCTCCCTTCGGCTGGCTCCGGATCTGATCGGACCGATCCGTTCGGCCGGACGAAGGATCGAGGTCTTCCGCACGGAGCTGGGTCGGCTGGTCCGGGGAACGGTCGAGGCCTACGGGGCGGTGACGGCCGGACCGGGGCCCTCCGAGGAGGCCACCGTCGTCCTCCACATCTCGGACATCCACTCGTCGCCTCTGGGGATGGACTTCGCCCAGCAGCTGGGGGCGACGTTCGACGCCGATCTGGTCCTGGACACGGGCGACCTGACGTCGTTCGGATCGCGGGTGGAGCGCGCGATCATCGAGCGCATCCCGGAGTTCGGCGTCCCCTACCTGCTCGTCCGGGGGAACCACGACTCGATCGACATCGGCGGCCAGGTCCAGGCGCTCGCCGCGGCGGAGACGTTGGAGGCCGAAGCGGTGGACGCCGCCGGACTCAGGGTGTTCGGGGCCGCGCATCCGCTGTTCACCCCCGATCGGCCGTACGGCGACGACGAGGTCCGGGAGGCCGTCGCCGCAGCCGGCCGGGATCTGGCGGAGCGCGTCGCCACGCTGAGCGAGTCACCCGACATCGTGCTCGTGCACGACGGTCGGATGGCGGAGGAGCTGGCCGGCGACGTGCCGCTGGTGCTGTCCGGCCACTTCCACCGGTTCGCGGCCAGGGTCCTGGACGGAACCATCTACCTGGAGACCGCCAGCGCGGGAGGCGGTGGCCTCGACACGTTCATCGAGGACCAGCCCCCGGCGCTGGCCGCCGAGGTGCTCTACCTGGAGGGGACGCCCCTTCGTCTGGTGGCGGTCGATCGGGTGGCCCTGGACCCTCGGACCCGGCAGCTCACGGTGGAGCGAAGGCTGGCGGAGTCGATCCGGGAGGAGGCTGGGGAACCGGTGGTGGCGCCGTCCTCGGTCAGCCCCCGGGCCGCACCCCCGCCCTGAGTCAGATCGACCGCGCGATCTCCACAGCCCTCGTCAGGGGGACGTCCGCCTCCAGCCGCAGGGTGACCCCGCCCCGGGTCCACAGCAGGGTGTTCCCCGCGGTCCGCGGTGCGATCGTGATGGGCCCCGGTCCCGTTCCCCCGTCCTGGAGGTAGACCACGTGTGGTCCCTCGATGAAATAGCCCTGCTCGCCGTCCACCGCCACCTCCGTGACGGCGGTCTCCAGGGTCACCTTCTTGATCAGCTGCTCGGTGGGGCGCCCCCGGAGCTCCGTGAGGAGGGCGGCCCAGCCCGTCTCCTCGTCCTGGGGCACGCCGGGTAGGTCGCGGTACGCCAGCGTCACCATGGCCCCGTCACCGACGAGATACGTCTCGTCCGGGCGACCGAGCGCGGCGGGGATGACGACCGGGAACCCCACGGCGCGCCGGGCTTCGCCCAGGCCGACCCTCCGGCCGAGGAACGAGGTGACGTCGGGGGCCGCCGGCGACGGCGTCACGGTGGGCGATCCGGGCGGGGCGGACTCCTGGACCTCGATCCTCACTCCTGGCAGCGAGAAGAACCGAAGGATCGCGGCGCGGATCCCCGGCGAGAGCGCCGTCATGCCCCCCAGGACCACCAGCAGGGCCGCGGCGACCAGCACGACCGACCGGCGAACCGGGCGGGGAGGCAGGGGGCGGACCTCCGCTCCCCGCCCGATCCGTTCGGCCACCGCCCCGGACAGGTCCGGCGTCGCCGGCCAGGCCACGTGCCGGCCCAGATCGCGAAGCGCCGCCTCCAGCGTCGACTCAGTCACCACCCACCTCCACGCCCACGCCGGCCTCGACCGCCGCGTTCCGCAGCCGCCGCAGCGCCCTGGACAGCCGGGACTTCACCGTCCCCCTGGCCACCGCCATGACCTCGGCCATCTCCGCCTCGGAGAGGTCGAGGAAGTACCGGAGGGCGATCACCTCTCGCTCGGCCTCGGTGAGTCCATCCATCGCCCGGAGGAGCGCCCCCCGCCGTTCCCGGGACACGGCCTCCTGTTCCGGAGAGGGAGCCAGCTCTTCCGGCTCAGATGCCACCGCCAGCTCGAGGGACGACCGGCGGCCCGCGGACCGTCGCAGGTTCCGGGCTTCGTTGGCCACGATGCGAAGCAGCCATGGACGGAACGGCCGCTCGGGGTCGAACCGGTCCAGCGCCAGGAAGGCCTTGACGAACGCTTGCTGGGCGGCGTCTTCGGCCTCGGCGGCCTGCCGTGTGATCACGTAGGCCGTCCGGTGAGCGATGCCCTGGTACCTGCGCACGAGCTCCTCGTAGGCCGAGACCTCGCCACGCCGGGCGCGCCCGACGAGCTCGGTGTCCTCAAGTGGGCCCCCCACGGACCTCCTTCGCCTCCTCTACACCGGCGGCCCCGCGCCGGTTCCTGGCAAAGGAAGAGGGCCGGCCAGGGGCCGGCCCTCGACGCTCAGGTGGAAGGAACGGTCAGCCGGTCTCCGGCGGCGGCAGCTCCTGCCACTCGCTCTCCTCGATCTCCCGGTTCCGCCGACGGCGGAAGATCGCGAAGAACGCGGCGAACGCAGCCACGATGGCGCCGAGGACGAACCACCTCTTCCGGCCCTTCTTTTCCTCCGCCATCCCTTTCCTCCTTTCGGGCGACGTGGGCCTGGGTGGACTTGAACCACCGACCTCACCCTTATCAGGGGTGCGCTCTAACCGCCTGAGCTACAGGCCCGATGAGGTCCGACCAAGCGTACCCGGGCCCGGCGGAGGGCGTCAATCGCGCTTGCTCAGCGCTTCTCGACCAGGGTCACCTCGATGCCGCCCAGGAGGTCCGCGATCAGGTTGTACAGGAAGGCCAGGAACACCGTGAAGGCGGCCCACAGGCCGGTGGAGACCAGCCCGATCAGGAGCAGCGTGCGAAAGATGTAGCCCGTGTCGAATTCGAAGTTCCCCTCGGGGTCGCCGAAACCGACGCCGGTCAGAAGCTCGGCCACGGAGTCGAGGATCCCGGCCGCGGAGAGAACCGAATACAGGATGGCGAAGCCGACCAGGATGACCAGCATCATGCAGAAGTAGAAGACCAGCGAGACCTTCAGCACCGACCAGGGGCTGATCTTGCGGATGGCCACCCGGACCCGCCGGGACACCGCTCCTCCGCCGGAGGCCGGCGCATCCCGGTCCACGACCTCAAAGGTCGGTTTGCTCCTGGCCACGGCTATCCCTTCACCACGCCGACCGGGCGGAGGCGGGCCACCTTACGGGACAGGCCGGCACCCTCGCACGCATCGACCACCTGCGACACGTCCTTGTACGCGTACGGCGCCTCCTCGGCCAGCAGGCGCCACCCGGACGCGGCCACAGTTATACCCCGCTCCTCCAGGGAATTCTTCAGTTCCGCCCCGGTCATGACCTTCTTCGCCTTCGTCCGACTCATGGCCCGTCCGGCTCCATGGCACGTCGAAGCGAACGACCGCTCCGCGGCCTGTTCCGTCCCCACGAGGACGTACGACGACGTCCCCATGCTGCCGGGGATGATCACGGGCTGACCGACCGGCCGATACCGGCCCGGAAGATCCCGTTGCCCCGGCCCGAACGCCCGGGTGGCGCCCTTCCGGTGCACGCACAGCGTTCGGGACCGGCCGTCCACCCGGTGCTCCTCCAGCTTGGCCAGGTTGTGGGCCACGTCGTAGACCAGGCGCAGCTCCATCTCCTTCGCCGATCGACCGAACACGCGCTCGAAAGCATCCCGGGCCGCATCGGTGAGCAGGTGCCGGTTCGCCCTGGCGTAGTTCGCCGCGGCGGCCATGGCCCCCAAGTAGCGCCGGGCAGCATCGTGTTCCACGGGGACGCAGGCCAGCTGGCGGTCGGGAACCTCGATGCCCTCCCCGGCCATGGCGGCATCCACGACCTTGAGGAAGTCCGTACAGGTCTGGTGGCCAACGCCCCGGGAGCCGGAGTGGAGCATGACGCACACCTGGCCGACGAACAGGCCCATGGCGGTGGCGGCTCGGTCATCGAAGACCTCCTCGACCACCTGGACCTCCAGGAAGTGGTTCCCCGCCCCCAGCGAGCCCAATTGGGGGGCGCCCCGGTCGATGGCTCGATCGGACACCTCGTCCGGCAGCG
The DNA here is from genome assembly GCA_035642095.1 of Actinomycetota bacterium. Taxonomy (GTDB): domain Bacteria; phylum Actinomycetota; class UBA4738; order UBA4738; family CALAEC01; genus DASQTB01. Next base: position 2,037 of record DASQTB010000016.1, on the reverse strand, counting down.
CGTCCTCGATCGTGCCGCCGTCCTCACAGAGCTCGGCGTCCTCCTCCCAGCCGATCCCGCGGGACAGGGGGAAGCGGACCCCGTCCCGGAGCACGCGCTTCATCTCGCCACGGGAGAGCCGCATCCGTCCCTTCGTTCCAACGCCGCGGGGGACGCGATGGCCGAGGGTGTGGACGAGGTCCGTCGATCGTTCGCGGACGTCGCGCTCCCACTCGAGGTTCGAACGGATCAACCGGACGCCGCAGGCGATGTCGAACCCCACGCCGCCGGGCGAGACCACTCCCCCCTCGGCGGGGTCGGTGGCGGCCACACCTCCGATGGGGAAGCCGTACCCCCAGTGGATGTCGGGCATGGCGTACGAGGCCCCCACGATGCCGGGAAGCGTGGCCACGTTGGCCACCTGCTCCACGGCCCGGTCCTCGACGGCCTGGGAGGCCATCTCCTCGGTGGCGAACACGATGCCGGGGACTCGCATCCCGGGAACCGCTCCCCTGGGAACGCGCCACACGAAGGGCTCGACCTGCTCGAGCTGCACGAGGACGAGAGCGAGTGTCACACATCGAGATAGACGTCGGCGACCCACCCGTCGTTCATCCGGTCGACCCGGAGGCGGTGATACGTGGCGGCCTTCACCCCGGCTGAGTCCAGGATCCGGTCCCCCCGAGGCGCCACCCGGATCCGGCCTCGGAGCCGGCCCTCGTCGATCTCGTCGACGGCGAAACCACCGAACACCACGTCTTCGGCGTCGCGGAGATACAGGAGCTCGTCCAGCCAGGCAACCAGCAGGGCGGCCGTGTCGCCGCCTCTCACCTCGACCCCGCGCTCCACTCCCTGGCCCGGGAACCAGCTCCCCTCGAGCGTGGCCAGGCCCTCCCCCGCCGCCGTGAAGACGTCATCCAGCGTCGGTCCGGTGAGCCGGAGGCCGATATCGGCGGTGTGCTCCAGAACCTCGAAGGCGCCGGTCACCCTCGGCCCGGGGGGCCGGTGGGATCGGCCATGGCCCGGATCCCCCGTCCCCTGGCCGACGGCCCGAACCGGCCGAGCACGATGCGCACGTGGAGCGGGACCAGGAGTGCCATCAGGGCCACACCGACGATGAGCTCCGGGGTCGTGGGGTCCTCCTGGAGAACCATCCCTCCCCACCCGATGCCCACCCCCGCCGCGGTCAGGATCACGGCGACCACGGCCCCCGGGAGGCGGGTCCGGAGGGCGAAGGCGGTGACCACGGCCACCAGCGCGGAGCCGGCCACGATCCAGGCGCCCATCGTCGTCATGATGCCCGCCGAGGCTGTCGGGGGCTATTCCACCCCGTTCTCGACCTGGGTGACCACCGGGGCCACGGCGGCCACCTTGGTCCGCCCGTCGAGGCGCATCACCTTGACCCCCTGGCTGGGTCGTCCGGTTCTTCGAATTCCCTCGCTGCCGACCCGGATGACGATTCCGGTCGTGGAGATCACAAACACGTCCTGGTCCTTGGATCCGACGAAGGCTCCGGCCAGGGCCTTGCCGGCCTTGCCCTCCAACCGGTGAGTGACCACGCCGAGACCGCCTCGGCCCTTCCGGGCGTACTCTCTGAGCTGGGTTCGTTTCCCGAACCCGGTCTCGGTGATCGTCACAAGGTCGTCGCCATCGCTGGACAAGGCCATGGCGATGACCTCATCCTTGGAACGGAGGCGCATGCCGATCACCCCCCCGGTCTGGCGGCCCATGGGGCGGGCCGAGCTCTCAGCGAACCGGCCGGCCTGTCCCCCTCGGGACACCAGGATCACGTCGTCGCGCCCGTTGGTTAGCTTCACCCCGATCAGCTGATCCTTCTTCCGAAGGTTGATGGCGGCCAGGCCGGTCCGGGGCGAGTCGTACTCGGCCAGCGGCGTCTTCTTGACCATGCCGTTCCTGGTGGCGAACACGACGTACTTCGCGTCGTCATAGCCCTTCAAAGGGATGACCGCGGCGATCTTCTCGTCGGCCGACAGGGACACGCCCGGGAGGTTGGCCGCGTAGGTGCCCCGGGCGGTCCGGGTTCCTTCCGGCAACTCG
>DASQTB010000015.1:0-10582 GCA_035642095.1 Actinomycetota bacterium | reverse complement strand
CATCAGAGAGCTGGTGAGCAGCATGATTGATCTGACCCGGGCCGGGGCGTAGGTTGGCTCGTCAGCCGTCGGGGGTCGCCAGGTCGAGCTTTCGAAGGCGCTCGGGGTCCGCGACCAGGTCGATTTCGACGATCTTCCCGTGTGTGATCGTGAAGCCGAAGACGACGGCCGGCCGTCCTCGTTGAGTCCACACCAGCCCCGGGCCTCCGTTCACGAGCGCGGGGCGTGCCGCCCGAGCACGGCCGGAGAACGTGTCGGCCACGGCTGCCGCACCGCGGACCTCTCTCGACGCGCCCATCCGCACGGCCGTGGAGTCGGCCCTGGCCACGACGTCGGGGTCGAGCACGGCGAGAAGCGCATCGAGGTCACCGCCACGGGAGGCAGCGAGGAAGGCGTCGACAACCTCTTGCTGGCGGGGGAGATCCGCCTCGGGGACCGACGCTCCCTGCACCCGGCGACGTGCGCGACTGGCGAGCTGCCGCGCCGCGGACGGTGAGCGCCCCACGATGGGAGCGATCTCGTCGAATGAGACGCCGAACATATCGTGCAGCACGAAGGCGACCCGCTCGGCGGGAACCAGCGTCTCCAGTACCACGAGCAACGCGAGACCGACGGAATCGCCCAGGAGCGCTTCGTGCTCGGGGTCGGGCCCGTCCTCGCTGCCCCGGGCCGAAGCCGGCAGGTGCCCGCCCAGCGGCTCCTCGCGCCGCGACCGGCGGGAGCGCAGCATGTCGAGGGACACTCGGGCGACGACCGTCGTCAGCCATCCGCCCAGGTTCTCGACGCCGCTCGTGTCGGAGCGGTTGAGCCGCAGCCAGGCTTCCTGCACGGCATCGTCCGCCTCGGTCGCTGATCCGAGGATCCGGTAGGCCACCGCCCGAAGATGGGTCCGGTTCTCCTCGAATCGCTCCGTCAACCATTCGTGTTCGGCCATCGGTCACCCAAGCCGCGATCCGCTATCGAAGTGACGAGCGAAACCTAGCCGATGTGACGAGGAGGCATGACGATGGGCCCCCGATGTGATCGTCATCAGGGTCGGATCGGAGAGCGCCGGGTCGTCGAGGCGGCAGCGTTGTCGTTCCGGTCCGCCGGGCTGACGGTCTGGGGGCATCTGTGAGGGCGTTCCCGCAAGGGCGTCCCACCGTGGGGGCCACGCCGAGCTTGGCCTACCCGGTTCGTTCGGCGGCGCCGAGCCTGGCGATGTCGAACGCCGACATCACCGTTGCTCCGATGCTCAGGAACCCCGCGGCGAATGACAGCAGGATCGCCCACGTGAGGTCTTCCCTGCTCGGTCGAAGCCCCCCGAGGACCCACGGCGTGACGACCAGGACCAGAGCCACCGCCGAGGTCACCACCTCGTTCACCAGGAAGGCGGTCGATCCTGTGACTCGGGCAACGCCCCGGATGCGGACGACGCTGTCCACGTTCGCCGCGAGGAGCATCACGCTCAACAGGGCGAAGAGCACTCTGGCCCAGAATGGCTCGAGGGCGACCAGGGCGAGCGAGACGCCGAGAGGGATGGCGAAGACGATCAGGGTGATCCTGGTGCCGGCCCGGAGGTACCGTTCAAGAGCCTCGCGAGCCTGGCCCCACCGGCGAGGGCCCGACTCGACGTAGAAGAACACGCCCACCAGGAAGAGGCCGATCAACGTTGCGGACACCTCCGCCATGTTCAGGAGGAACGCGTCCGAGACCTGCCGCATCACCCAAGCATACCGTCGGGTGCTACCGTGACCGCCCGGGAGCTCGCCGTCATCGATCGCCGGAAGCGAACCTGACGTCGTGCTTCTCGGCGTCGGCGGCGGCGAAGGCGAGGAGCCGGCCGCCCTCGTCGGTCACCGCCGAGCGCTCCAGCTTGGCAAGGCGCTTCAACGGCGTGATCAGCAAGGTGGCCCCTGGGCGTTGGCGGACGACCTTCCACCTCGCTCGAGCGAAGCCATCGATCAGGACGGTGCCGAAGTTGCCTTCGTAGCTGCCGGCCGTGAGCCGCCGCCGGTCGTCCTCGCCGATGACCCGGCTTCGGTCCTCGTGAGAGAGAAGGACGTTGTCGTAGGTCGGCAGGAACCGCGGTGGAGCGGGCGTGTTGGGATCGGGGAGCGGGGCATCGGGGACGTCGAACAGCTCGCGACCGTTCTCGTCCCGGAATGTGCGTAGGCGAGGACGAAGCCGGTCGGCCACCTCCCGGAGGCCGGCCAGTCCCGACCACGTGCGCATGTCCCCCACCGAGGCCGGGCCGAACGCCGCCACGTAGCGAGTGATCATCCTGTCCGGGGCGGTTTCGGTCTTGAGCGGGCGGCCGAGCCAGTGCTGGGCCGTGGTCACGGCGGGGCGGCCGCTGGCTCCCCAGATCCCTCGAGGTGGGACCTGAATCATCGGCAACAGGTACCGGACCGCCGCGGCCAGCGACGCCGGGTCCCGATCCGGCCACCGTTCCGAAAGGAGCGAGCGCAGCTCCACGCCGGTCATCGGTTTGGCCTCCACCAGCTCCCGACCCGCGTCCAGAACCTGGTCGAGGTCCACGTCGACCAGGTTTCGACCCCAGGGATGGCCCCGGAACGTGCGCTCCAGGAATGGCCGCATCACGGGCCACATCGCCAGACAGTCCCGGGCGGTGACCAGATGGATCGTTCCACGCATCAGCGTGGTCCGCGCGGCTCGCCGGGTGGCGATCAACTTGGCCAACGCTTCGGGCCGGAAACCCTCCAGCCGGCTCCACAGAGCGACGTACGGATCGGGAGGCTCCTGGGCCTGCAGGCCGACCATGTGCTCGACGGCGCGAGGGACGGCCATCTCCGCCCGGCGGAGCAGCAGTTGCCGTTCCAGCAGGGCCCGGTTCAGGGCCCTGCGCCCAAGCGGCCGGGCCGTCCCCATCAACGAACTCCGCGCAGGAACGCGCGGAGTTCGTGTGGTTGCTTCAGCGAGTCGCCGCCTTCTTGTACTGGCGAACCGATAGTGGGATGAAGATCGCCAGGATGATCCCCACCCAGATCAGCGAGTACCACACCGGATTCTGCAGAGACCACACGTCCGGCGTGGCGACACGCTCGGGGAGGTTGCCGAAGGCCTCCCTGACCGCCTGGGCCACGGCGGAGAGCGGGTTCCACTCGGCGAAGGTCTGCAGCGGCCCGGGGAGCGCCTGGGGAGTCACGAACGTGTTGGCCACGAACGTCACCGGCATGATGAACATGAACGAGGCGTTCTGGAACACCTCCAGGCTGGACACCTTCATCCCGAAGAAGGCCATGATCCAGGAGACCGCGTAGGCGAACAGCAGGAGCAGGAGGAACCCGCCGATGGCCTCGATAGGCCCGGTGTGGATCCGCCACCCGACGACCAGGCCGGCCAGGGACATCACCAAGATCGAGATCGAGTTGTACACGATATCGCTGGCCGTACGGCCGGCCAGGACCGCCGTCCGGGACATCGGCAGCGACCGGAACCGGTCGATGATCCCCTTGGTCATGTCGTCGGCCAACCCCGCCCCGGTGAACGTCGACCCGAAGATCACGGTTTGGGCAAACACCCCGGCGATCAAGTACTCCCGGTAATTGGGGATCTCGATCGAGCCGCCGAACACGTACGCGAACAGGAGCACGAACATGATCGGCGACATGGTCGTCCAGATCAGGATCTCCGGAACCCGCTTGATCTTGATCAGGTTCCGCTTGGTGACGACCGCCGTATCGGAGAACGCCAAGGCCATGCTCATCCGACCGCCTCCTTCTCACGGACGTCGCCGCGCTCGGACTCCGTCCCCTCGGCCTGGCCGTCGCCCTCGGCGACCTCCTCGGCCGCGTGACCGGTCAGCGACAGGAACACGTCGTCCAGGGTCGGCCGGCGGAGCCCGATGTCGACCGCCTTGATCTCCCGCTCTCCCAACCGCTGGAGGACGATCTTGAGGACGGCCACGCCGCCGGTCACGGCCGCGGTCAGGCGCCGGGTCTGCCGATCGACCTGGATCTCTTCCTCGCCGCCGCAGAAGTCCACCAGAAGCGAGTGGGCCGCGGGGATCTCGTCCTGGGTCTCGACCACGATCTCGACCCGCTCCCCGCCGATCTGGGCCTTGAGCTTGTCCGGGTTCCCCTCGGCGATCTTCCGTCCGTGGTCGATGACCACGATGTCGTCGGCCAGCCGGTCGGCCTCCTCCATGTACTGCGTGGTCAGGAGGACGGTGGACCCGCCCCGGGCCAGCTCCTGGATCGTCTCCCACATCTGGGCCCGGCTCCGCGGGTCTAACCCCGTGGTCGGCTCGTCCAGGAACAGGACCTCCGGCTCTGCGACGAGCGCCGCGGCCAGGTCGAGCCGGCGCCGCATCCCTCCCGAGTACGTCTTGGCCGGGCGGTTGGCCGCCTCTTCCAGGTCGAACCGGTCCAGCAGCTCGCGCGCCCGGGCCCGAGACCTCTGCCGACCCAAGTGGTACAGGCGGCCCACCATGTCGAGATTCTCGAAGCCGGTCAGATGCTCATCGACGGCCGCGGTCTGACCGGACAGCCCGATCCGTTCTCGGACCTTGTGGGGCTCCGCCTGGACATCCAACCCGGCGACCTCGGCCGACCCCTCATCCGCGTCCAGCAGGGTCGTCAGGATCCGGACCGCGGTCGTCTTGCCGGCCCCGTTCGGTCCCAGGAGCCCGAGGACGGTTCCCTTCGGGACCGAGAGATCGAGACCGTCGAGGGCGACCACCTTGCCGTAGTGCTTGACCAGCCCTGATGTTCGGATCATGTCCGTCACTGCCTCACCTCCCTCACCCTCTTCGCAACAACGCCTGTGCGGCGTTTGTTTCCACCGTCAACTTGTCCGAGCGCTCACACTCAAACGACCGGGTAGCCTATCGAAAGTCATCGGTGATCGGCCAGGATGCCGGACGGCTCTTCACCCCGCTCTCAGATATGACAGAATACTGTCATGACAACGAGGGTATCCCAACGACAGGACGCTGTCAATTCCGATCACCCGTCGCGGACTCCGGCCGGAGATGCATTCAGCGAGCTCGTGGTCCAGGTCTTTCAGCTCGACGGATTGCTGGCGGCCGCCGGGGACGCGCTGGCCAGGCCGACGGGGCACACCAGTGCCCGGTGGAGGGTGCTCGCAGCGATCGAGGACGCCCCCTCGACGGTGTCCCACATCGCCCGACTGTGGGGACTGGCCCGTCAGAGCGTCCAGCGGGTGGCGGACGCCCTGGTGCGGGAGGGGTGGGCCGCGTACGACAAGAACCCTGACCACCGGCGCGCTCAGTTGTTGCGTCTCACGCCACGAGGCCGGCGGGCGCTCAACCGGATCCAGGCCGCCCAGCGGTCGTGGGCCGATACGATGGGCGCTGAGGTGGGCGAAGCGGATCTTCGGCGGGCGAGCTCCGTCCTCGCCCGGATCCTGCAATCCCTGAGGGCCGAGGCCGGCTGATAGCCGGCAGCAACTTTACCGGCGGCTGGATCAGCATCCGCGAAGGGCTGGAGTGGGCCGCCGCCGCTCGATCAGTGTGATACTCGACCGACGGTGCGGCCCTTTCGCCAGGTCGATGTGTTCACCACCACGCCCTATCTCGGGAATCCGGTGGCCGTCGTACTCGATGCCGATGGTCTCTCCGTGGAGGAGATGCAGCGCTTCGCCAGGTGGACCAACCTCTCGGAGACGACGTTCGTTCTGCGGCCCACCTCGGTTCGGGCCGACTACCGAGTTCGCATCTTCACGCCATCGACGGAGCTTCCGTTCGCGGGCCACCCCAGCCTGGGAACGTGCCACGCGTGGCTGGAGGAGGGCGGAGATCCGGCGGGCGGGGACTCGATCATGCAGGAGTGCGGCATCGGTCTGGTTCCCATCCGCAACGCCCAGCATGGGCTGAGCTTCGCTGCACCGCCCCTGCTCCGGTCGGGCGAGGTCGACGAGGCCGTCGTGGAACGGATCGCTCGGCAACTCCGAATCGACCGCGGTGAGGTCGTCGACGCCCGGTGGGCCGACAACGGGCCGGGCTGGGTGGCCGTGCTGCTCCGAAGCGCCGAGGCGGTGCTTGCCCTTCGCCCCGGGCTCGTCGATCTGGACATCGGCGTGGTCGGTTCGTTCCCATCCGGGTCCGAGTTCGCGTTCGAGGTCCGGGCCTTCTTCCCCAAGGATGGGGCGACGGCGGAGGATCCGGTCACCGGCAGCCTCAACGCGTCGCTGGCACAGTGGCTCCTGGCCACCGGCCGAGCCACCGCGCCCTACGTGGCCAGTCAGGGGGCGGCCACGGGCCGAGTCGGCCGGGTGCATGTCTCCCAGGACGAGGACGGCACGATCTGGGTGGGCGGCGGAACGGTGACGTGCATCACGGGTACGTTGGATCGGTGAGCGGTAGATCGTCGGACGGTCCTCGCCGCCGTGGGCTCGCCCGCCAGAACGGACATGTGGACACCGCCCGGGTGCTCGAGGCCGCCGCGCCCAGGACTGGGGCTCACCGAGCGGCCGTTCACCACCGAGCCCCACGAACGGGCCCGCTCAGGAGGCCTCGTCGTCCCCGCCGCCGTGGTACGTGGCGGGCTCCATCCCGTGACGGTACGCCAGGCTGATCCGGGGCCCCGCCCTGGCCACCTTGGGGACGCTGTGTTCCCACGTCCGCTGGGTCTGCCCTCCGGTCACCAGGAGATCGCCCCGGCCGAGGAGGAACGATCGCGACGACCCCCCGCCCTTCGGGCGGAGGAGGAGCTTGCGCGGTTCTCCCAACGAGACCAGAGCCACGATCGGCGTGCTGATCTCTTTGGGGATCCGATCGGCATGCCAGGCGACGCTGTCCCGGCCGTCGCGGTACAGGTTGAAGCCTACGGAGTCGAACTCGCGCTCGTAACGGTCCGACAGGACCTTCCGGATGTCCTCCAGGATCGGCGGCTCCAGAGGCTCGCCGGACTGGAGGTTCCACGGCGCGGTCAAGCGGGGCTCCGGGACCGTCTGGTCGTACATCCGTCGGGACCGCTGCTGCCATCCCCGGCCCTCGAGCACGGCCTCGAACAGACGGTCCGATCCTGCCACCCACCCCGGCCCGTGATCGACCCAGGCCTCGTCGTCCAGGTGGATCCGCTCGACTCCCTCGAACGCCCGGTCGATGTCTGCCGGCTCGACCGCGAAGAGGGAGGGCTGCCAATGAAGGCCGGGGGAAGGCGACATCGGACCGACTGTACCGCGGTCACGATCTCCTGAATCCTCCGCGCGCCGTTCACGCTGGATTCACACGGCCGACGGACCATCTCCGCGATGACCGTCGAGAGGAGGAACGAGATGCGACGGGGGATGTGGATCGCTGTGATCGTCTTGGTCGCCCTGGTCGCGGTGGCCGTGGGCATCGGTGCCTACAACGCGGGCGTGTCCCAGGGTCTGGAGGAAACCGGACGGGCCGGTGAGGTGGTCCGGGTGGTCGGGCCCGGGTACGGGTTCTTCCCGTTCGGGTTCGTGTTCCCGCTGCTGTTCTTCTTCCTGATCTTCTTCCTGATCAGGGGGGCGTTCTGGGGCCGGCGGTGGGGTCCCGGAGGCCACCACTGGGAGTCCCGGGAGCGGGCCATCGAGGACCTGCACCGGCGGCTCCACGAGCGCGAGACGACCGAGCGATCGCCGGGCGACACGGGCACCGCCTAGCGAGGCCGGGCTGCCCGGACGCGGGGCGGAGGTTGCCTCCGCCCCGCTCCCGCTACGCTTCGAGCGATGAGGACGATCCTGGTCGTCGAGGACGAGATGAAGATCGCCCGCCTGGTTCGGGACTACCTGGAACACGCCGGCTTCGAGGTGCTCGTGGCCGGCGACGGTGACTCCGCCCTCTCCAGTGCTCGCGGACACCGCCCGGACCTGGTCGTCCTCGATCTCGGCCTGCCCGGCCGAGACGGACTCGACGTCACGCGGGAGCTCCGCCGGACGTCCACCGTGCCGATCGTGATGCTCACCGCCCGCGGCGACGAGACGGATCGCGTGGCGGGCTTGGAGCTGGGAGCCGACGACTACGTCGTCAAGCCGTTCAGTCCGAAGGAGCTCGTGGCCAGGGTCCGAGCGGTGCTCCGTCGCACGGACGTGGCGCGGGCCGGTGGGGCGGAGGTGCTTCGCGCCGGACCGGTCGAAGTGGATGTTCCTCGGATGCGCGTATCGGTGGACGGTCGCGACGTCGAGCTCACCCCGACGGAGTTTCAGCTGCTGGCTACGCTGGTTCGTGAGCCCGGACGGGTCTTCACACGAGGCCAGCTTCTCGACGCCATCCACGGTGTGGCGATCGAGTCCTATGAGCGGGCCATCGACGCGCACGTCAAGAACGTCCGCCGGAAGATCGAGCCCACGCCCGGCCACCCGAGATATCTCCTCACCGTCCGGGGGGTCGGCTACCGGTTCGCCGATGGGTAGGTGGCACCGCCACGGATCGGGCGGGGGGCCCGGCGGCCCGCCGCCATGGTGGCCCGAGAACGAGCCGTTCCCGCCCCGCGGGCCGGACGCGTGGCGCGGGGTCCGGGGGCGCTTCGTCCGGCGGATGTGGTTCGCGGCACTGTTCTTCTTCGGCTTGGTGTTCCTGGCCAGCGCGCTGGCCGTCAGCCTCCTCTCCGGAGCGTTCCATCTGAGGAGCGGGTTAGTCGTGCCGGGGGCACTGCTCGGTCTGGTCATCCTCGGCCTGGCGATCGGCGCGGTCATCCGGACGGTTCGACGGATGGCCGGCCCGGTGGGAGATGTCATGGGCGCCGCCGATCGGGTTGCGGCCGGGGACTACGCCGTTCGGGTCCCCGAGCGAGGAACCCGAGAGGTTCGTCGCCTGGCCCGAGCGTTCAACGCGATGACCGAACAGCTGGGTGCCAACGACGAGCAGCGACGGAGCCTCCTGGCGGACCTCGCGCACGAGCTCCGGACCCCGCTGTCGGTGATTCGGGGAAGCGTGGAGGGCGTGCTGGACGGCCTCTATCCGCCCGACCGAGCGCACCTGGGACCGGTCCTGGACGAGACCACGGTGATGGCTCGGCTCCTGGATGATCTCCGGACCCTGTCCACTGCCGAGGCCGGCGCCCTGCGCCTGGACCGGGAGCGCGTCGGACCGACCGAGGTGGTGAACGACGCCATGGCGAGCTTCGGCCCGAGGGCGGACGCTGCGGGCGTCACGCTCCGGGCGGAGGTGGCGACGGGGCTCCCGGCCCTCGACGCCGACCCGATGCGGATCGGAGAGGTCCTGGGGAATCTCCTCCAGAACGCGGTTCGTCACACGCCCCGGGGAGGGTCGGTCCGGGTGATGGCTGCTCCTGCGGCCGAGGATCGGGCCGTCGAGTTCATCGTGGACGACACCGGACCGGGGATCTCTCCGGAGATGCTCTCTTCCGTCTTCGATCGCTTCGTCAAGGCCGCCGACACCGGCGGCGCCGGGCTCGGCCTGGCCATCGCCAAAGGTCTGGTCGAGGCTCACGGCGGCCGCATCACTGCGGAGGGTCGGCCGGGAGGGGGCACCAGGATCCGATTCACGCTTCCCGCCCCCGGTTAGCGATCGACGACGGGGGCGTCAAGGATCGGCCACGGTCCGCCGACCCTGACCCTGTGAACCTCGTGCGCAAGGTGGAGCGTGACGGGCGCTGGTGGGCCGAACGGGGGGACGGGTCGTGGCTCCGGTGGAGCCCCGAACGCGGTGGCTGGGAAGGTCCTCTGGAGCCGCCGTGGGTTGGGGAAGACGCGGGCGGATCCGTGACCCTCATCGTTCCGGGGTCACCGGAGGGGCCGCCCGAGGTCCGCCTCACCGGGCGAACCCGGATCGACGCCTGGTGGAATCGAACCTTTCCCCCATTCAGCGTGCGGCGCTTGCTGTTCGGGATCGCGGCCATCCCGCTGGTGGCCGGGCTGCATGCCCTTTACCAGACGGTTCGGGGTCGGGACGTGTCTCTCGGCAGCTACGCGTTCGGGGCGATCCTGGGCGGCATCATCCTCTCCTTCATCTGGTTCGCAGCGTTCCGGCGACCCGGGTCGGCCCCGGACGAGGCACCGATCCTGGCCGACCGACCGGACCGAGGGCCCCGCTGGGCCCGGGACTTCCTGGTCGCGTTCCCGTTCGCGCTGGGGGTGGTCCTGGTCGTCGGCATGGTCACGGGCAACGGCTTCGACCTGGCGTCGGTGGCGGGTTCCCTGGTCTCGGCCGTCCTGATCTCGTTGATCGTCGCCCTCAGGCGCTCGGTGTGGAGCGTGATCATCTTCTCCCTCCTGGCCGGCGCCGGGGTTGCCCTGTTGCTCGAGCTCTTCCTCTTCTTCCTGGGAGGCACGCCCGGACTCTTCCTCACATGGATCCTGTCGTCGCTGTTCGTCTTCCTGTGGGCCATGCCGTCGTGGATGCAGCTGCGATCGGCCGCCCGTAATCCGTTCCGGCGGGGTCCGTCCGACCCGCACCCCGGCACCCTCCCCGAGTTCCCCCTGTGGGTCATCATGGCCGGCACGCTGATCCTGGTGGTCGGGTGGGCGATCTCCTTCGTCCTCATGGGCCCCGCTCCGTAGAGATCGCTGCGGTAGGCTTCCCGCCGTGCCGGAGATGGGGATCGTGGTCGGCGGGCCGATGCCCGCCATCCCGGACCTGGCTCGAATGGCCGAGGATGGCGGCTACGAGAGCGTCTGGGTCGCGGAG
>DASQTB010000014.1:0-3459 GCA_035642095.1 Actinomycetota bacterium | reverse complement strand
AAGAACGCCGCGGTGAAGGCGCCGATGCCCAGCGCCGCCACCATATAACCGAGCTGCGACACCGTGGAATACGCCAGCACCCGCTTGATGTCGTCCTGAACCATGGCCAGCAGCGCCGCGATCAGCATCGTGACCGAACCGATGATCGCCACCACCAAGAGCGCCTGCTCGGATCCCTCGAAGATGAAGAAGAGCCGGCCGATCATGTAGACCCCGGCGACCACCATGGTCGCCGCATGGATCAGCGCGGACACGGGAGTCGGCCCGGCCATGGCGTCCGGCAGCCACACGTGAAGGGGGAACTGAGCCGACTTGCCGATCGCTCCCCCGAACAGGAGAAGCGCCCCCACGGTGAGGACGGAGCCTGAGAGCTGGCCCCCCTCGACGGCGTGGGCGATGTCGACGATGTTCGACGTCCCGGCCGCCGCAGCAACCACGAAGATGCCGAACAGGAACGGAACATCGCCGGTCCTGGTGGTGATGAAGGCCTTGATGGCAGCATCGGAGTTCGCCTTCTCCTCCCAGAAGTGACCGATCAGGAGGTAGGAGCAGATCCCGACCAGTTCCCAGCCGACCAGGAGCTGGAACAGGTTGTTGGCGATGACCAGGTTCAGCATCGATCCGGTGAACAGCGACAGGGCGGCGTAATACCAGGTGAATCGGGGTTCGTGGGCCATGTAGCCCGCCGAGTAGACGTGGACCAGGAACGAGACCACCGTGACGACGATGAACATCATCGCGGTCAGCCCATCGATGCTCATCCCCAGCTCGACCCGGAACGAGTCGAGGGAGAACCAGGTGATCGACCGCTCGACCGGCTCGGCCTGGCCAACGAAGTCGAAGAACACCAGGATGGACATGACCAACGAGACGCCCACGGCCAGGATGCCGATCGGCGCTCCCCGCCCCGGCGTCCGCTTCCCGAAGAACAGGATCAGGAAGAACGAGACGAACGGAACGGTGGGGATCAGCCACGCACTGTCAGTCATCCGACTGCCACTCGGCCAGTTCGCCGCTCCACCCGCGGCGCCTGTTGACGGCGCGCCACCCCGCCTCGCTTCGACTCGGCGGGGGCCCCGACGCGCCTACGCGGCGTCGCGCAGCGGCCGAGGAGAGCCCTACCACTTGAGGAGGTTCACCTCGTCGACGTTGATCGTCTCGCGGTTCCGAAAGATCAGGATGACGATGGCCAGGCCGATCCCGACCTCCGCGGCCGCGACCGTGATCACGAACAGCGTGAAGATCTGCCCCGCCAGGGGAGCGGCCTGACCCGACAGGAACTGACTGAAGGCAACCAGGTTGACGTTCACCGCGTTGAGCATGAGCTCGATCGACATGAGCACCAGGATCCCGTTCCTTCGGGCCAGGACGCCGTACACACCGATGGCGAACAGCACGGCCGAGAACATCACGGGGAAAGCGAGCCGGATCACCGGCGGGCCACCTCTCGTTCACGGAGCGAGCGGGGCGGCTCGGCTCGCCGCCGTTCGACGACGTCCTCGTCGCGTCGGGCCAGCACGATGGCCCCGATCAGGGCCGCCAGCAGCAGGAACGAGACCACCTCGAAGGGCAGGACGTACGACCGGAACAGGCTGGAACCGATCCCCCGCGTGGAGCCGGGGGCCAGGTCGATCCGGGCTTGTCCGAAGGTGTCCCACAGGAGGATCGCCAGCCCGGCCAGGATGCCCACCGCGACGATGGCGGCGAAGCCCCGCTGCTGGTTGTCCAGGGCCTCCCGGCCGATCGGGGCCCGGGTGAGCATCAGCCCGAAGAGCAGGAGCACAACGATGGCCCCCACGTAGATCAAGACCTGGACCCAGGCCACGAACTCGGCCGCCAGGATCAGGTACACGCCGGCCACCGTGGCCAGGGTGATCACCAGGTACAGCGCGGCATGGACGACGTTCTTCGCCGTTACCAGGCGGAGGGCGGCCCCCGTGCCCACCAGGCCCAGGAGCAGGAACACCCACTCCTGGACCGTCACCGGCCGTTCCCCGGAGCCTGCCGCCGGGCCGCTCGGATCGCCGCCGCCTTGGCTCGTCCCTCGGCCACCCGCCGGTCGGTGCCCTTGTCGAGCTCTTCCTGAAGGACCCGGTCGTGCGTGTCCTGGTCCGGCTCGACGTGCTCCGCGGGCCCGGGACGAGCGCCGGCCTGGGAGCCCGGCGCCTCGTCCGGCGAGGGTGTTCCCGCGGTTCGCTCCGCCGGGGCCGGCTCCTCCCGGGCACCGGGCGCCTTCTCGGCCTGAACCGCCGGGGGGGCCACCTCCGCGGTGGCTTCGGGGCGGGGTCCCTCCGGCGCGGGGGCAGCGCTGGCCGCCTCGTCGCCTGGTACGGCGATCGGCGTGGCGGAGGTTGGCGCCTCGGAGTGCGCCTCGGCGGGTTCGGCCTCCTCAACACGCTCCGCGCCCTCCTCCAGTTCCGGCGGCGGAAGCACGGTGTAGGTCCACTCGTCGAGCTTCTCCTTCTCGTGGGTCAGCTCCTGAATCGAGTAGGTGGAGTACTCGAACTCGGGGCTCCAGAACAGGGCGTCGAACGGACAGACCTCGACGCAGATCCCGCAGTACATGCACAGCGCGTAGTCGATGGCGAACCGGTCGAGGACCTTGGCCGACCGGGCTCGGCCTCCGGAGGCCGGCTCGTGGGTCTCCTTGTGCGACTCGATGTAGATGCACCAGTCGGGACACTCCCGGGAGCACTTCCAGCACACCGTGCAGTTCTCGGGCTTGAGGGCGATGACGCCGCGGGTCCGGGGCGGGAGGTCCGGCTTCTCGTGCGGGTACTCCTGGGTGATCGATCGGGACAGCAGGTGCTTCAGGGTGACGATCAGCCCCTTGACCAGCCCGACGCCGGGGAAGCCGCCCCGGCGGGCCTCGCCGTTCGCGTCTCCGGTCCGGTCGGGGCTCGTCTCGATGGCCATCTACACCATCACCTTGACCAAGCCAGTGACGAGGATGTTGACCAGCGACAGGGGGATCAGGACGATCCAGGAGAACCGCTGGAGCTGGTCCTCCCGAAGCCGGGGATAGGTCGCCCGCAGCCAGATGACCACGAACGAGAGGCCGCCGATCTTGGCCATCATCCACATCCAGCCGGGAAGGATCGGCCCAAGGTAACCCCCGAGGAACAGGACGGCGGCGATCGCCGACAGCACCACGATCCCGGCGTACTCGGAGAGGAGGAAGAAGGCGAACTTCAACCCGGTGTACTCGGTGAAGGCGCCGAAGATGATCTCCGAGTCCGCGATCGGCATGTCGAACGGCGTCCGGGAGAGCTCCGCCAGCGAGGCCACCAGGAAGATCAGAAAACCGACCGGCTGGACGAGGACGAACCAGTACTCCCGTTGGGCCTCCACGATCCCCACCAGGGAGAGCGTCCCGGCCAGCATGGCCACGGCCACCGCGGCCAGGATGAGCGGCAGCTCGTAGGCGATCAGCTGGGCCGCGCCCCGGATCGCCCCGAT
>DASQTB010000013.1:0-3489 GCA_035642095.1 Actinomycetota bacterium | reverse complement strand
CCGAACAGGTTCAGCGTGCCGTCGTTCTCGTGCGCCGGCCCGACCAGGATCTCCCGAAGGGATCCGATCCGCCTCGTCTCCACCCGGGCCCCGCGGGGCAACTCGGGATGGAACGTGGCCATGCCCCAGTGGTAGCCCCGGCCCGGCGCCTCGTACGCCTTGGCCAGGGGTGACCCGATCATCACGGCGTCGGCGCCACAGGCGATGGCCTTGGCCACGTCGCCGCCGGTTCGCATCCCCCCATCGGCGATGACCTGGACGTACCGGCCGGTTTCGTGGAGATGCTGCATCCGAGCCGCAGCGGCGTCCGCGATGGCGGTGGCCTGAGGGACCCCCACGCCGAGGACGCCACGGGTGGTGCACGCAGCGCCGGGGCCCACCCCGACCAGGACGCCGACCGCTCCGGTTCGCATCAGGTGGAGCGACGTCGAATAGGAGGCGCACCCCCCCACGATCACCGGGATGTCGAATCGGGCGATGAACTCCTTCAAGTTGAGCGGTTCCGTCCGGGTGGAGACATGCTCGGCCGAGACCACGGTCCCCTGGATGACCAGCAGGTCCAGCTCCGCTCGAAGGATCGCGTCGGCGAAGGTGCGGACGCGCTGCGGGGTGAGGGAGGCGGCCGCCGTCACACCACCCTCCCGGACCTCGTGAATCCGTCGCCCGATCAGTTCCTCCTTGATCGGCTCCCGGTAGAGCTCCTGCATCGTCCGGGTGGCCTTGTCGTCGGGGAGGGAGGCGATCTCGTCGAACACGGGCTCAGGATCCTCGTAGCGGGTCTGGAGACCTTCCAGGTTCAGCACCGCCAATCCGCCCAGGCCTCCGATCTCGACGGCCGCGGCCGGTGACACCACCGCGTCCATGGCCGAGGCCATCAGCGGCAGCTCGAACCTCCACGCGTCGACTTCCCAGGAGATGTCGACGTCGTCCGGGTCACGGGTCCGCCGGGAGGGGACGATGGCCACCTCGTCGAACCCGTAGCCCCGCCTGGCCATCTTGCCGATGCCGATCTCGATCTCCACGCCGCGCTCCTTCGCCTGCTCGCTCCGAGCCCCGGATAGCACAAGACGCCCGGCCAACGGCGGCCAGGCGTCCCGCTACACCGTGAGGCGTCCCACCTCGCTCACGGTACCATCGGCCGAGGCCCGATTCAACGGCGGTATCCTGGTGTCGTGGCCTCCACCGCAACGCCGGTCGAGACCGTACAGGGTGCGGAGCGAGCCGGCGGCAGACGGGGACGCGTCCTGCGCTTCATCGGCAAGACCTGTCTCACCGCGGCGTTCATCTTGGCCGCGTACATCGTCTGGCTCCTGTGGGGAACGGGGTTCTACACGGCCCGGCAGCAGGAGGGCCTCCGCCGCCAGCTCGAGGCCAGGATCGCCGAGCGAGACCCGCGACCGAATCCCGCCGAGCCCACCATCCTCCCCGGGCGGGCGTACGCCATCCTCCAGATCCCGTCCATCGACATCGATGAGGTGGTCGTCGAGGGCACCGACGTGGTCGACCTCAAGTCGGGACCGGGCCACTACGCCGACACCGAGGACCCGTGGGATCGAAAGGGTCGGGTGGGGATCGCCGGCCATCGCACGACGTACGGGGCACCGTTCTGGGATCTGGACAAGGTTCGAGCGGGAGACGAGATCAGGCTGATCACGGAGCTGGGAACGTATGACTACCGGGTCACCCAGACCCGGGAGGTCCTCCCCACCGCGGCGAACGTGCTCCGGCCGAGCCGACAGCCGTCGCTGGTGCTGACCACGTGCACCCCGAAGTTCTCCGCGGCCCGGCGGCTGATCGTCTTCGCCGATCTCGCCGGCGGCTCCGCCTAGGGGCCCGCCGGGGGCTCGAGATAGCCCAGCCGGTCGAGGGTCGACACGATCGCCTCGAGGCAGTCCTCGGGGCTCATCCGATCGGTCTCCACCACGACCTCGGGACGCTCCGGCGGCTCGTACGGGTCGTCGACGCCGGTGAACCCGCTGATCTCGCCCCGGAACGCCTTCTCGTACAGGCCCTTGACATCGCGTTGGGCACATATCTCGACCGGACAGGACACGAAGACCTCGACGAAGCGAGGGATCCGTCGGCGGACCGCATCGCGGACGTCTCGGTACGGCGAGATCGCCGACACCACGACCGTCGCGCCGTGATAGGTCAGCCGCTCGGCCACCCACCCGATGCGGAGGATGTTCGTGTCACGATCCTCCTTCGAGAACCCCAGGCCCTTGGACAGGTGGGTCCGGACCACGTCACCGTCCAGGAGCTCGTACCGGCGCCCTCGCCGCTCCAGGACCTCGACCAGCAGCTCGGCCAGGGTCGACTTCCCGGAGCCCGACAGCCCGGTGAACCAGACCGTGAACCCGCCGTCGGACGGCGCCGGACCGAAGTTCTTCGAGGTGGTGATCCAGGCGGATGTGTCCGTCACAAGAGGCTCCTGCCCTGGACGCCCTCGGGCTCGGGGAGGCCGTACAGCTTCATCAGCGTGGGACCGACGTCGATCAGGTTCAACCCATCCGTTCGTCCCGTCGGCTGTCCGTCGAGGCCGCGAAGCACGAACACCCCGTTGACGTCGTGGTTCGCCCCGTCGGGGCCGGAGTCGTTCTCGTACGTGAACACCTCGCCGCCCTCCATGTTCACGGTGCCCACCGACCGCCACCCCAGGTCGGCGAAGTACACCAGGAGGTCGGGGGCCACCCCGCGCACCTCCGGATACGCGTCCTGGGGCTTGATCACCCGGTTTGCCAACCGCGCCCCATCGGGACCGTTCATCGTCTCGAGCTTGCCGGCTATCTCGTCGCGGACCGTGTCGTAGTCGGCCGGGTCGATGGTGCCCTCGGGCTCCCGGCCTCGAACGTTCAGGAACAGTCGCCCGTAGTATCCGCCGTCCCCCCACGCGGTCGTCTTCGCCCAGTCGATCGGTGCCTTGGCGATCGGGGTCGGGCCGTCGAGCCGGTCGGTGAGCGTGAGGTATCCCTCCGAGATCAGCCAGTCGTTGAAGCAGACTCCGCCGGACATGGCCTGGGCGCCGTGGTCGGACATCAGGATCGTGACGACGTCGCGGGGGAGCGCCTCCAGCAGCGAGCCGATCTCCGCATCGACCATCCGGTAGTAGTCCTCGAAGGCCGACTCGAACGGGTTGCCCGGCTCGTACTTCGGGTGCTCGGGGTCGCAGTATTGCCAGAACACGTGATGGAGTCGGTCGAGCCCCATCTCCACCATCATGAAGAAGTCCCAGGGCTTGCTGACCACGAACCGCCTGGCCACCCGGAACCGCCGCTTGGTCATCTCGTGCGCCTGGCGGAGAACGAACTCGGTGCCCTGCTGACGGAAGTTGGGGATGTCGAAGATGTAGTCACCGACCTCCTCCTCGACCTCGGCCTTGAGGTCCTCGGGCCACGTGTATCGAACGGCGGATGGGGGCGTCAGGAAGCACGACACCCGCCAGCCCTCGATCGGCTTGATCGGATACGCGGGGGGGACCCCGATGATCAG
>DASQTB010000012.1:0-20776 GCA_035642095.1 Actinomycetota bacterium | reverse complement strand
ATCGCTCCTGCATGAGGACGGCCGCGGCGCGAGACTTGACAACCCCAGCAGTAGTTCGAAGCCTGCAACTGGCCCCGAGCCTCCTCCCACGCCAGCGGAGGAGTCGAGCCATTTGCGGGTCATCACGCCAGCCCGGTTGGGGAAGAGCGCTTCGAGAGGTCACGCTCACTCAGGTCGTGCGGATGCGAGATGCGTGAACCCCGCGAATCGTCCGATGGAAACAACGGTCCCGCCGTCACCCAACGTGGACGTCTTGTGCCGCAGCTGCTCAAGCGCCCTCTCGCTCGGCCGGCCGTAGCATTCGATCCCAGTGAGCGTAAGCAGGTGCGCCAGCTTGCGGAATTCCGCGGCGCCGACGTCCATGTGGAGCTCCAGCGATGCCGAATCGGGATGGACCGCCACGACCGTCATCTTCGCTGCTTCTTGGTCTACGTAGAAGCCGTACGTGATCAGTTGAGGTTCGCGGGCGTCAATGAAGTCAACGAGCCGTTGGACCCCCGCTTTGAGCTCTTCGAGCGAACCCTTACGGATATCGGAATGGTCGATGTACACGATGGGCTCTGGAGCCCTGAGTGTTCCATGGCCGGCCATGCGAGCCTCCCCCTCGGGACGGTGGGCAGGTATCGACTTCCGTCATCCTTAGAACACAGGAGTATCGCATGCGCGAAGGCGAGCCAGCGCGAGAGCAAAAGAGTATGGACGGGTAACCCCGGTGACGGGAGACATGCTGACCTGCGTTCGTGACCCACTGCGTGTGGGCCTCGTCCTCTTAGCAACGCCGTCGCTTAGCCACTAGTCATCCAGGCTGCCCATGGTCAAATTGACCGTAGTTCCCGTCATCCCGCTCGCCTTATCGGAAGCGATGAAGACCGCCACGTTAGCCATCTCCGCGAGCGTCGAAAGCCGTCGAGTGTGGGTCCTGCCTGCGAGCAACTCGTGGAACTGTTCCCAGGTCATTCCCGATGCCTTGGCGTAAAGCTCGAAGCTTTCCTTGATCCTGCCTGTTTCTGGGATGCCCTGCGGTCGCAAGCCGACCACGCGTATACCCTGAGGTGCGAGCTCGGCCGATAGACCTCGGGTGAGTGCCTCCACGGCCGCCATCGCCGGGCCACCGCCTCCCACCAATGGGACGCCTGTCCGCGAAGGGGTTGAAGTGACGGTCATGATCACCCCCGATCGATTCGCAACCATCCGCTGGGCGGCCAGGCGCGCGGTCAGAAAGTACGACCTGGTGTAGGTCGCGATCGGCAGGGAGAACTGCTCGACATCCAGCTCGACCAGGGGCCTCCGAATCTTCGGATTCGGGATGCCGATCGCGTTGAAGGAGATGTCGACGCGGCCCGCCTTGTCGATCACGGACTGTAGATGCTTGTCCACAGCCTGCTCGTCGAGAGCGTCGACCTCCGCCGCCTCGGCGGCTCCCCCGGTGGAAACGACGTCCTTGGCAACAACCTCGACGGCTGTTAGGTGACGTCCGGTGAGAAAGAGATTGGCCCCCTCAGACGCAAAGGCGCGCGCGATAGCGCTGCCGATCGCGCCTCCGGCTCCGTAGATCAGCGCAACCTTGTCCTTCAGCATCATCTCTGGTTCCTTTCTGTGCCCGGGTGGTCACACCCGGCCACCTATTTCGTTTGTGCTGATCGGCCGGCGGAGCCTGGAGTCGGCGCCGGGTCCGTAAGGTATCGATCACCAGCCGGTACCCGACCGACCCGGCTCCACATCCTCTTCGCAAGGGCCTCAGCCGATCAAGCGAGGGCGACGAGCAGGCAGAGGAGCGCCAGCACGGCGGCGACCGGGGTCTGGATCAGCCGTTCCAGCCGGCTCCGCGATGCGAGGTTCATGACCGTGCCCAGCACCAGCATGCCGAATAGCACCCAGGTTCCCCACGTCGCCACGCCGAAGGGGATCGGCGACCAGTCGAAGCGAGCACGGGCCAGCACGACCAGCGAGGCGACGACCCACAAGGCTGCGGCGAACGCGCTTGCGATCCGGAGTGCACTGGGCAGTCTCTCGTGGGCCCCGCCCCAGGCCGCCCTCCCCCAGGGAGCGCCCAGCGCCAGGGCAGCCTGGAACCCGGCCACCAGCACGAAGCCGATGGCCGCCATCGCGGCCGCCGACCGAACCATCACGATCGGGTCGACCGTACCCCGTCCCGCGCTCGGGTTGGGCGATCTCGGCCCTAACCACCTTCCGCCGAGCCGCCGGTGCCCCACCGCCACGCCCGCTCTTCCGACCCTCGTGCCGGATTTGACCGACCTCCGCAACTCCGATAGGAAGGACACCTCCGACGGCGTTTGGGGTGCCGTCACCGGGTCGGAGGGAGGGCTCTTTCGTGACCGGACGCTCGCGCACTTCGCTCGCGCTTGTGCTTGCCTTGCTGGGGTCGATGCTCCAGCTGAGCATCCCCGCCGCGGAGGCCGCGCCGCTGCCCCACGCGGACCAGGTGATCCTGTTCTCCGCGGACGGGATGCGGCAGGACCTGGTCCAGGGGTTCCGGGAGGACCTCGACACGTTCGACGGCCTCCTGGACGACGGCGTCCAGGTGTCGAACGATGGGATGCTTCAGGCCTTCCCCCCGAACACCGGGGTGGGTTGGGCGACCATCGCCACGGGGACGTGGCCCGCGGAGCACGGATCCACCAACAACACATTTCACCGCACCGGGGCGACGTTCACCGGCCGCACCGGTTTCGCCGACAGTGGGATCCTCCAGGCCGACACGATCGCCCAGGCCGCCGAGCGGGCGGGAAAGACCGTCGTGTCGATGGAGTGGGTCGCGGCGCGCAGCTACAACCCGCCCCTCCAGGGACCGGTCGTCGACTTCCGCAGCTTCTTCGGGCGCCGCGGCGTGGCGCTGAACTTCGACCTGCCGGGGCAGCCGGCCGGCGCGAACGCGTTCGGCGTGGAATACCAGCGGCTGGGAGCCTCGGGGGAGAGCGGGATCGACGCGCTGGACCCGGCCACGGGGTGGACGAACGTCCCCCTCTCGTTCAGCCCGGCCATGGAGCTCACGTTCGACACCGGGAACACCTCGCTGAGCGAGGACCGCGTCGACGTCTACCTGTACGACTCCACGGACGACGAGACGACCAACTACGACAGCGCGATGTTCGTGCTCCGGCGGGATGGGAAGGACGGCACCAAGGCCCTCTACGACCTGGGCGCGAACGAGTGGGGTGACGCCAAGGTCCTGATGGATGCCGGCTTCGGGAACGGGCGGGTGGCCGGTTTCCTGAGCAAGGTCATCGAGCTGGAGCCGGACCTGTCGAAGGTCCGGGTGTACTTCACCTCGCTGGCCCGGGCCAACGCCACGTACAACGAACTGGGCCCCGCGGGCTCCCGCGCTTTCGAGGACACGCTGAACGAGCGGTTCCCCACCTCCGTGGCTGCTGACTTCGCGCCGCTCGAGGCGGGGATCGTCGACGAGGACACCTACGTCGAGCAGGGCCTGAAGTGGAAGGACGCCCACTGGGCGTACCTCCGGTACATCGTCGGCACGGCGCCCGTGCCCACGATCGACGGGGGGACGCTGCCCGGGCTGGGCGTCGAGCCCGACCTCTTGCAGGTCGGGAACCCGGTGACGGACGAGTTCAGCCACCAGTTCCTGGCCCTCATCACGCCGACCGACATCGACGGGGATCCGAACCCGTACTTCGATGACGTGACCAACGACGACGTCCCGGACGGGCGGATCGATGAGCGGGAGGGCTACATCCGAGCCGCGTACGAAGAGGCGGACGACACCCTGGGGCTGGCCCGCCAGCTGGTGGGCGAGGACGCGGCGGCCTTCGCCATGTCGGACCACGGCTTCGCACCACAGTGGATGGCGGTGAACGCTCGACGGGTGCTGTGGAACAAGCAGATCACCGTGGGCGGGACCACCCATCGGCTCCACGCCAGCGGCGAGACGGCCACCAGCAACTGCGGGGCGGCCGCCACCGACCTGGCCAAGGCGTGCTGGGCTGGCGGGACGATCCAGATCTACGTGAACCCCACGCTGCCCTCCGGGGTCACGGCGGCCATGGTGCGCGACGCCGCCGTCGAGGCCTTCGAGAGCCTGGCGGACCCCGCGGATCCGGACGCTGAGGTCGTCGACGAGGTGTTCCTCAAGGAGGAGCTCCGCGACGTCGACGGCACCGACGCCTTGCACCCGAATCGGAGCGGCGATGTGGTCGTGGCCCTGCGCCCGCCGTACCAGTCGGACGCGGCCACACCCGGCGTGGAGGTCGCCTTCTCCCAGTTCTTCGGGCAGCACGGGTACCTGCCGGCGATGAAGAACCTGGCCACGAACGTGAACATGCGGGCGGCCTTCCTCGCCGCGGGACCGGGGATCATGGATGGCGGGTCGGTGGACGTCCGGGCCATCGACGTCGCACCCACGATCTCCTTCCTCATGGGGATCCCCGGCCCCCAGAACGCGCGGGGCAAGGTCCTCTACCAGATGCTGGAAGGCGCCTCGTCGCTGAAAGAGGTCACGATCCTCGACATCAGCGACTACCACGGTCAGCTCACGCCGCTGGTGGAGGCCGCCGATAGCGTCGGTCCGACGTTCCCCATCGGGGGGGCGGCCTTCCTCAAGCCGTGGTTCGACGCCTACCGGGCAGAGGCCAAGGACCTGACGGTGACGCTGACCGCGGGCGACGCCGTCGGGGCGACCCCGCCGATCTCCAGCTTCTTCGGCGACAAGCCCACCATCGAGCTCATGAACATGATGGGCTTCGACCTGGACGGGCTGGGCAATCACAACTTCGACCGCGGCGAGCAGTACCTCCGCCAGGAGCTGATCCCACTCGCGGACTTCAAGTATGTCTCGGCGAACATCCTCCACCAGGCGACGGGAGACACCCCCGAGGAATGGTCGAAATCGAGGGAGTTCAGCCTCGGTCCGGGGTTGAGGATCGGGTTCATCGGGTTCTCCAACCCGGACATCCCCGAGCTGACGAAGCCCGGCTCGCTGGGGCCCTTCGAGGTCACGGATCCGATCGCGGCGGTGAACGAGCGGGCCGCTCAGCTCCGGAATCAGAGGGGGATGGCCGCCGTGGTGGCGATCGGGCACCTGGGGGCGACCTCGGGGACGCTCAGTGACCCCGCGGGCCCGGTCGTCGACCTCGCCGACGCGGTCACCGGGGTCGACGCGGTCATCGGGGATCACACGAACCAGCAGGTTCTCGACACGAGGCCGAACGGCACGCTCCTGGTGGAGAACCTCAGCAAGGGGGTGCGGTTCACCCGGGTCCGCCTGGTGATCGACCCGACCCAGGGGCGGGTCGTCTACAAGACGGCCGACTTCCACAAGCCGTGGACGATCGGGGTGACCCCCGACGCCGCCATCCAGGCCCGGATCGACCAGCTGACCGCCGAACTCGCCCCGATCCTCGGCACGGTGATCGGTGAATCGACGGTGGAGGTGCTGCGTTCGGACGCGTGCGGTCGCGCCGACGGCCGGCTGTGCGAGTCGAGGGTTGGGAACGTGACCACCGACGCCATGCGGACCGCGTATGGGACCGAGTTCGCCGTCACGAACTCCGGGGGCCTGCGGGCCGCGCTCACCTGCCCGGCGGCGGGCTCAGCGGGGTTCTGCCCGCCGGACGTCACGCCCCCGCCGTTCCCGATCACCCGCGGCTCGGTTCTCGGGGTTCTGCCGTTCCAGAACGTCGTCTCCACCGTCACCGTGAACGGGGCCGAGCTGAAGGCGTTCTTGGAGAACGGCGTGAGCCGCATGCCGGCGGCCGACGGGCGGTTCCCGCAGGTGTCCGGACTCTGCTTCAGCTACAACGTCACCGCACCGGCTGGGAGCAGGGTGATTGGCGCCGTGCGGCAGGCGGGGGACGGGAGCTGCACCGGACCGGCGGTCGACCTGACGGCGGGGTCGTCCTACACGCTCGCCATCAACGACTTCATGGCGGCGGGCGGCGATGGGTACCCCAACGTCGCCGGGCGTGCGCACACCCGGGACCTGATGGACCAGGTGTTGGCCGACCACATCACCGCCAACACGCCCATCAGCCCTTCGATCCAGGGGCGGATCACCTGCGTTGGGGCGACGTGCCCCGCCATCGTCAGTCCCTGACCGGGCGCTGGCAGAACGGAAGCACGCGGAGGAGGCGACCGGAAGGCCGCCTCCTCCCCCCGGGCACGCAGCAAGTCTGGCTCAGAGGGTCTCCCACAGGCCGATCAGGTTGCCCTCGGTGTCCTTGAAGTAGGCGTACGCCCCCATGCCGGCCATCTCGGCCCTCGGCGACACGGTCCTCCCGCCCTCGGCCTCAACCTTCTTCAGCGACTCATCGATCGAATCGACCTGGATGACGATCCTCGGCGTGGGCGTCTCCGAGTCGCGCGGCGTCAGGCCGCCGTTGATCGCGCCCGGCTCCGTCGGTATCTGCGTGTTCTCGTCGACGGGAGTCGTGAGCGCAACCGTGTAGTCGTACCCCTCCATCGGCTGGAGACCCCATTCGAAGACGGCGCCGTAGAACGCTCGCGCCCGAGCGGCGTCGTCCACGGGAATCTCGAAGTGCACGACCTTGTCCATGTCGGCCTCCTTCCTCGAGTCACCAAGCCCGTGTGGTGAATCCTAGGATGGGACGGCAACCCTGGCAAAACCCCGCATCCTCGCCCAGAGCCCGAGGAGGTCGACAGGGTGCGTCGAGCCCGAAGAGCCTCCGGATCCCAGTCGGATCGTTGTTGCCTTACTCGGAGTGGCCGGGTGGGGTCTCGGGTGGTCCCTTCCCGTTCCCCGATGGCGGACCCTGCTCGGCCGGCGGAGCGGGCGGTGAGGGTTTGTGCCCGGGCGGCTTGTCATTACCTTCCTGCGCGTCTTCCGCCGGAGGCTGGCTCGCCTGGTCGGTAGGCTCCTCTGCCGGCGCAGGATCGACCTTCTCCTCCGCCTTATCCTGACCGGTCTCTTGCGCGACGTCCGGCGGCTGCTGCGTGGCCCCCGCGTGGCCTCCCGACTCCTCGTCGCGCTGGCGGGGGTCCTTCCCGGAAGGCTCGATCGGGGGCTCCCCCAGTGGGGCCCCGCCCGATCCCCGGAGCTCCACGGTCCTCTCCAAGGCCTTGCTCGAGTTCCCCAGCGCTCGCTGCAGCCCATCGCAGGCGGCCGCCGGAGGCGCCGGGGGACCGCCGACCCCTTGGCACGCGGCGGCGACCAGGGCCTCAAGTACCTGTGTGTTGTTCCCCAGGACAGCCTGCACATGAAGGACCATGGCCCCCGTCCCCGGATGCTCAGCCACCAGGTCGGTCGCGGTATCGACCGCCACCTTCGTGTGCTCGCTCAGGTTGGCCGTGACGGTAGCCACGAGCGACCGCTGGCTCCCGGTTGCCATGACGAGCTGGAGCTCCGTTACGCGCCGTGCCGCGAACTCCAACCGGAGGGCCAGGTCCTTCTCCCGACTCGGCTCGAGCATGAGCCGAGCCTCTTCGATTCGCAGCTTCAGTGGATAAAGGAGCTGCCCGGGCTGGGCATTCTCGGCCATGACCATCGTGGCCGGCCCTCCGACGAGGGCCAGGGCTACGAGGGCAGCTGCCGAATACATGACAACCCGCCGACCCAGGCTGCGGCGACCTCTCGCCCGCCCACGGCCCGTCCTGCGGCTGACCCCGTCGTTGAAGGGAGAGCGGCGAGGTGTGGCTGAGGCGAACCCGATCGTGGCCTGGAGCTTTCGGGCGGGGCCCCCCGGAGGGCCGTTTGCCGATCCATCGGGCACGCGCCCCGGCAGCGGGCCGAGTCTCCGTCCGCTCCGCCTGTCAACGGCCACCGCGCTTCCTTCTCGCGATTTGGCGTTTTGCTTCATCTCCGTCGCGAGGTCGACGAGACGGCGATGGTCATCGAGGGGCCGGCCGACGTTCGTGGCCACCCCGATCGATACGCTCAGGAGGGCGTAGCGGCGCCTCCGTCCCCGGCGATCTGTGAGGTCGATCCAGCCGCGCGCTGCCTCGTCCGGGTCGTAGAGGGCGAGCACCCTGGCCTCGAACCCGGCGATGATCTCCCGGGCTACGCTCTCCGCTCCGTGGGGGCGGGCCAGGACGACGAAGTCGTCTCCGCCGACGTGGCCGAGAAACGTCCCCGGGTGCTGGTCCGCGACGCTCCGCAGCACGCCGGCCAAGGCTCGGATGACCTCGTCTCCGCGCAGGAACCCGTAGTGATCGTTGTAGGCTTTGAAGTTGTCCAGGTCCACGTACAGGAGAGCCGTCTCCTGCCCGGCTTGGACCCTCCGCTGGAGCTCCTGCTCGATAAGCACGTTGCCCGGGAGGCCGGTCAGCGGAGATGAGGATCGTATCCCTTGGGCCCGCCCAAGGGTGAGCTGGACCCTGGCGGCGAGCTCGCGGGGGTCGAACGGCTTGCGAACGAAGTCGTCGGCCCCCGCGGCCAGGCCAAGAGCCCGCTGGGTGGCCAGAGATGCGGAGGTGAGCATGATGATGCGCAGGTCCGCGAACCGCCAGTCGGCTCGGAGCCGGCGGCACACCTCGTACCCGCTGATCCCGGGCGTCCCCACGCCCAGGATCAAGAGCCAGGGGAGCTGCTCGTGGGCCACCCGGATGGCGTCCTCTCCGGTGCGCACGGTGACCACCTCATGCCCTTCGGCCCGGAGGGTTCCCGCCAAAGTCAGGAGCAGATCTGGGTCGCCGTCGGCCAGAAGGATCTTACCGACGGAGAGCACACCGGCGGGGGTAGGCCGGGGTTCGTGCTCGAATGGGTGACTCATCTGAGGCCCTCCACGTGGCCCTTCGTGGCCCACACCTCTCGTCGGCCACATATCGACCAGGCCTTAGCGGTTCCTCGTTTTCCCCCGGCACCCCGGATGGCAGCGCGCACGCACGAGTGCGCCAAACGAGGAACTTCCGGGCGGGCACCCCCGGTCTCCGATGCCATCGGTACGCCGAGTGCCGGCACAGGTCAAGTGGGCCGTTAAACCCACATCAGCGCAGCCGAGCGACCTACATCACGTTGACTATGCAGGGGACGTACCTGGGCTCGAACTGACCGGGTGGCAGGGAGCATCTCATGTACCGGATGGCTCACACACGGACGCATCTCCAGCGCAGGCTCGTCGTTCGATTGCAGAGGCAACGGCTCGCCGGTACTACCTGGGCCGTGGCTCTGTTGCGTCGCGCCACGCTCCGCGCTGCACGAGAATGGCGGCAGAACTGCTCGAGGGAGGAGGCAGGTGGCCGAGGCGGTGCCGGATCCCATCGTCGCCCGCGCGGGCGAGGCCATGGCTCGACAGGCCTGGGACGAGGCCTACGAGCTGTTCTCCGAGGCCGATCGAGCTGAGGCTCTCCAAACCGACGCGCTCCCCTTGCTGGCCGATGCGGCCTACCTGGCCGGCCACCCCGAGGTTGCCGTCGACGCCTGGGAGCGCGTCCACGCCGCCAACGTGAAGTCCGGCGATTCCTTGGCGGCCGCCGGCTCAGCGGTCCGGGTAGCCTTCTTCCTGACCGACGCGGGGCTCCCGGTCCCGCTTCGGAGCTGGTTGCGCCGGGTCGACCAGCTCCTGGAAGGGGAGCCGGAGAGGGCGATCCACGGGGAGGTCGCCATGATCCGGTCTTTCGCCTCACTCAACTCCGGGGCTCCGGAGGAGGCCCTCGACTGGGCCCGGCGAGCCCTCGACATCGCCACGCGATTCGACGACGCACAGACCAAGGCGCTGGCCCGGCTGGCCGAGGGTCGCACCCTGATCTACCTCGGCCACCTGGAGGAGGGATCGGCCATCCTCGACGAGGTGGTCACCGTGGCGACCGCCGGCGAGCTCAACCCCATGGTCGGCGGCCTCGTGTACTGCGTGTCCGTGTGTTGCTGGCAGGCCCTCGCCGACTACGAGCGGGCAGCAGAATGGACTGAGGCGATGCGAGGGTGGTGCGACCGGCACGCCGTGGGTAGTTTCCACGGCCGATGTCGGGTTCATCGGGCCGAACTGCTTCGGCTCCGGGGGGCGTGCCGAGAAGCCGAGGGAGAAGCGCGCCGGGCTCGCGAGGAGATGCGCACTTATGCCAGAGGCGAGCTGGGGTGGCCCACGTACGAGATCGGCCAGATCCGGTTGCGGCTCGGCGACCTGGCCGGCGCGGAGGAGGCCTTCCTCGAAGCGCACGAGCTCGGGTGGGACCCGCAGCCGGGCCTGGCCATGCTTCGCCTCCTCCAGGGGAACACGCAGTCCGCGGCCCGCTCGATCCGGGAAGCCCTCGACGATCCGATGGATTCCCCCTCCCAGGAGCTACCGCCCAACACCTCACTACGCCGGGCTCCGCGCCTGGCAGCGCAGGTGGAGATCGCCATCGCCGCCGGAGACCTGGACCGGGCCCGGTGGGCGGCGACGGAGCTCGACGACATCGCGCAGACGTTCGGGACCAAGGCGCTTCGAGGCACCGGCGCGGCGGCGCGGGGGTCGATCCAATTCGCCGAGGGTGACCCCGCCTCGGCGCGCCGGAGCTACCAGGCAGCGGTTCGGCTCTGGAAGGAGCTCGATGCGCCGTACGAGGTCGCTCGGGCCCGAGTCGGTCTGGCCACGGCCCACCGAGCGGCCGGGAACGAGGACGGAGCTCTGCTGGAGCTTCGGACGGCGCGGTCGATCCTCGAGCGGCTCGGCGCCAAGATCGACCTTCAGCAGGTGACCCGCCTGCTCAGGGAGGCCAGGGTGACCCGCTCGGCGGAGGCGTCCCGCGCCCGGAGGGTGTTCATGTTCACCGACATCGTGAAGTCGACTGACCTGGTGGAGGCCATCGGGGACGAGGCGTGGGGACACCTGGTCCGGTGGCACAATCAGACGCTGGCTCGGCTCGTGGGCGAGCACCGCGGCGAGGTGATCCAGACGACCGGTGATGGGTTCTTCGTGGCCTTCGACAGCGCCTCGGAGGGGATCGACTGCGCGGTGGCCATCCAACGGTCCCTAGCGGAGCACCGCCGGGAGCACGGATTCTCGCCTCGGGTGCGGATCGGGCTTCACGAAGCCGAGGCCACGAAGGAAGGGACGAACTGGAGCGGGGTGGGCGTCCACGCCGCCGCCAGGATCGGGGCCCTGGCCGAGGGCGAGGAGATCCTGGTCAGCCGAGACACCGCCCAGACCGCCGAAACGTCGTTCGACCTCTCCGAGCCCCGGACCGTGTCGCTCAAAGGTATCTCCGGGGCAGTCGAGGTCGTCGCCGTCGGCTGGCGGTGATAAAGGCCCAACCCATAGGCGGCTGCCTATCATGCTCGGGATAGGCGGCCTATCGCCCGATCGTTCGCACCGACCGGACGACAGATGGGGAGGTGAGGATGTCCCGGGATCGTTCCTACGTTGACCAGAACGATGGCGAGCGCGAGCGCTTGCGCGCTTTGGTCGCGCGCCTGGGTGAGGACGAGCTGCGCAGCTCGGTGAACGAATACTGGACGGTGGCCGGCGTCCTGGGTCACATCGCCTTCTGGGACGCGCGCGCCCTGGTGCTGGCCGACAAGCTGGAGCGCGGCGTGCCGTTCTCACCCTCCGACGCCGAGCCGGAAGATGTGGACTGGATCAACGACGCCACGCGCCCCCTGATCCACGCCATCGCCCCACGTGAAGCGGCTCAGCTCGCATTGCGCCTGGCTGAAGACACCGACCGGCGTGTCGCCTCCCTCGCGCCCGACCGCATGTACCCCAACGATGCCCACAGCCCGCTGAATCCCTTTCGCGCTGACCACCGCGCCGAGCACCTCGACCAGATCGAAGCGGCCCTGGGAGCCGAAGGATGAACGCCGCTGGCTGCTCCGCCCGGAACTCAGCCCCCTCGCGACCGGTTTCCCGCTAGCCGCTCGGTCGCACGAGCTCGAAGATCTTCCCGGTGGCTCCTGTGGGACCGGTGTTCTCGGTCACCAGGACGTAGACCTCGCCCGAGAGGTCCTGGCCGAAGCCCAGCACGTAGTGGTCGATCCGTCCGGAGGGGCGGTTCGCCACCCGCAACTCTTGCATCAGCCACAGCCCCCGCCTCCGGGGACTGGCCACGAACAGGGTCCCGTCCGGTTCCTCGAACTCCGTGCTCCAGTCTCCGAACACGTACCGCCCGGCGAGCTGCGGAAGCGCGCTCCCCCGGTACACGTGACCGCCCACGACCACGGCCCCCAGGCCTCCCGGCTGATGGTGGTTGGCGTACTCGATGACCGGGTCGATCAGCGGGTCCCCCGCCCGAATGCCAGACTGGACCTCATCCGGGCACTCCGCCGGGGATTCGTCGGGGTTGGCGGTGCTGAAGCAGTGGGTGCCTTCCTTCACGTTCCACCCATAGTTGCCACCCCTCGTGACGATGCTGACTTCCTCCCACAGTTCCTGACCGGCATCGCCCACGAATAGCTGGTGGCTGCCACCCATGTCGAACGACATGCGGTAGGGGTTCCGGAGCCCGTAGGCGAAGATCTCGTCGCACCCGTCCGAGCATCCAGGCGTGGCCGTGAACGGATTGTCCTGTGGGATGGCGTACGGAGACCCGGCGTCGACGTCGATACGGAGGATGTTGCCGAGCAGGTTCTGCTGGATGTCCTGGCCATTGCCGCCGGCATTGGCCGCGTACCAGTCCTCCACATGACCGAGGCCGACGTCATCGGCGCCGCCCCCGTCGCCGAGGGAGATGTAGAGGTCGCCATCCGGGCCGAACAGCACCGTCCCTCCATTGTGGTTGAACTGCGGCTTGTCGACCTGCAGGATGACCCGCTCCGAGGCGGGGTCCGCTCGATTCGGATCCGCGGAGACGCGGAACTCGGAGATGTGACTGGTGTGGTCGAAACCGGCTGGGGCGCCTGGCCGTAGCGGGGCGCTGTAATAGACGAAGAATCGCCCGTTCGAGGCATAGTTTGGGTGGAAGGCAAGCCCGAGCAAGCCGCGCTCGTCGAAAGCCGACATGAGGGGGACGATGCGGCTCCGGAGGTCGAGAAACGGAGCTGGCCTCAGCGAGCCGTCGGCGTCGATCACCCGGATCAAGCCGACCTGGTCGACCACGAACAACCGCCCGCTGCCGTCCGGAGGCTCAACCAAGGCGACCGGCGCGGTGAGGCCGTCGGCAACCAGCGAAACGGCGATGTCCCTGGGTTCACCGAGGGGTGTCTGAGCGGCCGCGGGGCCGGCCGGGACCAAAGCGAGGATGAGCAGTGAGGTGGCGAGACGGATCAGACGCGCCATAGGGCATCCCTCCTGTGGGTGTGGGCCACCCGAGGATACGTCGCCCGGCGCAGATCCGCGAATCCGGGCCCAGCCTGTGGGACTTTGCCGCTCAGAGATCGTGGTCGACCACGGCGCGGAACAACGGCGTCGGCTCGGTGATCCCGTGCAGGACCGCCCCGTCGGTCCGCTCGAACCGCACCTCCGGGCGGTCGACCGCCTTCCTCACGGCCTCGGTGACCAGCACCTCCCCCGGCCCGGCCACCTCGGCGATTCGGGACGCCAGGTTGACGGTTCGCCCGAACAGATCGAGATCCCGCTCGATCACCGGGCCGGCGTGCACCCCAGCATGGGCGCGGAGGGTGCCATCGACGGTCAGGGCCCGGACCAAGGCCAGGGCGGCCTCCAGGCCCCGGTCGGCGTCTGGGAACCGGAGCATGGCCCCGTCGCCCAGAAGCTTCACCAAGCGCCCATCGTTCGCCACCGCCGCGGCCTCCGCCTCTCGCTGGAGGATCGACGCGAACCAAACGGCCACCTCGTCGCCGCGCTCCTCCGTCAGTCGGGTGTACCCCGACAGGTCGACGAAGACCACGGCCGGAGGGGCCGTCGGCGGCGGGGGAGCCAGCCCCCGGGAAGCGAAGAACTCCTCGAACCCCTCCACGATCCGGGCCACGCTTCGCTGCTCGTTGAACCGCTGGATGAGCCACTCCATCATCCGAGGCTGGAGGCGGAGCACCGTGCTGAAGGTCTCCCTCACCTCGTCGGGAAACGTTCCGATCTCTCCGCGGTAGAGACGCTCCCGGACCGGGCCGGCCACCTGCTCATCGAGCAGATCACCCCATCCCAGGGTCACCATCCGAGTCCCCTCGGCGATCAGCCGGGCCGCCCGAACGAGGGTTTCGTCGCTCTGGGCGGGGCCCCACCCCTCGAGGAAGCGCTGGAGTCGGTCCTCCTCATCGGTCGGGATCGGTTGGGAAGGGTCGGGCTCGGGCAGGCCCAGGGCCGTGTAGACGGCGGGCAGGAGGGACGCTCTCGGACCGGCGGTGGCCATGAACTGAGCGAAGGTTCGCCCGGACGGAGGACCCGGCTCCACCACCTGGTACTCGTCGACGCGATCGAGGTTCAGGTGCCATTCGGAGACGGCCCACTCGACCTGCTCAGAGGTGAATCCGCCCTCCAGGAGGGCCGCGACCAGCTTGACCCGGAAGACGTCGCCGAATCGGAAGGGCCCCGGCTCACGGACCTTGAGGATCCCGATCCTGATCAGCCAGTCGATGCGATCCGGAGCGACCCCGCCCTCGGCGGCGAGCTCATCGCGGGTGAAGGTCCTGGGCACACCGGCATTCTAGGCAGGACGTGGTGGCCCTCGACGCCGCGAGATGCCAGGTCAAGGACGCTCACGGGACGCCTTGTCCTCGGAGCGTCGGTGATCGGCTCGGCGCTGTGGAAGACGGCTTCGACGTTGTTCCCGTCCGGGTCGTAGACGAACGCGGCATGGTACCGCTCGGAGTAGTGCGTCCAGACTCCGGGCGGCCCCTTCTCCCGCCCTCCGCCGGCGATCGCAGCCCGGAAGAACGCGTCGACAGAGCTTCGGTTCGGCGCATCGAACGCGACGTGCGCCGCCGTCGTTGCCGGCGATCCCCCGTAGATGGCGAAGTCGTCCAACTCGTCGGCTCCGTAGTGGACGCCGCCCTCTTGACGTGCAGTTCTGACAACCCCATCGGGGCCAGTGGCGCCGTATAGAACCTTCGACTCGCCTCCAGGTCGCTCACCACGAACAGCACGTGGTCCACGATCACCCGCCGGGTCGTCATTCCACCGACGTCTCCAGGGCCGCCCGGAGTCGCTGCCCGAGCTGGGACAGGCGGTCAACCGGCTCGTTGCTGTACACGAACCGGATGTACCGAGGCGATATCCGGTCGCCCCAGGCCGTCATCGGGGTGGCGGCCACCTTACGCTCCACCAGCGCCAGGGACAGATCCGGTGCCGTGCGCCCCGTGGCCTCGGCGTCCATGAGCATCGACCAGCCGCCGGCAGGCCGAACGACCGGGAATCCCTCCAGCTGCTCGAGCATGGCGTCC
Organism: Actinomycetota bacterium; assembly: GCA_035642095.1. Taxonomy (GTDB): domain Bacteria; phylum Actinomycetota; class UBA4738; order UBA4738; family CALAEC01; genus DASQTB01. Next base: position 5,595 of record DASQTB010000012.1, on the reverse strand, counting down.
CGGCGCCGCTCCCACTCAGCCACCGCCCCGGCCAGGTCCTCCGGCGGCGCCTGAAGGGCGGCCACCGCTCCAGCCTGGGCGATGCCCCCGGCCGTCAGCCCGTTGTAGATGTGCGCCCGGGCCGCGTCGTCGCCCAGCTCCGGCGGACAGACGACCCACCCGATCCTCCAGCCGATCATCCGCTGCTCCATGGTGACCGATCCCACGTGGATGACCCGCCCGGCCATGCCCGGCAGGGAGGCCGGGTGTCGGTACGGTCGCCGGTCGAAGAGGATCCGCTCCATCCAGGCGAGGTAGATGAGCCATACGTCCCGGTCCCGACAGATCGAGGCGAGCGCCTCCCACTCCTCATCGTTCAGGTGGTTCCCGGTGGGCATCCCCGGGTTGGCTACGAAGATCGCCCGGGTTCGGTCCCCCACGGCGGCCGCCAGGGCGCCGGTATCCAGACGCCATTCGACATCCCGAGGATCCAGCGGAACGAAGCGGGGGACGGCGCCGACGATGCGGACCCGATTGACCATCCCCGCGTACGTCGGGTCGGTGAGGATGACCTCGTCGCCCGGATCGGTCGCCACGAACAGGGCGTCCACCATGGCGTCGCCGTCTCCACAGGTGATGACGACCTGGCTGTCCGGGTCGAAGGCCACTCCCGACCGGGCCTCGACCTGGTCGGCCACGGCCCGCCGGAGCTCCTCCTTCCCCGTGAACGGCAGCCAACTGTTGGCCGCGATCTCACCGACGGCCCGGCGGGTGGCCCCGAGCGCGTCCTCGTGAGGAGGGACGTCGGTGTCGAGGTTCTCCAGACGAAGGACCTCCGGGTCCCGCCCCGCGGCAGCCGCCACCCGATCGATCCCGAAACCCGGGATCCCCGCCATCCGTTCGGTCCCCATGCCGTTTCCCTCCCTCCGCGGGTCGCCCCGGCGACCTTGACCTTCCCCCGTCCTTCCCTCAGTCCCTCACGGTCATCGGACCAAAAGCCGGCGGACCGCCGCCACGGCCGCCTCGACCTCCGCTCCGGTCACGTCGAGATGCGTCACGGCTCTGACCGACGTGGCCCCCAGGAGCGGGCTGAACATGACGTCGTGCTCGTCCTTCATCCGAGCGATGAACTCGACCGCCATCATGCCGGAGCCGGCCACGTCGAAGATCACGATGTTGGTGTCGACGCTGTCGGGGTCCAGTTCGATGCCGGGCACCTCGGCCAGGCCCCGGGCCAGGAGCGCCGCGTTGGCGTGATCCTCGTTCAAACGATCCACGTGATGGCGCAGCGCGTAGACGCCTCCGGCGGCGATGATCCCGGCCTGTCGCATTGCCCCTCCCCACCGCTGCTTGAAGCGCCACGCTTCCTCGACGAAGTCGGCCGAACCGGCGAGCACCGCGCCGACCGGCGCCCCCAGACCCTTGCTCAGATCGATCCAGGCCGAGTCGAAGTGCTGCGCGTAGCTCGAGGCCGCAACCCCCGAGGCCACCACGGCGTTGAGCAGGCGAGCGCCGTCCAGATGAGCGACCAGGCCGCGGCCGTGGGCCAGCGAGCAGATGGATTCGATATCCTCGAGCGGCCAGCACGCTCCCCCGCCGAGGTTGGTCGTCTGCTCGATCGACAGGACCCGGGTTCGGGGGAAATAGCGGTCCGGGGGACGGATCGCCGACTCGACCCGCTCCCCGGTGAACATCCCGCGGCGACCGGGAAGCGGGGTGATGACCGCGCCGACGAGGGCAGCCGGGCCCCCTCCCTCGAAGTTGAGCGGGTGGGCCGTGGCGGCCATGAGGATCTCGTCGCCAGGCCGGCACCACGCCGCGAAGGAGATCTCGTTGCACATCGTTCCGGACGGCAGGAAGAGAGCGGCCTCCTTGCCGAGCAATTCGGCCACCATCTCCTGCAACAGGTTGACCGTGGGATCCTCGCCCCGCTGCTCGTCGCCGACGTCCGCGTCCGCCATGAACCGCCGCATCTCGGGCGTGGGTCGCGTTTGGGTGTCGCTGAAGAGGTTGATCACGCCGAACTCACCCTGCGGTGAAGAGCTCTCGGCCGTCGGGCCGAGAGCCCTCCTCCGTCCGTCGTCCGCAGAGCCTCAGTCGAAGAGGTCGCAGAACGCCCCGAGGAGCGCGGGGTCGCTCACCGAGAAGGGGTTGATCTCCCGGATGGGGTGCTGCCCGCTGGACTGCAGGAGCTCGTCGGGATCGAGGCGCACCACGAACCGCCCCACGTCGAGCAGGAAGTCCTCCGGACCGGTGACCCGGACCGACAGCCCGACGTCCTCGATGATGATCGACCCGTCCTCCACGAACAGGACCCGCTCGGTGAACGCGGTCCGGGGGAGCTCGACCACCTCGCCGGTGGCCAGGTTGGTCACCGTCCCGGATTCCTGAACGAGGACGGAGATCCGGACCAGGGTCCCTTCGCCGTCGAAGAAGCGGGTCACCGTCGCGTCGCCGGTGAACTCCCAGCTCAGCGGATCGCCACAGGCCTGACCCTGATCGGTCACCGCCCCGGAGAAGGTGAACTGCTGGTGGGTGGGCGGAGCGGCCGCGGCCGGAACGGCGGTGGCCATGATCGCCGCGGCGACGCCAACCGCGCCAAGCAGCGTGCGGACCTTGCGTGCGGTCATAATCCTTCCTCCCTTCGATTCGGGCTGGTCGCCCATGCTCGCACGTCCATAGGGGTGGGCGCCATCGACGCGCCGGGACGCAGCTTCAACGGGCCGACCGAACGACCACGCCTTGGCCGGGGCCGTGGACGACTCGGAGCAGGCGGGCGTCGCCCGACGCGGTGAGCTTGGTCGATCGCCGGTCGGCCTGGGGCGGGAGCACGGCCATCGACTCCGGCCGGAGCGTATGGCCGTCCAGGGAGATCTCGCCTTCCAGAGGAAAGACCAACCCTCCCTCTCCTTCCCCGAGATCCAGCTCAAGCTCGGCGCCCCGCTCCAGGGAGTCGTCGGTGAACAGTCGAACGTCGCCACCCAGCGGGAACCGGGCCGTCGGACCGACGATCTCCTTTGTTCCCACGCCCGGGGCGCTCTGGTACCTCGGCGCCTCCTCGTCCCGGAGGGCGCCGAACGAGGCCAGCGGCGGGATCGGGTCGGTTTCATAGACCAGGATGAAGGCCCGTGCCCGTCCGTCGGTGTTGTTCCATTCCTGATGGAGCATCCCCCGGGCTCCTTCCGTCAGCCGGCCGAGATCGCCGGTTCCCATGTGTCCGGTGATGCCGTTCAGGGCATCGTCGTGATCGACGGCGCCCTCCAGGATGTAGAACAGGCGCTCGTTGTAGCGGTGGGGATGATGGCCGATGCCCTTCCTCGGGTCGAACACGCCATCGTGCACCATGATCAACGGGCCGCTGGCCTGAACCTCGACGAACGGCCCGATCCATTCGTGGGCCACCAAGCCGTCGACGCCGAAGTCGTCCTCGTCCAGGACCTTGTAGTCGGACGACGAAAGGAGGATGGGTTCCATCAGGTCACCCATCCTCCCGGTTCGGTTGGATCCTGTCTACCCGGCCCGGCGGATCGCCTGGATCAGGTCCCACTTCCCCATCCGGGATCGCCCGGCGATGCCCTTCCGCTTGGCCACCTGGTACAGGTCCTGACGGGTCCGGTCCTCAAGGGTCCGCCCCGGCTGCCCGCCCCGCTTCCGCGACCTCGCCGCCTGCCGGCTCAGATCCGTCCTGGTCGCCTTGGGCAGATTGGCGATGGTCCGCTTCTTCCGCGCCGCGCGCTGGGCCTTCTTGATGTTCCGCTTGGCCGTCTGCCGTTGACGCGCCGTCGCCATAGTTCGCCACCTCCTGAACGACGATCTACCCATCAAGGCGACGTCGAACCGTCTACCAGGTCCGCACCGTGGTCGGGGCGAGGCGGATCGGCTCCGAGTAGTCCTCCGCGAATGAGGCCGGCGTCCACCCGTAGTGATCGATCAGGCCGCTGTACTTTCGGATGTAGTGCTCGACCCGATCGGCGGCCGGTGTATCGGAGGCCGGCGTCGCCGTAGCCTCGATGGTGACGACGTCGTCCCCCGTATCGGTTCCCCGGAGGTGCACCGAGACCTTAGGATTGCCCTCGATGTTGCGGAGCTTCGGTTTGCCGCGCTGACTGTAGATCAGGAACGACCCGTCCTCCCACACGAACCAGACGGGGACCGACTGCGGCTGCCCGTCGGCCCGGACCGTGGTCAGCCAGGCGATCCGCTCGCGGGCGAACCGCGCGGCCAGGGGGGAGTCGATCTCGGCCACGCTAGAGCGCCCCGACGTCCTCCATGGCCGCCTTCACCCGGCCGATCTCGTCCTCGGTGGCCGGGACCAGTGGGAGCCGGGGCGCGCCCACCGGCTGACCGGCCAGTCCCATGGCGGCCTTGACCGGGATCGGGTTGCTGACGATGAACAGGGCCCGGTAGATCGGGAGCAGCTCCTCATGGATCTTCCGAGCCGAGCCGAGGTCGCCCTGCTCCACCAGCTCGACCATCCGGTTCATCCGGTCGCCGACGACATGGGAGGCCACGGAGATCACCCCCACCGCCCCGAGACAGCAGTAGCCGAACGTGGCCCAGTCGTCCCCCGAGTACACCTCGAACCCGCTCGGCGCCTCGCTGATGAGGCGTGAGATCGCGTCGAAGTCGGCGGTCGAGTCCTTCACCCCGACGATGTTGTCCACCTCGGCCAGGCGAAGCAGCGTGTCGTGCTCGATCCGCAGCGCCGTCCGCCCCGGGATGTTGTACAGGAGCACCGGCAGTCCGGTGACGCCGGCGATCCTCGAGAAGTGCTCGACCAGGCCCCGCTGGGGCGGCTTGTTGTAGTACGGCGTCACGGCCAGGATGCCGTCGACCCCGGCCTTCTCGGCCTCCTCGGTGAGATGGATCGAGTGAGCGGTGTCGTAGGTCCCGCTGCCGGCGATCACCGAGGCTTTGCCCTGAACCGCCTCGGCCACGGCCCGCCACAGCGTCACCTTCTCGTCGTCGGTGAGGGTGGCCGCCTCTCCCGTCGACCCGGCCACGACCAACCCATCGCTGCCCCGCTCGACCAGCCACCGAGCCACCTCCTGGGCCCGGTCCACGTCCAGGGAGAGGTCCTCCGTGAACGGGGTGACCATCGCGGTGAGGACCCGTCCGAACCTGCCGCCCATCGGTGCCTCCTCGGGTCGCCGGAGCCTCCAGCCTACCGCGCGGGTGGGGGCGCGGGCAGCGATCCGCTCGATGGAACGGAGGAGATCAGGCCCGCGAAGCGTTTCGCGCTGATGTTGCCACCGGAGAGGATGACACCCACGTCCTCCACCCGGGGTATCCGGCGGGCCATCAGCGCAGCAACCCCCACGGCTCCGCTTGGCTCGACGACCAGCTTCATCCGCTCGAACAGGAACCGCATCGCCTCCAGGATCTGGTCGTCGGTCACCGTTACGATCTCGTCAACCAGCCGTCGGTTCAGCTCGAAGGTGAGCTCGCCGGGGATGTGGGCCTGGAGCCCGTCGGCGATCGTACGGGGAGGGTCGATACGGATCCGCCGGCCGGCCTCGAGGGACCGGCGGGTGTCGTCACCCCGCTCCGGCTCCACTCCCACCATCCGGATGCCCGGTCGGAGACCCTTCGCCGCCGTGGCCGATCCGGCCATCA
>DASQTB010000011.1:0-14068 GCA_035642095.1 Actinomycetota bacterium | reverse complement strand
CCGAGCAGTACTCGGTCGCCCCTGGGTCGGGCCGCAGGTCCCCGACGTGGAACTCGCTGAGGAAGTTCCCCTCCATGTCGGAGAAGAACATCCGACCGGTCTTGTGGGTTCCACCCGCGGGGTTCCAGGGCCGTGGCTGATAGTTCGTTCTCGTGGGGCATCCTGCGCCGAAGGACTCGTCGACCCAGTTCACGACCTCGCCCTCGTTATCGAACATCACCGAGTGGAAGAAGTCGACCGCTCCTGGGAACTGGCCCGTGCCACCCGACGTGAGCTCGTCGTCGCCGATCGAGACCGGGTTGGCGGTGTCGGGGATGCCGTTCTCATCGATCTCCCACACCTGGCCCTGCTCGGCGCAGGCGGCTCCGGCCAGATTGTGTTCCATGTGCACAACGATGTCGTGGCACGCCACGGCACCGGGCTCGAACGCGCCCGGTGTGCAGAAGCCGAAGTCGAATCCCCGCTCGCACCACTCGATCCGGCCATCCGGATCGCCGGGGTAGGAGATCTCCGGCTGGGCGATCTCGGTTGCCGCAGCCGGGTTGCTCAGCGGGACCCGATTCACCTGGATCACGCCGTGGAGCGGGTTCGCCGGGCTCCCCGGGTCGGTGTCGTACGGGTTCGCCAGGTTGGCGAACTCGGTGTCACCGCACGTCGGCCCCGCTCGGAGGGGATAGGAGGACGAGTACACGATCAGCTCGCCCTGGTCCGCCTTGCCCTGCCACAGGGTGATGGTGTGCGACCCGCAGTCCTGGTACAAGGCCTTGACTTGCGTCATCGTGGCGAACGGGTTGGCCGGGTCGTCGCTCATCTCGATGATCCGGATCCCCTCCCAGCCGGTGGGGTCCCCGTGGTTCGCCGACCGGGGGGCGCCGCACTCCGGGCTGGTCATGGTCCGGTCCACCGCCAGCAGCAACAGGTCGGGGACTCCGTTCCCGTTCCGGTCCCACAGGATCGGGTCGTTCTGGGTGCCGTCACAGGCGAAGTTCTTGACCAGCTGGGGCGAGGCGGGGTCGGAGATGTCGAAGATCCGCACGCCCCCACGGGACCCGCTGCCCGGGGGGGACCCGGTGTCGCCGGTGTAATAGCCGACGAACGCGTAATCCCCCCAGAACGCCAGGTCCGAGTTGGTCGCCTGGTTCGGGGACGTGAATTCCTCGGACATCTTGAAGCTCTGGTCCGGGACGTGTGTGGCGCTGGCCGGGAAGGCCCACGTCGACAGACCGAGCAAGAAGATGCTCGGAAGGATGAATCTGACCAACCTACGCATACCGTCACCTCCATGGTGAGAGAGGGATGGCGCCGGGGCCGTCTGCTCCGGTCACCGGGTGGGCTCAGGGTATGGGCTCGGCGCATCACCTCCTCTTGCGGTTCGTCGCCGCTCCCACAGGGGGAAGCCCGGAGGACCGAAGTGTAGACGGCCGCGACACCGGCTCGCAAATCGACCGAGCACAGCGCTTCGCCGGCCGACGGATGGAAGAGAACGGCCCCCGGGTTGCCCCGGGGGCCGGTTCCGTCGTGCCGAGTACGACCCGCGCTAGTCCATCGTCTGCGGGTTGAGGTGATCCACCAGCTGTGCCTGACCCGGTTTCTGGATCAGGGTCCGGTACACCACCATCCCCTGCGCGAGCCCGTTATTGAGCACCCCGTCCGAGGCGTACACCGGGATGCCGGGGCCGGTGGAGTACCGCGGACCCAGGTAGGGGTACGCGGACCACGTGCCCGAGATCCGATCCGGGTCGTAGTGCGCGACCTCCTTCAGCCTGTCCGCCTTGGTGAAGTCGATCACGTCGACCCCTCCCGAGTACCAGGCGTTCACCAGGAGGTCCCTTTGGATGTTCATGACCTGCATGCCCATGTGGGCGGAGCAGTACTCCCCGGGCGATGTGTCAGGCCGCAGGTCGCCAACGTGGAACTCGCTCAGGAAGTTCCCCTCCAGGTCGGAGAAGAACATCCTGCCGGTCTTGTGGGTCCCGCCCGCGGGGTTCCAAGGCCGGGGCTGATAGGTGGTCATGGTCGGGCAGCCCGTGCCGAATGACTCATCGACCCAGTTCACGACCTCACCCTCGTTGTCGAACATCACCGAGTGGAAGAAGTCGATGGCCCCGGGGAACTGACCCGTGCCGCCCGAGCTGACCTCGTCGTCACCGACCGATACTGGGTTCAGCGTGTCCGGGATCCCCGTGTTGGGATCGATCTCCCACACCTGGCCCTGCTCGGCGCACGCCGCGCCGGCGAGGTTGTGCTCCATGTGGACCACGATGTCGTGGCAGGCGACCGCGGCCGGTTCGAAGGGCGGGCTGGGGAGACCCTTCTCGCCCCACTCCATCCTGCCGTCGGGATCGCCCGGATAGGTGATCCGCGGCGAGGCGATCTCCGTCGTGGCCGCCGGGTTGTTGAGCGGCACCGAGAGGACCTGGATCACGCCGTGCAGCGGCCCGGTAGGCGGATCCTCGTCGTACGGGTTGGCGGTGTTCGCGAACTCCGTGTCACCGCAGGTCGGTCCCGCTCCCAGCGGGTACGACGAGATATAGACGATCAGGCGCGGGTTCGTGGCGTCCTCCGCGAACCCGGTCCATGCGGTGATGGTGTGCGCGCCGCAGTCGGCGTACTGCATGTCCACCGGCGTGATCGTCTGGAACGGATTCGCCGGGTCGTCGCTCATCGTGAAGACGCGGACGCCCTCCCAGCCGGTGGGGGTGCCACCGGCCACGCGTGCCGCCCCGCAGTTCGGACTGGCCATCGTGGTGTCGACCGCCAGCAGGAGCAGGTCGGGCACCCCGTTGCCGTTGCGGTCCCACAGGATGGGGTCGTTCTGTGCGCCGTCGCACGCGAAGTCGCGTACCAGGCTGGGGCTGGCCGGATCCGAGATGTCGAAGATCCGCACGCCGCCGCGAGGCCCGGTGCCGGGCGGGAACCCAGCGCCGCCGGTGTAGTAGCCGACGAACGCGTAGTCCCCCCAGAACGCCAGGTCGGAGTTCGTCGCCTGGTTCGGTGACGTGAAGTCCTCCGACATCTTGAAAGAGCTGTCCCCGGTCTGAGCGCTCACGGGGAACGCCCAGGTGGCCAGCCCGAGCGCGAAGACGCTCGGGAGCACCACCCGTAGCAACCGTTGCATCGGATCACCTCCGTAAGAAGAATCGGGATGGGCGCGGAGCTTGAGCTCCGACTACCCGGTTCGTCCCATGGGCCACGTTTCGGGCTCGGCGCATCACCTCCTCACTGGCTCTGCCGCCGTGTCCGTCGGGGAACAGCCCCGTGGAGCGGCCAGAAGTCTAGACCGGGCCCATTTCCCTACGCAAATCTGGTCTCCCGGTCGGTATACGCGGATCGGCTCCACGGGGATTCGGGCGGATGGGAAGGGCCCCCGGGCGTTCCCCGGGGGCCCTTCGCTTGCCGACGACTCCAGCTCGATTCGTCCTAGCCCGTGTACTGGACGATGTGCAGGCCGAAGTCGATGTGGCTCAGCAACACCAGTGGGTTATCGCCGCTGATGGGCGGGGAGTAACCGTGGCCGACAGTCTCATTCCCGATCGGGAACACCCCCCAGTAGTGGGAGCCACCCTCGTCGATGAACGCGCCCACCTCGGTGAGCCCCTTCCTGTTGAACCGAGCGACCCTGAATCCCGCGTCGTAGTAGGAGAAGTACGCCAGGTTCTCGTCCCGAGGGTCGGTCTTGACCTCGTGGACGGAAAGGGTGCCGGCCCCCGTGGCCAAGTCCGGGTCCAGGGCCTCGGGGATGGCGTAGGTGTCGACGATGGGGAGGTTGGGGTTCGTGGCGTCGTGCAGGTTCACGTACCCCCAACCATCGAACGCGCCAGTGGCCTGGTACCGCTCCCCGGGCGTACCTACCGGGATGTCGGTGCCCTCCGGACCGGTGTACTCCGGCGGATCGTTGAACAGCAGGTGCATGGCCCTGTGCCCGGTGCAGATGGCCGGGATCTGCTCGTCGTAGTCGTGCCCCTGGCCTCCACAGAAGAACCCGTCGGCCAGGATGCCGTTCCGCGTTCCCCCGTGGCTCTGGCCGACGATCACCGCGTCGTAGCCGAGGTCCTGGCCCGCGGCCACCTTCGTGGAGAAGAAGCAGCCGCCGCGGGAGAAGACCACCGTCTTCTCCTCCCCGGGATCCGCGAGGATGGCGCTGGCTGGCGGCGGCTGGGGGTCGCCGGCGGCGTCTGGGCCGGCGTTGGGGCCGGCCGCGAAGCAGCCCCGGCCTCCGAACACCGTGGGGCCGTTGATCATCTCATCCGGCTCGTTGGTGATCGGAGGGGTCCAACCGAACTCCCCGGCACCGAAGGCGCCGGCGTTCGTCCCCGTGGTGATCTCGAAGAGCGTCCGGAACGGGGCGAAGTCCTCGTCCGTCGAGATGAGGAACCTGCTGTTGCTGCTCCAATAGGACTGGTGGCTGTTCCCCTCCGAGATCTCGAACCCGGTCTCTGGGTCGGGGCTCAAGTAGTTCGAGTCACCGACGAACACCGGGTTGGCCGGGTTGTCGACGTTCAGGAGGACCTGTCCCGCATCCCAGTAGGACACGGCCAGGAAGTCGTTCCCTCCGATCCGCTTGAACTGAACGTCGTGGTGGAAGACGGTGTCTCCATTCGCCAGGGGAGCCTGGGCACCCGGCCAGTCGTCCAGACCGACCTCCGAGACGATGACCGGCGCCGCCGGGTTGGTGATGTCGACGATGTCGACGTCCTTGAACGGGGCACCGGACCCCTCCTCGTTGTCGATCATCACTGCGTACGCCTTGTTCCCCTGGGTGAAGCCCTGGACGCTGTGGATGCTGTGGTAGGTGCCCGTGCTGAACAGGGCTGGCGGGGGGTCGGCGTCACCGAACTGGTTCAGCTTGACAGGGTTGAACGGGTCCGTGACGTCCCAGATCGACATCCCCAGCACGGTCGGCGTCGCCGAGGAACATGCCTCGTTGTTGGTGAGCAGGATGTCCCCGTCGAAAGAGGGCGTATGGACTTCCATCACGTGGACGCCCTCTCCGGGGAACTCACCCCGGAGTGAGGGGATGAACCCGATCTTCACGGGGTTCGCGGGATCCCGCACGTCCACCACGTGCACCCCGCCGGCTGTCGGGCAGTCCGCAGGGTCGGAGTCTCGGGCGGCGAGATAGGCGAAGCCCTTGAAGTACCCGACGTCGGCGATGCCATCCTGCTGCTCGGTCGTGAGGTCGAGCTCGCCGACGAGGCTCACGTTATGCGCGACCGGCCCCAGGTGAGTCTGCGCTTGGGCGCTTCCCGTGACGCTCATCGACAGGGCGAAGGTCACGAGGACCGCGAGATATCGCTTCCGCATTATCCCTCCTTGGATTCCGCGACTCTTGTTGCGGCGTGCGTGCGATCGAGCGGGCGAACGAGCCTTCCGGTCCTGCGGCATCACCCCCTCGGGCGAGGCGACCGCGCCCTGCGGTCTTCGAAGAGCCCAATCATTGTGCAAGGTGCCACCTTTCGCAAGTCCGGACGCTCGCGCCTTTTCTTCCGGAACCGTACATCTTGTCCCGGAAGATCCATCCGTGCATACTCCCTGCCCGGGCGCCGAGCTTCGGGGGAAGGAGGAGAGCCGCCCCGAAGGGCGGCTCTCCTGACTGAAGGGAAGGCTGGCCTTACGGGATGGCCGTCTCCCTCTCGCAGGCCCTGGCCCTGTCCGTCCCGGGACCGCCGTTGCAACGGTCCCTTCCGGATCCACCGTTCAGCCTGTCGTTGCTCGGACCGCCGGACAGCCTGTCGTTCTTCTGCTGACCCAGGATCCGGTCCTTACCGCCACTGCCCTTCCCTGTGTCGCGGCCCTTGCCGAGGCAGATGCGATCGTTGCCCTTCTTCGCCCTGACAATATCGTTCCCGCCAAGGGAGGCGATCACATCGTTCCCATTGGTGCCGACGATGGTGTCCTTGCCGTTCGTGCCGACGAGCGTGGCGACCCTGCCCTTGCACCGGATCACCCCGCCGGGTCCGAGGACGAATTCCTGTGTCTGCGGGTTGAGATGCCTGACGTTGAGCTCGTTGGCAGCCACATCCGCCCTCATGGACAGGAACCCGCGTGCCCCTCCGTCGTCGTCCACGGGATCGTGGACGCCATCGGTGCCGTAGATGGTCAGGCTGCTTCCGGGAAGGGAGGGTCCCTCGTACCAGTATGCCGTCCAGTTGTCGAACCCGTTCACGCCGGCCGGGCTGGGCGGCGTTCCTCCTGCGGCGTCGTAGTAGGCAACCTCCGTCGGGCTGGCGGGGTTCGTGAAGTCGATCACGTCCATACCGCCCATGTACCACCCGAATACCAACAGGTACTTGTCGGTCGCCGGAACGACGTTCCCGAGGTGGGCCGAGCAGTACTCCGTCTCCCACGGCTTGGGAGCCATGTACGAGCTCAGCAGCGATCCGCTTCTATCGAAGAAGAACATGCGACCGGTGTCGCCCGCCTGCGTGGCGGTCTCGCCGGCTGCCGGGGTCTCCGGCGGACACGACCCGCTGCTGAACGATTCGTCCTCGAAATGGACGATCTCTCCGTCCCAGGAGAACGTGGAGGAGTGCCAGAAGTCCACCACCACGCCCGTATCGGTCGGGTCCCCCGTTGTGCCGGTTTCGTCGTTCGTGTCGTCGTAGACCCAGATCGGGTTCTCCGTGTCGGGGATCCCGTTGGGGCGGACCCGCCACAGCTGGGCCTGCTCGGCGCAGGCCGCGGCGGCCAGGCGAAGCGGGACGAACACCGAGATGTCGTGGCACGCCCGCATCCCCTGGATCAGCGTGGGGTCGGTGGCGGGACCGAGGCCGTGCTCGGACGGGGTGAACTTGTTGTCCGGGTCGCCGGGGTAGTTGATCTTCGGCTCGGCGATCTCCGCGGCCGTCACCCGGTTGTTGTTGAGGGGGTTGCCGGCGCTCCACTTCACCTCGACGACCTGGATCACGCCATGGAGAGGATCCCTGCCGGCCGCCGGGCCCCTGATCGGACCACAGGTCGGGCCCGGACGGAGCGGGTACGAGGAGTTGTACAGAAGCACCCGGTTGTTGAACGGGTCCGGCCACAGCGTGTTGGTGTGAGACCCACAGTCCAGATACACCGAACCGATCTGGGTGGGGCTGGCCGGGTTGGAGACGTCGAAGATCCGGAGTCCCTCCCAACCGTTCGGGTCATCGTGGGCCGCCGTGTTGGTTGCCCCACAGTTGGGACCCGTCATGGTCCGGTCGACGGAAGTGAAGGCGATGTCCGCCAGTCCGTTCCCGTCCCGGTCGAACACGTTGATGTCGTTCTGGGCCCCCAGACAAGCCATGTTTCCGACCAAGGAGGGGGCGGCCGGGTCGGAGATGTCGAAGATCCGGAACCCTCCGTAGTCACCCTGGTACGCGTACTTGCCCCAGAAGGCCTGATCCGAGTTCACCTGGTCACGGCCGTTCGGGGAGCTGAACAGGAACGACATGTTGGCGCTGTGCTCGTCGGCGTTATGGGTGGCACTCGCGGAAAGCGACGTGCTCGCCAGCGCCAACGCCGACATGAGCAACACAACCAATCGAATCGGTTTCCTCACTCTTCACCTCCGATGAAGACGAACTGAGGGGTGCCCAAAAAAAGGACGCGCCGAAACGCGCCCGAACGAACCCTCCTGGCACCACCTCCTCCCGCCAAGATGAGCCGCCCCTCCCCTGAGAGGCAAGCGGAAATCTATAAAAAGGGCCCCAGAGAGTCAAATCCGTTGTCCGGGACGCTCGTCGCCCTATGGCGGGCGAGGTGGGCATGGTCCCCATCCCCCGAATGAGGTCACGGAGGTCGATTCGACCGTTTCGGACGAAGGTTGATAGAGTGCCGGGAGCATGAACCGGTCGATCACGCTCCTGTTGGGCACGATGGTCGGGTTGTTTCTGCCTCCTGTGGCCGAGGTTCCGGCAAGCGCGGCGTGCGAGGATATCTACCCGGCCATGTCCCTCGGTCCGTTCCCGGCCGATGCCACGCCGCCGGTGTTCTACGGCGCGGACGACCAATCGAGTGGCTCGTTCAAGGTCCGGTTCACTGGCCTCGCGTGCGGCCAGGCGGTGGTCGTGAGCGCCGAGTACTCGGACAGCGCCGGTTCCGCCGTCGAGGGAGTCGACTACTCGATGCCCCCCGGGAGGACGCCGAACGTCTGCGAAACCGGGTGCCCCAAGGAGCAGACGGTCCCGTTCACGATCCTGGGCGATGGCGTGGAGGCGGTGGCCGAGTCCTTCACAGTCGGTCTCAGCAACCCACTGGGGGGATCCCTCGACCCCCCCTCGAACGCCTCGTTCGTGGTGGTCGATGGCGATGGCTCGTCTCGGGTCGGGTTCGATGACCTTCCGTACTTCCAGAGTGAGAGCTACGGCACGCTGGTCGTCCCGGTCTGGCTGGCCGGGCCGGCGATCGGCGCGACGGTCTCGTACACGGTCGGGGCCGGACCCGGTGCCGGCGCGACCCCGAACGATGATTTCACGGTTGCTTCCCCCAACCCGCTGGTGTTCCCGGGGGGTGATCGGGTCGAGCTGATCGCCCTCTCGGTGGTGAACGACAAGCTCAGCGAGGGGGACGAGACCGTCCAGATCGACCTCCAGGGGGCGTCGCCGAGCTCGAAGGTCGTGACCATCCAGGACAACGAGGAGAACGTGCCACCGACGAGCCGGATCCACCACCCTCGCCACAAGTGGCGGTACAGGAAGGGCGACTACCGGATCCGCGAAGTGCACGTCTTCTCGCACGACAACCCCCAGGGATCGGGAGTGACCGGGACACAATTCGCCCTCCGCCGCAACCTCGAGAACGGCGACTGCATGTGGCTGACCAAGGGCGGGTGGCAGAGGAAGGACTGCCAAAACCGGGAGTGGCTAGGCGCCACCTACGACGCCACTGGCCAGCTCTGGAGGGTCCGGCTGAAGCAGCTCAAGTCCAGCGTGGGAACGAGGATCAGGAACTACACCGCCTACTCCCGAGCCATCGACGGCGCCGGCAACGTCGAGAGGGAGTTCAAGGAGAAGCGGAACGCGAACACGTTCGAGGTGAAGCGGTCCAGGCGGAGGCGCTGAGGCCGCCCGAAATCCGCCTTTCCTCCTATGAAGGTCCCTTACTGACCTCGGGGTTCCCGGCGCAAGCCCCGCGTAGAATCCCCGCGTGGACAGACTGCTGGTCACCGGGGGCCGCCGCCTCCGCGGCGAGCTCTCGATCGGCGGGGCCAAGAACTCCGCCCTGAAGCTCATGGCCGCCTCGCTCCTGTCGGAGGGCCGGACCGTGCTGCGCAACATCCCCGACATCGCCGACTGCCGAACGATGGCCGAGGTGCTGGAGCGGCTGGGCGCCGAGGTAACCCGAAGGGATCACGAGGTGGAGATCGACCCGTCCGGCCCCCTGGGGATGGAGACCCCCTACGAGCTGGTCCGTCGGATGCGGGCCTCGATCCTGGTCCTCGGTCCGCTCCTGGCCCGAGGGGGTCGGGCCCGGGTGGCCATGCCCGGCGGATGCAACATCGGCCGTCGCAAGATCGACCTCCACATCAGGGGGCTTCAGCGGATGGGCGTCGAGTTCTCCTACGACCACGGATACCTGGTCGGAGAGGCCGGAGAAGGGCTGCGGGGCGCCGTGGTCTCGCTGGACTTTCCGAGCGTCGGCGCCACCGAGAACCTGCTCATGGCGGCCGTGGCGGCCAGGGGGACCACGGTGATCGAGAACGCCGCCCGCGAGCCGGAGATCCAGGACCTGGCCGCGTTCCTGGTGGCCATGGGAGCCCGGGTCGACGGCGTGGGCACCCCGACGATCGAGATCGAGGGGACGGATCGTTTCGGTCCGGTCGCCCACACGGTCATCCCCGACCGGATCGAGGCGGCCACGTTCGCCGTCGCCGCCTGCGCCACCCGCGGCGACGTCGTACTTCGGGGAGCCCGGGCGGATCACCTCGACCTCGTCCTGGCCAAGCTGGACGAGGCGGGGGCCCGGGTGTCCGTGGAGGAAGCCGGCGTTCGGGTCTCGATGGAGGACCGCCCCCGTTCCGTCGACCTGGTCACGTTGCCCTACCCGGGATTCCCGACCGACCTGCAGCCCCCGATCATGGCCGTCCTGGCCACGGCGGAGGGGACCAGCATCATCACCGAGAACGTGTTCGAGAGCCGATTCATGTTCGTCGACGAGCTGAACCGGATGGGTGCGGACATCCGCACCGAGGGCCATCACGCCGTCGTCCGCGGAGTCGACCGGCTGGAGGGCGCGCCGGTACGAGCCCTCGATCTCCGGGCCGGGGCGGCGCTGATCCTGGCGGCCCTGAGCGCGGACGGTGTGACGGAGATCGCCGACGTCGAGCACGTCGACCGCGGGTATGAGGACATCGATGCGAAGCTGAGCGCCCTCGGCGCGGAGGTCAGCCGGCAGCCCTCGCTGTCGCCGGCCCTCGCGTGAGGCGAGCGGTCCTCTCCCTCCTCTCCGCGGCAGCGCTCCTCACGTCCGGCCCGGCAGCCGCCCAGCCGACAAGGCAGGCGTTCGTGTTCATCGTTGAGGGATTGACCCCCGATGCGGCGATGAGCGATGTCGTGATCGGGGCGTTGGTTCGAGCGGGAGGCATCGGCGTCCTGGCCTCGCCGGAGGATCCTCGGCTCGGGCTGAGCCGGCTCTCCAGGCTTGCCCGGGAGGGCTCTGCGGACCTCACCACCCGGAGCCTGGCCGCGTCTGACGTCGGCCCGGCCGTCCGATCGACACTCGAGGCAGGCGGTCCCTCCGACGCCCTGGTCGTCGTGGTCGGATCGCTCGACGTTCCGGCCGGAGCCGACATGGTCATCGTGGCCGAAGGGAATCCGAGTGATCTGCTCGCCGGGGTGGGCCGCCCGCGCGGGCTGACCTCGGACACGACGCGCCAGGCGGGGGTGGTGGCCGACGTCGACGTGCCGGCCACGATCCTGGCCTTCCTGGGCCTCCCCGCCGACCCCGTGGGGGCGGTGATCCGGATCGAGGGCCCGCCCCCGACCGACCTGTTCGACCGAGCGGTCGACCACCGGCGGATCGCCCTCCCTCTCGGCCTGGTCGTGCTGGCCTTAGGGATCGGGTCTCTGGTCGTCGGGGTGGCCATGATCCTCTTGCGGATCCGGTCGAGGGTGGCCCGATCGACCGTGGCCGTGCTCGGGCTGTTCGCCGTGGCCCTGTGGGTCGCCCTGGTCCCGGCCAGCCTCCTGCCCAGCCTCGAGTCGCCGGTCCTCCTCCCGGGGCTCCTCCTGATGGGAGGTCTCCTCACCGTGGCGGCGTTGATCGGAGGTCGAGCGGACCACACCATGGCGGTGGTGGTCGTCGCCGGGGGAGGCCTGGCGCTCCTGGTCATCGATGGGTTCCTCGGCTGGCCGACCGAGGTGACGCCGCTCCTGGGCGGCGGAGCCGTCGTGGGCGTCCGGTTCTACGGGCTGGGGAACTCGGAGTCGGGGATCGTCCTGGCCGGCGCCGTTCTGGTGGCCGCCAGGCTGAGGCCCCGGCCCGGCGTGGGGCTCCTCGCGGCGACCGGCCTGTTCGCCGGGCTTCCGTTCCTCGGCTCGGACCTGGGCGGCGGCATCACCCTGTTCGCCGTGGCGGGGCTGTGGTACGGATGGCGGGTCCGGGGACGCCTCGATCCGGTCGCGGCTGGCATCGGCGCGGCGGCGGGCCTGATCGGGGCGACGGTGCTCCTGATCGCCCACACGCTCTGGCCCTCTCCGACGCACGTCGCTCGAGCGGTCGAGGCCGGAGGTGTGGTCGGGACGTTCGGCGACCGGTTCATCTCCAACCTCCGGACAACCACGGCCATCTGGCCGGTCTGGCTGACCGTTATCGGCCTGGCCGTGTGGGGAGTGGTGGCCGGCCGGATGGGGGGTCCGTTCCGGCGGATGCTGGGTCGAGACCCCCGATGGCGGGTCGGCGTCGTCGTCCTGGCGATCGGGGGGATGATCGGCTATGTGATGAACGACACCTATGGGATGGCCGCGGTGGCATTCGCCTTCGTCTCGGCGGCCATGGTCTACCCGGCGCTTCGATGGACCAGCGACTGAGAGCCCCGTGGGAGCCATGGGAGGCCATCCCGGTCGCTCTGGCGGCCCTCGGTTCGGCCGTGGTGGCCTCGGTGATCTTCGCCGCCGCCCTGGGAGGGCCGGGAGGCTCGGCGCTGCTGCTGACGGCGATCGCCTTCCAGGGTGCCCTGGCGGCCTGCACCGTCGCCTGGGTCGGCCTTCGGTACCGGGGGTGGGTCCCCGCGCTGGGGCTGCGCAGCGATCGGGCCACGAGAGACGTGGCCAGCGGGGCGTGGTCTGGGGCCGTGCTGTTCCTGGCGGCGGCGTTCGTGGTGCTTCCACTGATCACCGTGATGTGGCGGCTGCTGACCGGGACGGAGCCGCCGGCCATCGATCAGCCTGTGGTGCCGGTCGATCCCACGCCGGTCCAGATCGTTCTCGCCGTGCTGGCCGTGGTGGTGGCCGCGCCGGTGGCGGAGGAGATCTTCTTCCGCGGCTTCCTGTTCGGTTCGCTCCGGGGCCGGCTCCCGTTCCTTCCCTCCGCGGCGATCTCCGCCGCCGTGTTCGCCTTGTTCCACGTCCAGCCCCTCCTCGTCCTGGTCATGGTGTTCGTCGGAGTCGGGTTCGCGTACCTGTTCGAACGACGAGGCTCGCTCGCGGCGTCGATCGCGGCCCACGGCATGTTCAACCTGATCGGGTTCACCGTCATCCTGATGGACCGGCTGTGACCGGTCGTCCCGCCTCGGGAGAGGAGGCCGCGGCCCTCCTCAGGGGAGGCCGGGTCGTGGCGTTCACCGGGGCGGGGATCTCGGCCGGCTCCGGCATCCCCACGTTCCGTGACCCCGGCGGCATCTGGGACCGGTTCGATCCTCGGGTCTTCGGGACGTGGGACGGGCTGGCCCAGGCGGCCCTCCACCGCCCGGACGCCCTGGCCGGCTTCCTGGCCGAGCTCCGGCGGGTCCTCGCCCGGGCTCGACCCGGCCGGAGCCACGTGGCGCTGGAACGATTGGAGCGGGCGGGAACGGTTGATGCGGTGATCACCCAGAACGTCGACGGTCTCCATCAGGAGGCCGGGAGCAGATCCGTCGTCGAGCTCCACGGCAGCTTCTTCCGACAGCTGTGCCTGGCCGAGGGACATCGGGGGGAGGTCGGCCGGGAGGGGTTGGTGGTCGACCTTGACCGGGCCATCCGGTCTCTTCGCACCGCGTTCGTGCCCAGCCTGGCGTCCATCCTGCCCCGCTGCCGATCGTGCGGCGGGCCCGCCCGGCCGGACTTCGTCGCGTTCGGCGAGGCGGTTCAGGGGTACGAGGAGGCGGTCCGGCTGGTCGCTCGCTGCCGGGTGCTTCTGGTGATCGGCACCTCCGGGGACGTCTTCCCGGCCGCGGGGCTCCCCGACGAGGCCCGCCGGTCCGGTGCGGTCATCGTCGAGGTCTCCCCGGCGTCGACCCTCGTCGACGCCGACGTGTGGGTCCGGGCCCGAGCCGAGGATGTCCTTCCCGGGTTGGCCGTAGCGGCCCTCGCCCGGTGACCGTTTCGACCGAAGCCAAACGCGATACCCTCGACCCGCGAGCGGGCCGCTGCCCGTGGACTGAGCGGAGGAGGATGACGTGGGACAGGTGAAGAGGCGGGCCGTGGCCGTCCTGGTGGGCGGAACCCTGGCGCTGGGGTCGGTCGGGGGCGCCCTGGCGGCGACGGCGAGGATCCGGGCGAAGGGCGAGCGGTGGCGGCCCGCCCACACGTTCATCGGCAGGGGTGATCGGGTCACGTGGAGGAACCCGACCTCCAGGACGCACGACGTCAAGGGCTACGGCGGATGGAGCTTCTCCAAGGTGCTCCCGCCCGGAGCGTCCGCCAGCCGGAGGTTCCGGAGCCACGGGACGTACAAGTTCCGGTGCGTCCGGCACTCGGCCATCGTGGGCGGGCAGTGCCGGGGGATGTGCGGGCTGATCCACGTGTCCTGAGGGTCGGCCCATGGCCCGGTTCCCCAGCGAGGAGTGGCTGGCCGAGTACGTCCAGCGCATCAACGCCAGCGACTCCTACCGTGACGCCGCCGAGACGTGGGAGGGCGATATCGCGTACGTGATCGAGGCCGAGCCCGACCGTGGCGTTCCGGAGGA
>DASQTB010000010.1:0-11323 GCA_035642095.1 Actinomycetota bacterium | reverse complement strand
CGAGCATCAGTCCGCCTTCTCCTCACCCGGCCACGGCTTGGCCAGGCGGGTGGTGAGGGGGAAGTCCTTCCGGAGCGGGTGGCCCTCGAACTGCTCCGGGAGGACCAGCTTCACGAGCTGGGGATGACCATCGAACCGGATCCCGAACAGCTCCCACGTCTCCCGCTCGTGCCAGTTCGCGCCCGGATACAGATCGGAGATCGACGGCGCCACCGGGTCTTCCCGCCCCGCGGCGACCTTCACCCGGACCTGGTGTCGTCGACTCGTCGAGTAGAGCTGGGCGACCACGTCGAAGCCGTCCTCCCCCCGGTCGACCCCGGCCACGAAGTCGAGATAGTCGCAGGCGAACTCCTCGTCGTCCCGGAGCGTTTCGACGACCTCCCGGTAGCGCTCCGGACCCACCCGGATCCACGCCTGGCCCAGCGCGTCGGATGCCTCCAGGACGTCCTGGCCGAATCGAGCCCGGAGCCGCTCCGTGATGTCAGTCGCGGGCAGGGGTGGTGAGTTTGCCACTCCACTTCTCCGGGATGTCTTCCTGGGCGATCTTCTCCTGGAGCTTGATGATGCCGTGCAGCAGGGCCTCCGGCCGGGGAGGGCATCCAGGGACATACACGTCCACGGGGACGATCTGGTCGACCCCCTTGGTCACCGAGTACGAGTCCCAGTAGGGGCCCCCGCAGTTCGAGCACGACCCGAACGAGATGGTGTACTTCGGGTCGGGGATCTGGTCGTACACCCGCTTCAGGGCGGGGGCCATCTTGTCGGTTACGGTGCCGGCCACGACCAGGAGGTCGGCCTGGCGGGGACCGTGAGCGAAGGGGATCACCCCCAAGCGGATGAAGTCGTGCTTCGAGGTCGACGTGGCGATCAGCTCGATGGCGCAGCAGGCCAGCCCGAAGTTCATCACCCACAACGAGTACTTCCGCCCCCAGTTGAGCAGGAACTTGACCGGCTGGAGGCGGGGCAGGGGCGTCCGTTCGATCAGGCCCACTTCAGAACCCCCTTCCGCCACGCGTACACCAGCCCGACGCCGAGGACCACGATGAAGAGGGTCATGGAGACCAGGGCGTACATGCCCAGGCGGTCGAAGACGACGGCCCAGGGGAACAGGAACACGCTCTCGACGTCGAAGATCACGAAGAGGAAGGCGTAGATGTAGTACCGGATCTGGCTCTGGGACCATCCCTCGCCCACCGGGTCGATCCCGCACTCGTACGTCGTCAGCTTCTCGGGAAGGGGCCGCCGGGGGGCGACCACCCGCGCGGCCAGCAGGGCCACGGCCACCAGCCCCGCGCCCGCCACGGCGAGGGCCACCAGGGTCGTGTACGCGCTGAAGTAGTCGCTCACGCTTGTGAAATCTTTCTCAAGCGCGGATTCTACCAGGGGGCCTCCGGCCGCTGCGGAGCTGAACCATCCACCGGAGCCCCGCACCGGGCGGCGATGAACTCGGCCAGATGGACCAGGGCGTCCCGGGCCCGGCCCCCGGGCAACCCCCCTGCCTCCGTCACGGCCCTCCGGACCTCCGAGGCCACGGAGTCCCGGGCCCGGTCGACCGAGCCGTCGGCCCGGACGATGTCGAGAGCGGCCGACAGGCGGTCGCCGGGAAGCGGCCGCTCCCCGAGAAGCGCCCGGAGCTCCTCCCGGCGAGCCGAATCCCGGAGGGCATAGATGATCGGAAGCGTGTACACCCCTTCGAGCAGATCGGCCCCCGGCTCCTTGCCCAGCGTGGCCCGGTCGGCGACCAGGTCCATGATGTCGTCCGAGAGCTGGAACGCCATCCCCAGGGCCTGTCCGAACCGGTCGAGCCGGTCGACGGCCCCGGCGTTCGCGCCGGACAGCACGCCCCCCAGGCGGCACGACGTGGCGATCAGGGCCGCGGTCTTCCGGCGGATCACCTCCAGGTAGGCGCCCTCGTCGGCATCCAGCCGGCCTGCGCTCTGGACCTCCCGGATCTGCCCCTCGCACACCCGGGCGATGGTCAGGGCCAGCAGCCGGGTCACCTCGGTCCCCAGGTCCGAGGAGATCTCCGAGGCCCTGGCAAACAGGAAGTCACCGGTCAGGATGGCCACGGTGTTGTCCCACCTGGCGTTCACCGAGGCGATCCCCCGACGGGTCTGGGCCTCGTCGATCACGTCGTCGTGGTACAGGGTGGCCAGATGCGTCAGCTCGATGGCCACGGCCCCCGGCACCAGCCGAGGGTCCGTCGGATCTCCGAAGTGCCCGCCGAGCAGGACCAGGAGCGGCCGGAACCGCTTCCCGCCCGCCGTAAGGAGGTGGCCGGCAGCCTCCGAGACCAGGGGGATGTCGCTCGTGTCGACGGCCCGCCGCAGCTCCCGTTCGACCCGATCGAGGCGCTCCCTGATGTCCGCCTCCAGGTCCGGGTCGGGGGCCCGAAGATCTCGCCACGTCACCGACACGCCGCGTTCCCTCCGTCACTCACCATCGCAGGACTCCGGCCGTCTGCAGCGGGTCCAGGATCAGCGACGGGAACACGCCCAGGGCCAGCGTCGCCACGGCGGCCGCGGCCAGGGTGAAGCTCGGCGCCGGAGCCGCCCGGACGGCGATCTCGTCCTCAGGCTCCTCCATGTAGGTGAGGACGATGACCCTGAGGTAGAAGAAAGCGGCGGCCACGCTGGCTAGGACCGCCACGATGACCAGGCCCTCGAGCCCCGCCTCGACCGCGGCCCCGAAGACGAGGAACTTGGCCATGAACCCGGCCGTGGGCGGGATCCCGGCCAGCGACAGCAGGAACAGCGTCAGACACGCGCCGAGCAGAGGGTTGCGCCGCCCGAGCCCCCGGTAGGACCGGAGGGACGTCCGCTCCTCACCCGTCCGGGACACCAGGATGACCACGCCGAACGCCCCGAGGATCATCGCCGCGTAGGCGGCCAGGTAGAACATCGCTCCCGAGATGCCGGACTGGTTTCCGGCGGCCACGCCGACCAGGACGAACCCGGCATGGGCGATCGACGAGTAGGCCAGGAGGCGTTTCACATCGTCCTGGGCGATGGCCAGGACCGAGCCGACGACCATGGTCACGGCGGAGAGTGCGACCAGGGCCGCTCGCAGTTCCCACCCCACCGGGCCCAGGGCGACCTCGGCGACCCGGATGAGGGCCGCGAATCCGGCCACTTTCGTCCCGGCGGCCATGAAGCCCGTGACGGGCGTGGGGGCACCCTGGTACACGTCGGGGGTCCACATGTGGAACGGCACCGCGGCGACCTTGAACCCGAAACCCACGGCGAGGAGCGCCGCGGCCACCAGGGGAAGGGCCAGCCCGCCGAGGCCGCCCTCCAGCGCCCGGGCGATGCCCCCGATACTGGTGGTCCCGGTGGCACCGTAGGCCATGGCGATTCCGTAGAGGAAGAACGCCGAGGAGAACGCTCCCAGGAGGAAGTACTTCATGCTCGCTTCCTGCGAGGTGATCCGGTGCCAGGAGAACCCCGCCATGACGTAGAGCGACAGAGACAGGATCTCCAGGGCCAGGAACACCACGATCAGGTCCGCCGCGGCCGCCAGGAGCGTCATCCCGCTGGTGGCGAAGAGCAGGAGCGCGTAGTACTCGCCCCGGCCCTCTCCGGTCCGGGCCAGGTAGTGCGCTGATAGCAGGACGGCCAGCGCCGCCGAGGCCAGGAGGACCAAACGGAAGAACAGCGAATAGCGATCGACGGCCACCATGCCACCGAGCACGGTCAGCTCGTCCGCGGCGGGGACGCCCCACTGCCGGATCACGAACCCGCCCGCGCCCAGGATCCCGAGCATCGCCGCTCCGGCCAGCAGCCGCTGATCGCTCGTCGGCCGGGCCGCATCGACCAGGAGGATCACCATCCCCACCCCGGCCAAGACCAGCTCGGGGAGGATCGGGGCGAGGTTCAGGGCCGGGGTCGGCACCTACTCGCCCCCTCCGGTGGCCGCCTGAACCGGCGAGGCCGAGTCGGCTTCGACCCGGATCAGCTCGGCGTGGCGCCCTGCGGACGGCCCGATCCGATCGAGCAGCGGCTTGGGGTAGATCCCGATGGCCACGATGGCCGCAACCACCGGGATCAGCACCGCGTACTCGCGGGGGGTCACGTCCGGCCCCGGCGAGAGATCGGTTGCCGGCGGACCCTGCATCGTCCGCTGGTACGCCCACAGGAGGTAGATCGCCGAGAGCACGACCCCGGCGGCGCCGACGATGGCCAGGACCCGGGCAACGTCGAACGTCCCCACCAGGATGAGGAACTCACCGACGAAGCCGTTCAGGCCGGGGAGGCCAAGCGAGGACAGCGCCACGATCAGGAAGAATCCGGCCAGCACGGGGACCCGGGTCCCCAGCCCTCCGAGCCGTGCGAGGTCCCGGGTGTGGGTCCGCTCGTACAGCATCCCCACCACCAGGAACAGGGCCCCCGTGGACAACCCGTGGTTCACCATCTGGATGACCCCGCCGGACAGGCCCTGGATCGTCCCGGCGAAGGTGCCCAGCACCACGAACCCGAGGTGGGAGACGCTCGAGTAGGCCACCAGCCGCTTCACGTCGGTCTGGATCAGGGCCACCACGGCGCCGTACACGATGCCGATCACGGCCAGCACCGATACGAAGCCCCGGAAATAGGCGGACGCATCGGGGAACAACGTGAGGTTGAACCGGATCAGCCCATACGCTCCGATCTTCAGCAGCACCCCGGCCAGGATCACGGACCCGGCGGTGGGAGCCTCGGTGTGCGCGTCGGGGAGCCAGGTGTGTAGCGGGAACAGGGGCACCTTCACGGCGAAGGCCACGAAGAAGGCCAGGAACAACAGCCGGGCGGTCACGGCGGGAAGCTCCAGCCCGATCAGGTCACGGAGATCGAAGGTCGGCTGGCCGAGGACCGTTCCCGATCGCGCGTACAGGAACAGGATGGCCACCAGGAGCAGGGCCGAGCCGGCCATCGTGAACAGGAAGAACTTCACCGCCGCGTAGACGCGCCGTCCCGTCCCCCAGATCCCGATGACCAGATACATGGGGAACAGCACGGCCTCGAAGAACACGAAGAACAGCAGCAGGTCGAGGGCGAGGAACGTGCCCAGCATGACCGACTCAAGGACCAGGAGCGATGCCATGAAGTAGGGGACCTGCCGGTCGACCCTCCATGACGCCAGGATGGCCAGCGGCATCAGGAACGTGGTCAGGAGGACCATGAACAGGCTGATGCCATCGACCCCGAGGACGTACCGGAAGTTCAGCGGTCCGACCCACGAGGCCTCCTCGACGAGCTGGAAGCCGGCTCCGGTGCCGTCGAACTCGCCCAGGATGCCCAGCGAGAGACCGAACGTCACGATCGACACCAGGAGGGCCCACCATCGCCAGGGGGCGTCGCTCGAGAAGCCGCCCGCCTCGGGGCGTCGCCGGGGCAGCGGCACCGCGGCCAGCAGAAGGATGGCCCCGGCCAGGGGGACGAACACCGTCACGGTCAGCCAGGGAAACCCGGTCACGACCGCACCGCCAGGACCACCACCAGGGCCACGGCGCCCAGCAGAAAGGCCAGGGCGTAGGTCCGGACCAGTCCCGTCTGGAGCCTCCGGCCGGCCGCCGCCAGCCCGCTCACCACCCGACCCAGGCCGTTGGCCGCTCCGTCGATCACCTTGGCGTCGACGCCATACGCTACGAACGACGCCGCCGCCTTGCCGGGAAGGACCAGCCCCCGGCCGTACAGGGCGTCCACGTAGAGCCCGTTGGCCAGGGCCCGCTTCGGTCTCGAGAACCGCTGGCGAAGTCGCCCCCAGTCGACCCGACCGGAGCCGTACACCAGCCAGCCGAGGGCCAGACCGACCAGGGCCACGGCCGTGGCGATCACCGATAGCCCGAGCTCCGAGAGGCCACCCCCTGCCGTCTGCTCCGCCCGACCGACCACCGGCTCCAGGAACCGCTGGATCCGACCGCTCTCCACGGATGCGCCGAGCAGCCCCCCGAGCACGGTCAGCGCGGCCAGCACCCCCATCGGCGCGGCCATCAGGACGGGCGCCTCGTGGGGATGGAGATCAGACCGAAGCCTTCCCTCGAAGGTCATGGCGTACGCCCGGGCGATGTAGAACGCCGTGAGGAACGCCGCCAGCAGCCCACCGATCCACAGCCCAGTGCGACCGGCCTCGTAGGCGGCACCGAGGATCTGGTCCTTGCTGAAGAAGCCGGCGAACAGAGGGATCCCCGCCAGGGCCAGCCCTCCGACGGCGAACGCGCCCGCGGTGAGCGGCATCCGCCTCCGGAGGCCTCCCAGCAGGGTCATGTCGATGACTCCGTCGGTGGCGTGCATCACGCTCCCGGCGGCCAGGAAGAGCAGCGCCTTGAAGAAGGCGTGGGCCACGAGGTGGAAGATGGCCACGGCGTACGCCCCCACACCGGCGGCCAGGAACATGTAGCCCAGCTGGCTGATGGTCGAGTACGCCAGGACTCGCTTCAGGTCGTCCTGGCCGATGGCCGAGAGTCCGGCGTAGAGGGCGGTGACCACCCCGACCACGGCCACCACGACCAGGGCCACCTCCGACGCCTCGAACAGGGCATGCGTCCGCACCACGAGGTACACCCCGGCGGTGACCATCGTGGCGGCATGGATCAGGGCCGAGACCGGCGTCGGCCCCTCCATGGCGTCGGGGAGCCAGACGTGGAGCGGCACCTGGGCCGACTTGCCCACCGCCCCGGCGAACAGGAGGAGGGCGATCGCCGTGGCCGTGGCTCCGGCCAGACCGCCCGCCGCCCCGAACACCTCGTCGAACCGGACGGACCCCGTGGTGGAGAAGATCAGGAAGATCCCGATCAGCATGGCGGTGTCCCCGATGCGGGTGACGATGAAGGCCTTCTTCCCGGCATCGGCGGCCACCTTCCGCTCGAACCAGAACGCGATCAGCAGGTACGAGCACAGGCCGACGCCCTCCCAGCCGACGTAGAGGACCACGAAGTTGTTCGCCAGGACGAGGGTCAGCATGGCCACCACGAACAGGTTCAGATACGCGAAATACCTCGAGTACCGCGGGTCACCGTGCATGTAGTCGATCGAGTAGACGTGGAGCAGGAACCCGACGCCGGTGACGGTCAGCGCCATGACCATCGACAGCGGATCGACCCGGAGCTCCATGGGCGCCCGCAAGGAGCCCACCGAGATCCACTCGAAGAGCATCACCGACGTCGTCCGCCCCTCCTGGCCGACGCCGAGGAGGTCGATGAAGATCAGCAGCGCCACGACGAACGACCCGCCGACGAGCAGCGACGCCAGTCCCCCGGCGATCCGCCGCAGCGGCCTTCCAGCCACCATCAGCAGGACGGCCCCCGCCAGCGGCAGCGCCGGGACCAGCCAGATGAGGTCGGTCATCCGAGATCGCGGCTCCACCCGCGGCGCCTGCCCTTGGCCGGCCACCCCGCTCGCTGACGACTCGCGGGGAACCCGTCCGGCCTACGCCGCGCCGCGCAGCGGCTGTGAGATGACAGCTTCACCATCTGAGGAGGTTGACGTCGTCGACGCTGGCGGACACGCGCCTGCGGAAGATGGCCACGATGATGGCCAGACCGACCACCACCTCGGCCGCCGCCACGACCATGGCGAAGAAGGCCAGGACCTGTCCGCGGACCTCGCCCAGCTCCCGGGCGAACGCGATCAGCGACAGGTTGACCGCGTTCAGCTGGAGCTCGATCGACATGAAGATCACCAGGGCGTTCCGCCGGACCAGGACGCCGATCGTGCCGATCGTGAACAGGACCGCCGAGAGAACCAGGTAATAGCCGATCGGTGTCCTCACCGGAGGGCCTCGCGCTCCGGCGGCGACATCTCCTCCACGTCCTTCGGTTCCGAGAGCCCCCGGCCGCTCCGCCTGGCCAACACCATGGCGGCCACCGCGGCCACGATGAGCAGGATCGAGGTCAACTCGAACGGGAAGACGTAGTCGGAGAAAAGGAGCCGGGCCACCGATCGGACGTTGTCCCCTCCCGGCGGCGGGCCAGGCGGCCCGGACAGCCCCACGCCGAAGGCGATGGCGGCAGCTACCCCTCCAACCAGGAGAACCCCCAGCCCGATGGCCACCACCCGTTGCCCCCGGATCGTCTCGACCAACGCCTCTCGCCGATCCACGCCGAGGAACATGATCACGAACAGGAACAGGACCATGATCGCGCCGGCGTACACGATGACCTGCACCGCGGCCAGGAAGTGGGCGTCGAGGAGGACGAAGAACACCGCGAGCGTGAACTGGTTGAGGATCAACAGCAGC
This sequence comes from Actinomycetota bacterium, assembly GCA_035642095.1. GTDB lineage: Bacteria > Actinomycetota > UBA4738 > UBA4738 > CALAEC01 > DASQTB01. Next base: position 3,109 of record DASQTB010000010.1, on the reverse strand, counting down.
GCCGCGAGCACCGCGTTGCGCTGGAGGAGCATCAGGACGGCGGCCCCGACGCTCACCGGGGCCACGACCCAGAACACCACCAGGTCCATGCCTAGGCCCCCTGCTCCGTTCCCGGCGCGGTCCCCAGCGGTGGCGGCCGCTCGAGCAGCTGCTCCTTCTCCAGGATGGCGTCCTCTCGGGTCTCCCAGGAGAGCTCGAAGTTCGAGGTCAGGGTGAGGGCCCGGGTGGGACAGGCCTCGACGCACAGGCCGCACATGATGCACCGCAGGTAATTGATCTGGTACACCCGGGCGTACCGTTCCCCCGCCGAGATCGGGTCATCCGGCTCGTTGTCCTCTCCCTCGACGTAGATCGCATCGGCGGGACAGGCCCACGCGCACAGCTCGCACCCGATGCACTTCTCCAGGCCGTTCTCGTACCGGTTGAGCAGGTGACGGCCGATGTGCGACCGGGGCGGGAGCGGCCTGATCACCTCCGGGTACGCTGAGGTGACCGGCCGGCGGAACATCTGCCGGAACGTGACCCCCAGCCCGCGGAGGAACTCCAGGATCACCTGCTCTTCTCCCTCGATCTGGTGAACAAGGGCATCACCAGCGAGAGGACCAACATCACCCCCGCGGCGATCCCCACCCACCGGAGCAGCGCATCACGGCCGATCTCGTCGGGAAGGATCACGATGGCGCCGGTGGCCAGCACCCACAGCAGCCCCACGGGGATGACGACCTTCCATCCGAAGTTCATCAGCCGGTCGTACCGGATCCTGGGGAGCGTGGCTCGGATCCAGATGAACAGGAACAGGAGGCCGATGACCTTCAGCACGAACCACAGGAGCGGCCACAGCCACGGCAGGAAGTCGAAGATCGGTCCGCGCCAGCCGCCGAGGAACAGCGTCACCGCCACGGCGGAGATCGTGATGAGGTGGAGGTACTCGGCCAGGAAGAACATGGCGAATCGGATGCCCGAGTACTCGGTGTGGTACCCCGCCACCAGCTCGCCCTCGGCCTCGGGCATGTCGAACGGCGGACGGTTCGTCTCGGCCAGGGCCGCGTAGCCGAAGATCAGGAACGCGGGGAACTGCGGGACGATGAGCCATCGGGGAAAGACCGGCAACTCCCCGATGCGGATGAATCCCTCCTGCGCGGCCACGATCTCCGACATCCGCATCGTCCCCGTGTACATGAGCACGGCGGCGACGGCCAGGCCGAGCCCGACCTCGTACGAGATCATCTGGGCGCTCGACCGGATGCTCCCCAGGAGTGGATAGACCGATCCCGACGACCATCCTCCCAGCACGATGCCGTAGATGGCCAGGGATCCCATCGCCAGGAAGAACAGGATCCCGATGTTGAGGTCGGCGATCTGGAAGGGGATCCTCCTCCCGAACAGCTCGACCCCGGTCCCGAAGGGGACCACGGCGAAGGCCAGGACGGCCGGGATCAGGGACATGATCGGCGCCAGGGCGTACACCGGTCGCTCTGCGCTCGCGGGAGTGATCCCCTCCTTGAAGAACAGCTTGATGCCGTCGGCCAGGGTGATCAGGACCCCGAACGGGCCGGCCCGCCGGGGGCCCAGCCGGGTCTGCATGTCGGCCACGATCTTCCGTTCGGCCCAGATGACCACCATGACGGAGGCCAGGAGGACCACGAAGACCAGGCCGACCCGGATCACCAGGAGGATCCAGTCGACCCAATCCATCAGGAGGCCGCCTCCTGCCGCTCTCCGGCTGGCTCGACCGTGGCCCCGATCCGCGTCGTCCCCCCGAACAGGGCGTTGGCCCGTAGCCCGGGCTGGTTCCACGGCACGAAGATCGCCCCCTGGGCCACGCCATCGGTCACCCGGACGGGGAGCTCGACCTCGGCCCGCTCCGTGGCGACCCGGACGATGGCGCCGTCGTCGACACCGAGCCGGGACGCGTCGTCGGGATGCATCTCCAGGAACGGCTCCTGGCCCAGCGCCGCCTTGAGCTCGGTCGCGTCGGCGGAGAGGCGGCCTTCGTCGACGAGCAGGGGGTAGCTGAAGAGGATCAGGCCCTCGACCGGGCCGGGCTCCCTGCGACTGGGCCCCGCGTGGAGCGCCGCGTCGCGGCCCGAGAGCAGCGACCCCATCTCGTCGTGGAGCGTCTCCAAGGTGGAGAAACCCATGTCCGCACCGACCACCTCGGAGAGCTCCTGGAAGATCTGCCAGTCGGAGCGAGCGAGCCCGATCGGCGCCCGGACCGGGCTGATGCGCTGGCCCCGCCCCTCCCAGTCGGTGAAGTGGCCCTCCTTCTCGAGATACGCCGACGCCGGAAGGACCGCGTCGGCCATCCCCCGGTACTCGCCCAGCGTCACGTCCTGGACCACCAGGAACGGCACGTTCCCCAGCGCCCGTCGGGCCAGCTCGGCGTCGGGGAAATCGGTCAGGGGATCCGCGCCGATCAGATAGAGGACGTCGAGCTCCCTCCCCGCCGCCGCGGCCAGGATTCCGTCGACGTCCCGGCCCGGCTCCGCCGGAACGTTTCCCCCCCAGATCCTCTCGACCTCGCCCCGCTCGGAGGGGTCTCGGAGGAGCCGGCCGCCCGGCAACAGGGCCGGGTGGACCCCGGCTCGAAGGGCGCCTCGATCCCCCGCTCGCCGGGGAAGGAACGCGAACCGGGCCCCGATGCTCCGGGCCAGGCTGACCGCCATCGACACGGCGCCGACGCTGCCGGCCAACCGCGGCCCGGCCAGCACCACCGCCGACTCCCGGGCCTCGTCGAGGGCGTCGGCCGCTCGTCCGGGCGGCGTGTCCCGGCCGTGGGCGGTGGCCAGCTGCTCGAGGACGTCGGCCTCCCCACCGGGAGGGCAGGGGATGTGCTCCGCCACCGGGCCCAGCGCGGTGCGGCGGGGATGGACCACGAAGACCTTGGCGCCGTGCTCCCGCACGGCCTTCCGGATCCGCAGGTGGAGGATGGGAAGCTCTTCCCTGGTGTCCAGGCCGATCACGATGATGGTCGAGGCCCGCTCCACGTCGGCGTAGGTCACTGGCATCCCCGCGGCGGCGACCCGCTCGACCTCGACCGGCACGTCGGGCCGTCCGCCCGAGCGGTGATCGAGGTCGTTCGTTCCGAAGCCCATACGGGCCACCTTCG
>DASQTB010000009.1:0-4586 GCA_035642095.1 Actinomycetota bacterium | reverse complement strand
CCGGATCATCTTCCCCCCGCTGGTCGTGGCCCTGATCGGCGTCTACCTCTTGAACCCCATCGTCTCGGCCATGGAGCGCCGCGGCATGGCCCGGATCTGGGGGACGCTGGTCACCTACCTGGTCGGGATCGCCATCGTCGGTACCGCGCTGACCTTCACCGTGCCGCTCGTCGCCGAGCAGGTCCGCGAGTTCGCCCGGTCCGCCCCGCGACTGATCGACCAGGTCGCTTCCGGCGTCAGGGACCTGGCGTCACGTTTCAACATCGACGTTTCCGGGGCCGGTGCCGGCGGCGGCGAGGTGGTGGTCGACTTCTTCGGCCGGATCCTGTCGCTGACCCGCGGCCTGCTCGACCTGGCCCTTGTGTTCATCATCGGACCGATCATCGCCTTCTACCTGCTCGTCGACCTCCCCAAGGTGAAGCGCGGCGCCAGGGCCCTGATCCCGGCCCGTCGGCGAGCCGAGTTCGAGTCGATCCTCGACCGCATCGGCAAGGCGATCGGGGGGTTCTTCCGGGGCCAGCTCCTGGTCTCGTTGTTCGTCGGGATCGCTTCCGCCATCGGCCTGTACATCGTGGGCCTTCCCTTCTGGGCGGTGGTCGGACTGGTCACCGGCTTGTTCAACCTGATCCCTCTGATCGGGCCGTTCATCGGCGGCATCGTGGCCCTGGCCATCGCGTTCACCACGGGATCGAGCGGCGGCCTCCTCAGCCTCGAGCCTGGGTGGCCGCTGGCGCTCGGGTCGGCCGTGGTCCTCCTGACCGTGCAGCAGATCGACAACCACATCCTGAGTCCGAACATCGTCGCTCGCACGGTTCGTCTCCACCCGGTGACGGTGATGCTGGGGCTCCTGGCGGGAGGCACGCTGCTCGGCCTGTGGGGAGTGCTGCTCGCGGTGCCGGTCCTGGCGACCGTGAAGATCCTGCTGCTCCACGCGTGGGACACCCGGATGCGGTGGCCACCCCCGGGGGGGACCGATCAGGTCACGGTCCGGCCGTCGTCACCCGCTCCGGGCACGGCCGCCATCTCGGAGGAGGAAGGCGGGGTGCCGGAGCCGGCAACCGGGTCCCCCGGGCGACCGTCCGAACGGCTGCGCCAGGCCAAGGCGCCGGCCGGTCCCACCGAGCGACGCGGGTCCTGGTGGACGAACGCAGTCCGGTCGGTGTTCGGTCCTCGCCGGGCGAGTCCCGAGGCTCCCCCCTCCAACCCCAACCCGCCCTAACCGCCCCGATCGCCTGAGCCCTGGCCGAGGAGGTCCAGGACCGCTTCCGCGAAGCCCTCACCGTTGGCGGACTGGGTGAGGTGGACGTTCCGTGGCGCGTCCGGGCCGACCGCGTAGGCACCGTTGGCCACCACGAACACCGCTCCCACGTGCGATGCCAGCGCCACGTCGGTGGGTGCATCCCCGACGGCGATGGCCTCGTTCGGGTCCAACCCACGGGCGGCGAGGTCGGCGGCCACGGCGGCCGCCTTGCTCACCCCGCGGGGGACGAGGTGGTACACGTGCACCTCGTCGACGTCGAGCCCCGGGAACCGGCGACGGACGATGCCGTTGTCCTCGATGGTCACCCACCGGTACCCGGCGCCGATGAGCACGTCCCCGGCTTGCTCGAGGTCCACCAGCCCCCGGAACAGCATCGAGCACTCCCGACGGAGCCACCACGGGGCGTGGAGCTCGAGCCGGCCGGCGTAGACGTCCAGCAACAGGCCGGCGGCCCCGCTCCGGATCATCGCCTGGTACGGCGTGTCCGCTCCTCGGTACGCTCCGTTGTCGCGAACGACCTCACCGCCCCGGACGGTGATCCCTCCCAGCTCTGCCACGTACCCATCGGCGCCGAGGACCCGGGCCGCCTCGCGGACGGTGGCCTCGGCCCGCCCCGAGGTGGGGACCACCGCGACATCCGTGCGGTGGAGGGCCTCCAGCGCGTCGCCGGCCCGCCCGGTGACGCCTCCCCCGGGGCTGGCGAAGAGCGATCCACCCGGACCGAGCAGGGTGCCGTCGAGGTCCGTGTAGACGATCCGGAGCCGTGACGCGATCGAGGAAAGATCGCCGGGGGCGAGCGTCACCGCGCGGCGCGGCGGGTGGGGTAGCCGGCGACGGTGACCGGGGGAGGTCGCTCGCGGACCTCGATCTCGGTGGGCTCCATCCGATAGCCTCGTTCGTCCTTGGCGAACTGGTACATCGCCGCCGCGGGGGAGACGTCGACGCCGTGCCGCTCGGCCAGACGTCGGAGTGCCGCGCTGAGCACCGCGAACGACATCCGGGACAGCTCGTCGAGGCCTCGGTTCCGGTGGACCCGTTCCTCCAGGTCAACTTGGGCCATCACCTCGACTCCGAATCGGGTCGCCACGTCGAGGATCAGGCCCATCTCCACCCCATACCCGGTGAAGAACGGGACCTGTTCCAGGAGGTCTCGCCGGCCCGCGTACTCCCCGGCCAGGGGCTGGATCAGGCCCGCCAGGTGCGGCCAGAACAGGTTGATCAGCGGACGGGCCACGAGCTCCGTGACCCGGCCTCCCTCCAGGGTGGCCAGTCCCGGGCCCTGATCGATCGGGCGGCGATAGAAGCTCTTGACGTACCCGACGCCCGGGTCGGTCAGCACGGGGCCGAGAGGGCCGCACACGAACCGGGGATCGAAGTTCCGGATGTCCGCGTCGAGCCACAGGATGACGTCGCCTCGCAGGGCGAACAGGCTCTTCCACAGCGCCTCGCCCTTGCCACTGAGTGGAGGGATGTCCGGGACCACCTCGCGATCCTGGATCACCCGGGCCCCGGCGGCCTCCGCTTCGGCGGCGGTCCGGTCCGAGGAGCTCGAATCGATCAGGGCGAGCTCATCCACCAGAGGGATGCGCTCGACCAGCTCGGCACGGATCGTCCGGACGATCGAACCGATCGTCTCCTGCTCGTTCAGCGCCGGGATGCAGACCGACACGACGAGGCCCCGCTCCCGCTTGGCGGTGACCAGCTGATCCGCGGGGAACTGACGGTGGTGGAACGTCCGTCTGGCGAACCAATCGGTGGGGGCGGGGATCAAAGCGGGCGGATGATACACCCGAGGTCGGAGCCCGGCGAGCGTCCCAACGTGAACGTTCAGCGACGGCCAAGCCGAACCGTTCGAAGTTGAGTCGATCGCCGGATCGCCCGTCGCTGCCCTCGATGGGGCGAAAATCCGATCCCCGGAGTATGATTTGGAGACTGGCGTATTGCGGCCGGCTCGGACCGGACCTACCCTCGGAGGGCAGGACGATGTTCAGGGTTTCTCAGAAGACGGAGTACGCCCTCCGAGCCCTGGTGGAGCTGGCCATCCGTCGGGGGCCGGAACCGGTGCCCGCCCGGACCCTGGCCGAGGCCCAGGGGATCCCCCTCCGGTTCTTGGAGCAGCAGTTGTCCGCCCTGCACAAGGCCCGCCTGGTGGCGTCCTTCCGAGGGGCCGGGGGAGGCTGCCGACTGGCCCGAGACCCCGAGGACATCCGGGTGGCCGACGTGGTCGATGTGATGGAGGGGCGCCTCTACCCGATGTACTGCCTCAGCGAAGAGGACCACACGTGCTTCCAGGACGGTCGGTGCGGGCTCCAGGAGCTCTGGGGGGACGTCCACATCGCCGTCCGGCAGGTGTTCGAGCGGACCACGATCGCCGACCTGGCCGCCCGCCACCGTCGGCTGAGCGCAGAGAGCCCCGTCATCCGGCCCGAGGACCTGCTCCGCTCCGGCCCGTCCGCCTGAGACCCGGCCGAACGGCCGACCAAAAGGATCGGCCGATCTCCTTAACCTCTGGGTCCGACCATCCGATCCAACGGGCATGGCCCAGATATTGGTCGTGGAGGACGAGGAGCCGATCCGCCGCCTGGTCCAGGTGCTCCTGGAGGGCGCCGGCCACCAGTCCGAGGCGGCGGGTTCAGGACAGGAGGCCCTGCAACGGCTCTCCGAGCGCCCCTACGACCTGGTCGTTCTGGACCTGATGCTAGGACGGATCTCCGGCTGGCAGGTCCTCCGCCACATGGAGCGGTGGGTCCTCCGAGCCCGGACCAAGGTCCTGATCCTCACCGCCCGGGCGTCGGAGCGGGACATCCTTCACGGATGGAGGATGGGAGTGGACGAATACGTGACCAAGCCGTTCGAGCCCGACGTGTTCCTGGAGGCGGTCCGGGAGACCCTCCGCCGGACGCCCGAGGATCTGGCTGCCCGCCGGGAAGGGGAGCTCCACAAGTCGGAGCTCCTGTACAGGGTGCAGCTGGCGTTCGAGGGAGCGCGCTAGGCGCTCTCGGCCTCGGCCTTGCCGAGGATCCGCATCACGGTGGTCCCGCAGTTCGGGCACTTGCCCTTCGCCGCCTTGCGGCCGTTCTTGAGGGTGACCACCTCGCCCTCGAACTGGACCTTCCTCTTGTCCTTCACGCAGTACGCCTCATACTGGGCCACTCTTTCCTCCTCTCGATACGGTTCAGGGCCGCTTCCGTGCGGCCCTTACCCACAATCGTGGGGGGTCCAATCGGTCGATGCAAGCATCCCTCTCGAACCTCTGTTCGGTTTCCCCTGGGGCGGAACGGGGCCATGGCTATGATGCGGCGGTGAGCGCACCGATCCTGGTTAC
>DASQTB010000008.1:0-10454 GCA_035642095.1 Actinomycetota bacterium | reverse complement strand
TGAGCCGAAGACGGAACGTCCCGACCGGAAGCCCCCCAAGCCCACACCGTCGCCCGAGCAGGCAGCGCCCGCAGCGCCGGTGGCCGCGCCGGAGGGAACGACGGATACGGTGGACCCCGAGGTCGCCACGAAGGGTGGCCCACCTGCGGAGACGCCTCCACAGGACTCTCCACCTCCTCCACCCCCGCCCGACCCGGCGTCTGCTCCACCGCCACCGGAGCCGCCGGACCGCCCCGGAAATCCTCCCTGTGACAATCCGGGGAGCGGGGACCCGTGTGGTGGCCCGGGCAACGCCGGCAGCCCTCCAGGACAGACCCAACCCTGAGGCAGACCGGCCCGGTGGATTCAGCCGCCGAGATGCCGGATGCGTTCGGGCTCGACCATGACCCGAAGGCCGGTCCGGCCGGCGACGGCCTCGCGGACACGGTGGGGGAGGACATCGGCCGGATCGGATTTCTGGACCAGGCCGTGGATCCCGGCCCTGATCGCCTCCTCCACGAGGACGGGATCCTCCTCGGCGGTGAGCATGAGGATGCTGACCACGGGAAGCTCCTGGGCGATGATCCGGGCCGCGGACATACCGTCCATGACCGGCATCCGATAGTCGAGCACCACCGCGTCCGGCCGGAGATCGTGTGCCAGATCGACGATCTCTTTGCCGGTCCGTGCCTCCCCCAGCACCTCGATGTCGTTCTCGGCCTCCAGGCTCTGGCGGACGGCGAATCGAACCAGGGGATGGTCGTCCGCGATGATGACGGTGATCATTTCGGTGGAAGTCATGGGTTCCAAGGGCACGGCCGATCGTGGCAGGTGCCCTGAGGAGTGTCCATGGCCCGTTGTAGCCATTCCGCCGGTAGCCCGTTCGGGGGACGATTGCATCGGCGCGCGGCTCGGCGCTAGGCTGTACAGGCGTAATGGCATTCTCACCTCAGGTCCTGACCGTCCTCGTCTTGGCGGCGGTCCTCCTGGCAGCCTTCGCCCTGTACCTCTCGGGCACCAGCACGCCCAGGGCGGCCCGGAAGATCGCCGACGACCGGCAGGCCGTCTTCATGCTGACCAAGCACGACCAGGACGTGGCCCGGCTCAAGGTCGCGGCCCGCCAGCTGGCCGAGGAACAGCGCCACGTGGTCGAACAGATGGCGGCCTCGCTCCAGCGCGTGGGTCTGGTTCGGTACGACGCCTTCGAGGATATGGGAGGCCACCTGTCGTTCTCCGCAGCCCTCCTCGATGCCAATGGTGACGGGCTGGTGATCACGTCGATCAACGGCCGCCAGGACACCAGGTGCTATGCCAAGTCGGTCGAGGGGTGGACGTCCCGGCACAACCTGTCCGAGGAAGAGGAACAGGCCATTCGGCTGGCGCTCACATCCGGCCAAGCCGCTCAGCCGGTCCGGCTGGCCGCTCAGGGACGTTCCCGAGCCGGCCGGCCCTAAGCACCGCGTGCTGGACCTCAGGGCCGTCCGGGAGGATCCGGAGGCGTTCCGTCGGGACCTGGCCCGACGCTCGACGGGGCTGGCGGACGACGTCGATCGGCTCCTGGGTGCCGACCGCCGCCGCCGTGAGTTGACCGCGACCGTGGAGGAGCTCCGGGCCGAGCAGAACCGCGGATCGAAGGCCGTCGGCCGGGCCATGCCCGAGGAACGGGAGCGGCTGATCGAGTCGCTTCGAAAGGTGTCGGATCGCCTGACCGAGGTCGAGCCCCGGCTCGGCGAGGCGGAGGGCGAGGTTCGGCGGCTCCTCGAACGACTGCCGAACGTTCCCCACGAGTCGGTTCCGGAGGGGGAGACCGACGAGGACAACGAGCTCCTGCGGGAGGTGGGGGAACGGCCCTCGTTCGGGTTCCGTCCCCGGGATCACGTCGACCTCGGCGAGTCCCTGGGGATGATCGACCTCGAGCGGGCGGCGAGGGTCTCCGGGGCCAGGTTCGCGTACCTGCTGGGAAGTGCCGTCCTGCTTCAGTTCGCCCTGGTCCGGTACTGCCTGGACAGGCTGTTGCCCAAGGGCTTCATCCCGGTGGTTCCGCCGGTCCTGGTCCGGGAGGAGGCCCTGTACGGCACGGGGTTCTTCCCCACCGACGAGGCCCAGATCTACGCCACCCGCGACGACGACCTGTTCCTGGTTGGGACGTCCGAGGTTCCGCTGGCCGGTCTTCACGGCGAGGAGATCCTCGACCCCTCCACGCTGCCCCGCCGGTACGTGGGGTACTCGACGTGCTTCCGCCGCGAGGCCGGCGCGTACGGGAAGGACACCCGGGGGATGTTCCGGGTCCACCAGTTCGACAAGGTGGAGATGTTCTCGTTCACGGAGGGGGAGGCGTCGTGGCAGGAGCACGAGTTCCTCCGGTCGTGCGAGGAGGACCTGATCCGGGATCTGGGCATCCCCTACCGGGTGATGAACGTGTGCACCGGCGAGCTGGGGGCGTCGGCGGCCAAGAAGTACGACATCGAAGCCTGGCTCCCCGGCCAGGACCGGTACCGTGAGCTGACGTCGTGCTCGAACACCACGGACTACCAGGCCCGGCGCCTGGCGATCCGGGTCCGGTACCCGGACGGCAACCGGCCGGCGCACACGCTGAATGGCACGGCATGCGCCGTCGGTCGGACCTTGATCGCCATCCTCGAGAACCACCAGCAGCAGGACGGCTCGGTCACCGTCCCGGAGGCGCTCCACCCGTACCTGCCCGAGGACCATCGCGTCCTCCGCCCGGGCGAGTAGCGTTCTACACTCGGTCGGGGGGATGCCGGAGCGGACGAACGGGGCGGCCTTGAAAGCCGCTGGGCCCCTCGGGGTCTCCTGGGTTCGAATCCCAGTCCCCCCGCAAGCCTCGGAGAGCCGCTTCCCGGTCCGGCGGTAGGCTTGCTCCGTGGTGTGGGTTCGGGTGGTCCTCTTCCTCGTCGGACTGGTCGTCGTCGTGGGGACATTCGGGTCCGCCGTTCGCACCGTGGTCATCCCTCGAGGGATCCCGGCCCGCATCACCCGGGTGGTCTTCCTGAGCATGCGAGCGGCGTTCCGGCTCCGGGCCCGCCCGGGGCGCTCCTACGAGGACCGCGATCGGGTGATGGCCCTGTACGCGCCGGTCAGCCTCCTGGTGCTCCTGCTGACGTGGATCACCGCGGTCCTGTTCGGCTACTCGATCATGTTCTGGGCCCTGGGCAGAACGGTGCGGGAGGCGTTCACCCTCAGCGGCTCCTCGGTGTTGACTCTGGGCTTCGCGCCGCCGGGATCCCTCCCCGACACGATCCTGGTGTACACGGAGGCGGCGCTCGGCCTGATCCTGCTGGCCCTGCTGATCACGTATCTGCCCAGCATCTACGGGGTGTTCTCCCGGCGGGAGAACCTGGTCGCCGGGATGGAAGTTCGGGCCGGGTCGCCACCCTCGGGTGTGGAGATCCTCCAGCGGAGCTGGCGGGTCGATGGGTTCCAGAAGCTGGGCGTTTTGTGGCGACGAGGTGAGCAGTGGTTTCTCGAGCTGCAGGAGACGCACACCTCGTTTCCCGCGGTGGTGTTCTTCCGCTCCCCTCTGCCGGAGCATTCCTGGGTGACAGGGGCCGGCGCCATCCTGGATGCGGCGTCGCTGCGACTCTCCACCGTGGACAGGGAGTTCGACGCCGAGGCGGCGTACTGCATCCGGGCGGGGTACCTGGCGCTCCAGCGTGTGGCTCGCTTCTTCCGGATCCCGTTCGATCCGAACCCAAGGCCGGACGACCCGATCGCCATCACCAGGGACGAGTTCGACGAGGCGTGCGCCGCGTTGCGGGACCAGGGGCTTCCGCTGAAGGGGGACGCCGAGCAGGCCTGGCGGGACTTCAACGGCTGGCGGGTCAACTATGACCGGGTGCTGATCGCCCTGGCCGGCCTGACCATGGCTCCGTACGCGCCGTGGTCCTCCGACCGTTCGATCCGGGACTGGCGACCCCGGGCCTCGGTCCGGGAGCTGATGCAGGACTGATCGGCGGGCGGTCGGCCTACCGCACGGCGTCGGCCAGGAGATCCACCTCGCCGATGTCCGGCACGGTCGGGTCGAACACGAGCTCGTCGACGCCGGCGTCCCGGAACCGGGTCACGGCGTCTCGGACGGCGGCTTCTTCTCGGGGAGCGCCCTCGGCGATCCGGTCCGCCCACTCGCCCAGATAGGCGTAGTAGTCACGGAGGTTGGCCTTCGACTCCTCGGTCCGGTCGGGCTGCATCGAGAAGTAAGTGAGGGCCACGATCCTCGGCTCCCCCTCTCGACCGGCGTCCTTCCACGCCCGCCTGACGCGGTCGGCGAACGGTCCGACCTGGTCGGCGCCGCTGCCACCGGCCGTCCAGCCGATCCCCCACCGGACCGCCCGTTCCACCGCGGCGTCGCTGGTCCCGCCGACGAGCACGGGAACCCGGTCGCCGTTCACCGGTTGGGGGGCCGGCGGCTTCGGACATCCACCCACCAGCTCGCCCCGCCAGGCCCCGTGCATGAGGTCGAGGTCCTGATCGAAGCGCTTCCCCCGGTCCTCGAACGTCCGCTCGGCGGCCACGAAGTCCTCCCGTCGGCTGCCGACGGCGAGGCCGAGGACCAGGCGGCCTCCGGAGAGCTGATCGACGCTGGCCGCCTCCTTCGCCAGAAGGATCGGGTTCCGGGTCGGGGCGAGAAGGATGTTCGTCAAGAGGCCGATCCGCTCGGTCACCGCTGCCCCAGCGGCCAGGCTCGCCAGCGAGTCGTAGCTCGGATAGGCGATGCGGTCGAGCGTGGCCAGGGTGGAGAATCCCCGTATCTCCGCCCGGCGCGCCCAGTCCACCAGGAGCCGCCCCGGTGTGCCCTGGATGGTGTTGGGAAGTCCGATGCCGATGTCCACGGCGTTACCCTCTCACAACGACGTTGCTGGAAGTTCTCACCCGCGGTCGTCCGGTGGGACCACCACGCGCAGCTCGCCCGGGACGATCTCAGCGTCCATCGCTCGGACCGGCTCGCTCGTCTCGCCGTCGAACGAGAGTTGTCGAGGCTCCCCCTCTAGCCGAACGCTGACCCGGCGGGCCGTCCTCCGGACCACCCTGCGGCTGGTCTGCCAGGGACGAGACCGGAACACCCTCCACGCCACCGAGGATCGCCTCGACCCCCGGGGACCGGCCAGGAACAGGCCGACGTCGAGCACGCCCTCGTCCAGTCGGTCCCGCTGGCCGATCCGCCCAGGCGTCGTCCCGAAGCGGTTGTTGCCGACGAACACCATCCAGGCGAGGAGGGCCCGCTGGTCGCCGTCGGCCTCGATCGTCCCGGTGACCGGAGCGCTGTCGCGCATCACCCGGATCGACGCCCCAGCGGCGGCCAGCCACTTCACCGTTCGATCCGGGGCTTGGTCGCGCCGGTAGACCATCTCCGGGTACAGACCGATCCCCGCGTTGTTGAGGAAGAAGCGGTCCCCCACTCGGCCCACGTCCACGCGACGGACCGGTCCGGTCTTCAAGACGTCGATGGCGTGGTCGATGTCCCGCAGTCCGAGATCGCGACCGAAATGATTGAGCGTTCCCAGAGGCAGGACCGCCATGATCCCCCGGCCGACGACGTGCTGGGCGACGGCATTGGCGGTCCCATCCCCTCCGGCAGCGACGACCGCCCGACCCTCGCCGACCGCCCGGTCGACCTCGGCTGTGAGATCTGGGTCCGAGAGCTCGACCGCCCGGACGTCGGTGAGCCGGTCGGTCAGGGTCCGCTCCAGGTCGCGGGCCTCTTCCCCCGAGCCGGAACCCGGGTTCACCACGAGGAGGAATCCCTCCGGCGAGCGGGAGGGCGCCTCGGCGCGCTCGCCGGAGGATGTGGTCGTCAGCCGCGGGCCTCCGTGACCCGATCCGGCGTTCCCCGAGGAGGCTGGTCGCTCACCTCGGTCGTCGAGGTCGACTCCGAGATGTCCTCCAGCGCGGAGCCCACCGCCCGCTCGGACGCGTCGGCCAGGGCCACGTCGCCCAGGGAGAGGATGCCCACCAGACGGTCCGCTTTGGTCACCGGAAGCCGGCGGATCTTGTGCTCGGCCATGAGGTCACGGGCCTCCGACAGCTTGGTGTCGGGCGAAACCGTGATCGGTGACTTGGTGAGGACGTCGGACAGCCGGACGTCCGTGGGATCCTTCCGCTCCGCCAGGACCCGCACGACCAGGTCCCGATCGGTGACCAGCCCGAGAAGCTGCTCGCCTTCCGCCACGGGGATCACGCCGACGTCGAACTGCTTCATCAGCGCCCCCGCGTCCGCCGCGTTCATGGAGGGCGATGCCGTCTTGGGAGCCTCTGTCATCGCGTGCCGGACCAACAGGGACATGGAGGTCCTCCTTTCGATCGCAGGCCGCCATCGATACTTATCCCCGGCCGGGAGGGTCGAAACGGAGGGATCGGGTTTCCCGTTTGAAGGCTCGCCGGGACGGGAATATGCCAGCCGGCGTTCCGCCGAAGGCCCCGGTGGCCGGGCAAGTCGTAGGGGCTCGCGGCGCCCGCCGGAAAGTCGCAGGCCCCCGAGGACTGCTCCCTCCCCCTCGGGGGCCTGCGCATCCCAGTTGCCTTTCCCCGGCCTCTCTTCCTCACCTCCGGCCGGCCCGGCCGGTCAGGGCTCCGGTCGGCTCTCCTCTTCCGTCGTCTCCGGGATCTCTTTCGGGATCGACCGGTCCGCCACGGACGGGCGAACCATGCTGGTCACAGCGGGCGGCTGGGCCGTCGGCTCGGCGCGGGACTCGGAGGCCGTCACACCGGCCAGCACGGTCCCGCCGAGGAAACGCAGCCGCAGTCTCATGGGGAGTTCCCTTCCGTCTGGTGTCCTTCTGGGTATCGGCCGGTTGGGGGAGGAGCTTGAAGCCGAACGGGCCACCTTCTGCCTCCCGTCCGGGCCAGTTAGAGCAAACCGACCAACGGGTAACTGTGTTTCGGTGCTCCAGCGCGTGGCGAACAGCAGGGTGATCCGGATCGCCCGGTCCGTGGGCGATCGCTACGCGACTGATGGCGGTCCGTACCTCGCCGGGGCCATCGCCTATTTCGGCTTCCTGTCGCTGTTCCCGCTGCTCCTTCTGTCCGTCTCGGTGGTCGGGTTCGTCCTGGCCGCCGATCCCCAGGCCGCCGACGAGGTCATCGCCGAGGTCGCCTCCTCCGTCCCCGGCCTGGAGAGCCTGGTGGGGGCCAACCTCCGGGCGTTCGAAGACGCTCGGGCGGCCACGGGGATGATCGGCCTGGCCGGACTGGTCTGGACGGGGACCGGCGCGGTCGGCGCCGCTCGCCACGCCCTGCTCAGGATCTTCCGGCAGGGCGTGGCGGAGGGCGGGTTCAGGGCGAAGCTGTGGCTCCTGGCGGTGACGATCGGCGTCGGATCGCTGACGCTGGTCGCCACGGGGCTCTCCACCGTGGCCACGGGGTGGGAAGGGGGCGGTCCGGTCGGCGTCGTTCTTCGGATGGCCGGCGTGGTGGTCGCCTTCGGCCTGGACGTGGTCGCCTTCCTGGTGACGTACCGGGTCCTGGTCCGCCGGCGCCCTCCCTGGCGCGCGCTGATCCCGGGGGCCACCTTCGCCGCAATTGCATGGAGCCTTCTCAAGGTGGTCGGGGCGTGGTACGCGACGACGACGGTGGAGCGATCGGAGACGGTCTACGGTCCCTTCGCCGCAACGGTCGGCGTGCTGGTGCTTCTCTTCCTCGCCGGACGGGTATTCGTCTACGGAGCGGAGTTGAATGCGGTGTTATTCGAGGACAGAGGAGGTGGTCCCATGGGGACTGCAGGAAACGGCGGGACGGAAGGCCGAGCGATCGGTGCCCCCCGGGGGCTGTCGACCATGCAGCTGGTCGGCAGGGTCGCCGTCGATGCGCGGGCGCTGGTTCGCAAGGAGCTGGAGCTGGCCCGACAAGAGGTCACCGAGGGGGTCACGGCCCGGTTGAAGGGAGCGGCCGCGTTCGGGGCCGCGGCGGTGATGGGCCTGTTCCTGCTGGGGTTCCTGGCCGCGGCCGCCGCCGCCGCCCTGGCCCTGGTGCTGCCGTCATGGGCGGCGCTGCTGATCGTGGCGGGGGTGTTCCTGTTGGCGGCGGTGGTGGCGGCGCTGGTCGGGAGAGCCCGGATGAAGTCGCCCCCCATCGCCCCCGAGAAGGCCAAGGCCAATCTGAAGGAGGACGTGGAATGGGCCAGAGCTCAGCTGCGACGGTGAGGGAGATCGAGGACATCCGTTCCCGGATGGACTCGAACATGCGTGAGCTGGAGCGACGGATGCCTCAGCCCGGCATCTGGATGAAGCGCATGGCCGGTGTTGTGGCGGGAGGCGGCGCCGCGGCCATCGTCACGGCCGCCGTCCTGAAACGGACCCGGCGGAGGAGGAGGGAGCAGCGGGTCGCCAACGTGGATGCCCGGGTCCCCCAGCCCGTGGTCCAGGTGGTACCCGCCCCCGTGGCCGAGCGGCTGGCCGAGGCGTTGGAAGACGGCCGGTGGAAGCGATGGGCCGTCCTGGCCGGTGGCGTGTGGCTGGTCGTGCGGTTGATCGAGCTCCGTCAGCTTCGCCGGGTCAACCGGACTCTGGTCGGCGCTCGGGCGTAGCGCTTCGCCCGAGAGAGGACCGAGGGGTCCCCGGTCGGCTACGATGCGGCAGCCGGCGTCTTCTCTCCGGTTCGACCGATGCGGTCCCTCTCCGTGGCGATGTTGTCGTGGGAATACCCGCCCCTTCTGGTGGGTGGGCTGGGCCGACACGTCCACGCCCTCTCGCAGGCTCTCGCTGCCCAGGGCCACCGGGTGACGGTGTACGCCCGCGGGCCGGACGGGGTGCAGGAGGACGGCGACGTCCGGGTGGTGCGGGGTCGGTCGACTCCGCCGGGGATCGCCTTCCCGGATCTGGTTCCCTGGTCGATGGCCCTCAACCTCGGACTTCTCCGTCGGGCGGCCGCGGACAAGGTGGAGCCGGACGTCATCCACGCCCACGATTGGCTGGTCGCTCCGGCCGCCCTGGGTCTTCGGGACCTGGTCGGCGCGCCGGTCGTGGCCACGATGCACGCCACCGAGCACGGCCGTCACCGGGGGAGGCTGGCCGGACCGGTGCAGCGCTTCGTGCACGACGTGGAGCGATGGTTGGTGGCCGAAGCCGACCGGATCATCACCTGTTCCGCGTTCATGCGGGCCGAGGTCCAGCACGTCTTCGGGCTCCCCGCGTCCTCGGTGGAAGCGATCCCCAACCAGGTCGATCTGGCGGGGTTCCGCCCGGCCGTGTCGAACGGCCCGGCCACCAGTCCCACCCTTCTGTACGCCGGGCGGCTCGAGTACGAGAAGGGGGTTCAGATCCTGCTTCGAGCGGTCCAGCTCGTGGCTCGCCGCCTGCCGTGGGTCCGTCTGCGGGTCGTCGGCCGGGGGACGTACGACATGGAGCTCGAGCGGCTGGCCGGGCGGCTCGGCCTGACAGGGCGGGTCCGATTCGACGGATGGGTCGATGCCGACCGCCTGCGGGAGCTGTACGCGGCGACGGCGGTGGTGGTCATTCCATCGCTGTACGAGCCGTTCGGCCTGGTGGCCCTGGAGGCCATGGCCTCCGGCCTCCCTGTCGTGGCATCCGATACCGGAGGGCTCCCCGAGCTGATCGAAGGGGAGGAGAGCGGCATCCTGGTCCCACCCGGCGACCACGTCGCCCTGGCCCGCGCGCTGGGGAGGGTCCTGTCGGATCGGGAGCTCGCCCGGCGGCTCGGTCGTGCCGGGCGGGCCGCCGTGGCCGGTCGGGACTCGTGGGCCGGTGCCGCGTCCCGGACCGCCGAGGTGTATCGCCTGGCCCTTCGGGATCGAGAGCGGCCGTCCCTGCCCTCGCCGGTCCGTCGACCCTAGGACCCGGGTGCGGCGAGGACTCCTGGCGATCGCCCTGGCGGGCCTGGCCTGCGCGACGACCCCACCTCGGCCCCCACCGGTGGAGGAGTTGATCCGGCCCGATGCCCGGCTCACCGCCGTTCGGACCGGCGACCTGGACGGCGACGAGGTGGTTGAGGTCGTGGCCGCGTCCGTGACCCCGTCGGAGGGCGTCGGTCTGCCCCACCTCGAGCTGTTCAGTCATCGACAGGGAGCGTGGGTCCGGGTGTTCGACGCCCGTCACGGCGCACCGCCCGGTTCTCCCGATACGCCCCGGCGGATGCTCGTCCCGAAGGCCGGATTCGTGGCCCAGTCGGTTCCCGTCCTCGAGCTGGTCGATTTCGCAGCCGACGACCGTGCGGAGGTGGTGACGGCGATCGCCTCCGCCGGAGCGACCGAGGGGCCCCTCGAGCTGTGGATCCTGTCGATGGGCGAGGATGGATCGCTGGAAACCGCGTTCTACGAGGCGACGGCGCGGGGAGGACGGGTCTCCGTCTCGGCGGACCGGGTATCGTTCGAGGTTCCCGTGTACCGGAAACGGGATCCGGGGTGTTGTCCGAGCTTCCTCGAGCATCAGAGCATCGGCCTGGACCGGGCCACGGGGCGTATCGCCGTGCTCCGGCGGGACCGGGAGCGGCTGTGACCGGCGGGG
>DASQTB010000007.1:0-16348 GCA_035642095.1 Actinomycetota bacterium | reverse complement strand
GCGTGCGCTCCCGAGGAGCAGCCCCAGGCGGGCGGCGGCGGCGGCTCACCGGCGGCGGACCAGTGCGCCGTCGAGAACCTGAACCTCCTCTCGCCGGGGACGCTCACGGTCGGCACGGACAACCCCGCGTTCCCTCCGTGGTTCGGGGGAGGAACCCCGGAGGGATCGCCGTGGGAGTTCAACGACCCCTCGACCGGGAAGGGGTACGAGAGCGCGGTGGCCTACGCGGTCGCCGAGCGCCTGGGGCTCGCCGCCGACCAGGTCGAATGGGTGGAGGTCCCGTTCGCTCAGTCGTTCAAGCCGGGTCCGAAGGACTTCGACTTCTTCATCAACCAGGTCTCGTTCTCGCCCCAGCGCGATCGAGCCGTCGACTTCAGCGACTCCTACTATGACGTGAGCCAGGGTCTGGTCGCCGTGGCCGGCACGCCGATCGCCCGGGCCACCTCGGTGGCGGACCTCAAGCCGTTCAAGCTGGGTGCGCCGGTCGGCACCACCAGCTTCGCCGTGATCGAGGAGCAGGTCCAGCCGGAGGAAGACCCTGCGGTGTTCGACACGGTCAACGACTCCATCCAGGCCCTCAAGAACGGCCAGGTCGACGGGATCGTGGCGGACGTGCCCACCGCGTTCATCATCATCGCCGTCCAGGTGGATGACGGCGTCATCGTCGGGCAGTTTCCGGCGACTGGAGAGCAGGAGTACTTCGGCATGGTCTTCGAGGAAGGGAATCCGCTCCGGGACTGCGTCAACCAGGCGCTCGAGGAGCTGCGGTCGGACGGCACCCTCGACGCTGTCGAGCAGCGCTGGATCGCGGGCAAGGGCCAGGCTCCGGTCCTCGAGTAGCGGCCGCCGGCGGGTGAGCGCGCTCCGCGGAACCCCGCCCGGCTCGGCGCCCCAGCCGGCGCCGGACCTCGGCCGGGGAAGCCGTCGGTCCCGCATCCTGGGCGGTGGTCAAGAGGGTGGCCGCGCCGTGGCCGTGGCTGTGATCAGCACCTTCGTCTTCTTCACCGTGCTGATCCTGGTAGTGATCAATTCCCCTGGATGGCCCGACATCAGGCGATCATTCTTCAATCTCGAGGTGTTCCGGGAGTCCTTCCCGGAGATCGCCCGGAAGTTCTTGATCAACGTGCAGGCGTTCCTGATCGCCGAGGTGTTCATCCTGGTGTTCGCCCTGCTCCTGGCGGTGCTCCGGAGCCTGCCCGGACCCGTGTTCTTCCCGATCCGGGCCCTGGCGGTGGGCTACACGGACCTGTTCCGAGGCATCCCCACCGTCCTGGTGATCTACATCCTGGGCTTCGGGGCCCCGGCGCTCCAGCTCCAGGGCGTGCCGAAGTCGGCGCTGTTCTGGGGGATCGTGGCTCTGGTCCTCGTCTATTCGGCGTACGTGGCCGAGGTGTACAGGGCCGGGATCGAGTCGGTGCACCCCTCGCAGATCGCGGCGGCCCGGTCCCTGGGGCTGTCCAGGTGGAAGGCGCTCCGGTTCGTGGTGCTTCCTCAGGCCGTCCGCCGGGTCATCCCGCCGCTACTCAACGACTTCATCGGACTCCAGAAGGACACCGCCCTCCTGGCCCTGGTCGGTGTCCTGGAGACGTTCCGGCGGTCGCAAGTCGACGTGGCCGGCTCCTTCAACTACACGCCGTACCTGGCCACCGCGCTACTGTTCGTGCTGATCACAATCCCCCTCGCTCGGTTGACCGACTGGCTGGTGACTCGGGAGCGGGTCCGGAGACAGGCAGGAGCGGCCGTGTGACCGAAGCGCTCCGGCTGGAGGACGTGCACAAGTCGTTCGGCGGGCTCGAGGTCCTGAAGGGGATCGATCTGGCCCTCCAGCGCCACGAGGTCGTGGCCCTGATCGGCGCGTCCGGGTCCGGCAAGTCCACGCTGCTCCGGTGCATCAACCTCTTGGAGCGGGTCGATGGCGGCCGGATCTTCCTGGGAGGAGAGGACGTCACCGACCCCGGCGCGGACGTGAACGGGGTGCGGCGCCGGATCGGAATCGTGTTCCAGGCGTTCAACCTCTTCCCCCACATGACGGTCCTCAGGAACGTGTGCCTCGGCCCGGTTGAGGCGCTCGGCATCCCCGATGATCGGGCCCACGCCGAGGCCGAGCATCTCCTGGGACGGTTCGGGCTGCGGGAGAAGATCGGTGAGTACCCGGACCGGTTGTCGGGCGGCCAGCAGCAGCGGGTGGCGATCATCCGGGCCCTGGCGATGCATCCGGAGGTGATCCTCCTCGACGAGGTCACCTCCGCGCTCGACCCGGAGCTGATCGCCGAGGTCCTGGAGGTGATCCGCGAGCTGGCCGAGGCCGGCATGACCATGATCCTGGCGACACACGAGATGGGCTTCGCTCGCGACATCGCCCATCGGGTGTGTTTCCTGGACCAGGGGGTGATCCTGGAAGAGGGCCGACCGGAGCGCATCTTCTCCCGGCCGGAACATCCGCGGACCAGGCGGTTCCTCCAGCGGATCGTCGCCGCCGGCCGGTTGTGACGGCGTATCATCCCGGCGACATGCGGTCCGGTCGAGTGGTCGCCCTGCAGCTGAAGCGGGCGCACTGGGAACCCCTCCGCCCCGTGGCCGCCGTTGAGGCGTCGGCTCGGGGACTCGACGCCGATACACACGCCGGGCGAGAGGGTGGCAAGCGGCAGGTCCTCCTCACGGCCCAGGATGACCTCCTGGAGCTGAGCCTCCGGCCGGGAGACCTCCGCGAGCAGGTGACGGTGGAGCTCCCCGGACTGATGTCGCTGCCGGCCGGGTCCCGCCTTCGGGTGGGACGCGCGGTCCTCGAGCTCACCGGAGTCTGCGAGCCCTGCACCCACATCGGCGAGCACCTGGGCGTCGAGGACCGGGAGGGATTCCGGGAGCGGCTCCGGGGCCGGCGGGGGATGCTGGCCCGGGTCGCGGCGGGGGGGACGATCGAGGTCGGGGATCCGGTGGCGGCGGAGGCTCCGTGAGCGATTCCTGGGTCCGGACCGGCGTCCGGTGGCGGTTCCGGCCGACCGGCCGGGGGCAGAGCCCGGCCGCCCGGGTTGCCCTGGAGGAGCGGGAGGCGGCCCTGGCACGAGCCCCGTTGTTCGCCGCCCTCCCCAAGCGGCATGTCCGGCAACTGGCCCGGAGCTCCGGGGTGACCGAGCGGAAGGAGGGGACCACCGTGGTGAAGGAGGGGGCGGCCGGTTCCGTGTTCTACGTGATCCTGGAGGGAAAGGTGAAGGTGGTCCGGAAGGGCCGGGTCATCGCCCGCCTGCGATCCGGCGATTTCTTCGGGGAGATGTCCCTCCTTGACGGGCAGCCTCGAACGGCCAGCGTGGTCACCGAGGCCCCCTCCCGGTTCCTGACCCTGTCGGCGAAGGAGTTCCGCTCGGCCCTCGACGCCGATCCGGCCCTGTCCAAGCGGGTCCTCCGGGAGATGGCCGGCCGTCTCCGGGAGCTCGAGAAGCCACCGGCCGGCTGAGGGAGGCCCGGACCCCTTCGGTATCATCGCCGCCGATGGCGCGCCAGGAGGAACGGCGGCGGGCGGAGGCGAAGCGGAGGGTCGAGGAGCTCCGGGACCTCATCGACCACCACAACTGGCGGTACCACGTCCTGGACGATCCCGAGATCGCCGACGCGGAGTACGATGCGCTGGTCCGGGAGCTCCGGGCTCTGGAGGACGAGTTCCCGGAGCTCATCGTCCCGGACAGCCCCACCCAGCGAGTGGGCGGCGCGCCCACCGATCTGTTCGCGCCGGTCCGCCACCGCGTCCCGATGCTGTCCCTCGACAACGCGTTCTCCTGGGAGGAGCTCCAGGCCTGGGGCGGCCGAGTCATGCGGGCGCTTGGGCGGGAGGCCGACTTCTACTGCGAGTTGAAGATCGACGGGATCGCCGTCGCGGTTACCTACGAGGACGGGAAGTACACGGTCGGCGCCACGCGGGGCGACGGGTACGTCGGGGACGACATCACGGCGAACATCCGCACGATCCGCTCCGTGCCCGTCACGCTCCGGGGTGAGGATCCGCCGCCCGTCCTGGAGGTCCGGGGCGAGGTGTACCTGCCGATCAAGGCGTTCGAGCGGCTGAACGAGCAGCTCACGGAGGCGGGCGGACGGCCGTTCGCCAACCCGCGGAACGCCGCGGCGGGAAGCCTCCGGCAGAAGGATCCGGCGATCACCGCGTCCAGACCGCTGCGATTGTGGTGCCACGGGCTCGGGGTCGCGGAAGGGCGGCGCTTCGAACGGCACTCCGAGGCGCTCGAGTACGTGAAGAACGCCGGCCTCCCGGTCAGCCCGGAGACGGAGCTACTGGGCACCCTGGAGGAGGTGTTCAAGTACTGCCAGCACTGGCAGGAGCACCGGCACGACGTCGACTACGAGATCGACGGGGCGGTCATCAAGGTCGACCAGATCGCCCTGCAGGAGGAGCTTGGATCGACCAGCAAGGCCCCCCGGTGGGCCATCGCTTACAAGTTCCCGCCCGAGGAACGGACCACGCTCCTCCGGGGCATCTTCGTGCACACCGGACGGACCGGGGTGGTCACACCCTTCGCCCAGCTGGAGCCGGTGTTCGTGAGCGGCGTCACGGTGACCACGGCTACGCTGCACAACCAGGACGAGGTCAAGCGGAAGGACGTCCGGCCCGGCGACACGGTCGTCGTTCGTCGAGCCGGCGACGTGATCCCGGAGGTGGTCGGCCCGGTCCCGTCGAAGCGGCCGAAGGGCGCCCGCCCGTGGCGGTTCCCGAAGAAGTGCCCGTCGTGCGGCACCGGGTTGGTGCGCACCGGGGCCTATTGGAAGTGCCCGAACAGGCGGGGGTGCCCGTCCCAGAACGTCGAGTGGCTGTTCGCCTTCGCCTCCCGGGGTGCGATGGACATCGAGCACCTGGGCTACAAGACAGGCCTGGCCCTCATCGAGCGGGGATGGATCGAAGACCCGGCCGACATCTACTCGATCACCGACCAGCAGCTGGCCGAGCTCCCGGGGTTCAAGGAGAAGTCGATCTCCAACCTCCGCCGATCGATCGAGGAGTCCCGTGACCGGGAGCTGTGGCGGCTCCTGGTCGCCCTGAACATCCCCCACGTCGGCTCGCACATGGCCACCGTGCTGGCCGACGCGTTCGGCTCGATCGACCGGCTTCGGGAGGCGTCGGTGGAGGACCTGGAGGCGGTCGAGGAGGTCGGCCCGATCGTGGCTCGAGCGGTCCACGACTGGTTCCACGACCCGGGCAACCGGAAGCTCCTGGACAAGCTGCGTCGAGCGGGGATCCGGATGGCCGACCCACCCCGGAAGAAGCCGAAGGGGGGCCCGCTGACGGGGAGGACGATCGTGCTGACCGGGGGGCTGGAGTCGATGAGCCGTGAGGAGGCCACCGGGGCGGCGGAAGACGCCGGGGCCAGGGTCGCCTCAAGCGTGTCGAAGAAGACCGACTTCGTGGTGGCGGGCACGGACCCCGGATCGAAGTACGACAAGGCCGTCCAGCTCGGCGTGGAGATCGTCGAAGAGAAGGAGTTCCTGAAGCGGGTGGGGCGGTAAACGCCCGGGGAGGAGATGCGGATGGTCACCCGAAGAAGAGGAGTCGCCGTCACGCCGGCCACGATCCTGCTGATCGTCGCCGTGGTGTGCTTCCTGCTGGTGGCGTTCGGGGTCACGCTCGGCGAGGTCAACCTGGGAGGCCTGGGACTGGCCGCCTTCGCCGCGGCGTTCATCTTCCGGTAGCGCAAGCTGAGCGCCTCCGTCGCGAGGGGACGCTACCGGGCTCGGCTACACTGGCTTGCATGCCGGTCGAGATCGACGTCGACCACGTGGCCCGCCTGGCCCGGCTGGCGCTCTCCGAGGAGGAACGTGAACGGTTCCGTCTCCAGCTCGGCCTGATCCTGGAGCACGCGGAGAGGGTCCGGGAGGTCGCGGCGGCCGACGTGCCCCCGACCGCCCAGCCGGTCCCCCAGAAGAACGTGTTCCGGGACGACGACGCCCCGTGGGAATGCCTGACCCAGGACGAAGCCCTGGCCGGTGCCCCCGAGGCCGAGGACGGCCGGTTCAAGGTCCCCCGGATCGTCGAGGGGGAATAGGTGACCGAGCTCTGCGACCTCCCCGGTCACGAGCTCGGGCGGCGGTTCCGGTCCGGTGAGGCCTCGGCCCTCGATGCCGTCGAGTCGTGCCTCCGCCGGATCGAGGCCGTCGACGGCCGGGTGAAGGCGTTCCTGGAGCGAACCGATGACGCCGCCCGCCGCGCCGCTCGGGCGGTCGACGAACGCTTCGGCCGGGGCGAGGACCTCCCGCCCGCGGCGGGGATCCCGCTGGCCCTGAAGGACGTGCTGGCCACGAAGGGGATCCCCACCACCTGTGGCTCCAAGATCCTCCGGACCTACGTTCCGCCCTACGACTGCACGCCCTGGGCCAGGCTCCGCGAGGACGGCGCCATCCTGCTCGGCAAGACCAACTGCGACGAGTTCGCCATGGGGTCGTCCACGGAGAACTCGGCGTACTTCCCGACGCGCAACCCGTGGAACCCGGACACCGTGCCCGGCGGCTCATCGGGGGGCTCGGCGGCCGCCGTCGCCGCCGGGGAGGCGGTGTGGGCGCTGGGGACCGACACCGGCGGCTCGGTTCGTCAGCCCGGCGCGCTCTGCGGCGTGGTCGCGCTCAAGCCGACGTACGGCCTGATCTCCCGGTACGGGCTGATCGCCTTCGCGTCGTCGCTGGACCACGTCGGGACGTTCACCCGCGACGTCCGGGACTGCGCCGCCTTGCTGTCGGTGATCGCCGGGAAGGATCCGCTCGACGCCACCTCGCTTTCCACCGAGCGTCGCGACTACACCGCGGATCTCGACGGAGGCCTCGACGGCCTGCGGATCGGCGTCGTTCGCGACTGGCTCGGAGAGGGGGTGGAGCCCGGCGTGAAGGCCGCGGTCGAATCGTCGATCGACCGGCTGGCGAGCCTGGGCGCCCACATCGGCGAGGCCTCCCTGCCCCACACCGACTACGCCCTGTCGGCGTACTACCTGATCGCCCCGGCCGAGTGCTCCTCCAACCTGGCCCGGTACGACGGGGTTCGATACGGCCACCGGACCGCCGACGCCACCGACGTGGTGGAGATGAACATGCGCACCCGGGGGGAGGGGTTCGGCGACGAGGTCAAGCGCCGGATCATCCTGGGCACGTACTCGCTCTCGGCCGGCTATTACGACGCGTACTACGGACAGGCCCAGAAGGTCCGGACGCTGGTGATCCGGGACTTCGCCCAGGCGTACGAGCGGTTCGACCTCCTCCTCGGGCCGACCTCGCCGACCACGGCGTTCCGGCTCGGCGAGAAGGCCGAGGACCCGCTGGCCATGTACCTCTCCGACATCTTCACCATCCCCTCCGACCTGGCGGGGAACCCGGCCATCAGCGTGCCCTGCGGGCTGGACGAGAAGGGCCTCCCCGTCGGACTCCAGCTGATGGGCCGCCACCTGGACGAGGCCACCGTCCTCCGGGCCGCCCACGCCTTCGAGCAAGACCTGGGCTTCTCGGCCCGCCCGCCGCTCCTGGAGGAGGCCTCGGCGTGACCGAGGTCGAGGCGGTGATCGGGCTCGAATGCCACGTGGAACTGTCCACGCGGACGAAGATGTTCTGCGGGTGCCCGAACGAGTTCGGCGGAGATCCGAATACCCGGGTCTGTCCCGTCTGCCTGGGCCATCCCGGTTCCCTCCCCGTCCCCAACCGGCAGGCCATCGAATACACGATGAAGATCGCCCTGGCCCTGGGCAGCGAGATCGCCCGGAGCTCGCTGTTCCACCGGAAGAACTACTTCTATCCGGACATGCCGAAGAATTACCAGATCAGCCAGTACGACCTTCCCATCGGGACCGGGGGGCATCTGGACATCGACGTCGGAGGGGAGACCCGGCGGATCCGGATGAACCGGGTCCACCTGGAGGAGGACACGGGGAAGACGATCCACGCCGGGACGACCGGGAGGATCGCCGAGGCCGACTACGCCCTGGAGGATTACAACCGGGCGGGCGTCCCCCTGGTGGAGGTGGTCTCCGAGCCGGACGTGCGGTCGCCGGAGGAGGCCAGGGCCTACCTGGTCGAGCTCCGGGCCCTGCTCGAGGCGCTCGACGTCTCCGACGTCCGCATGGAGGAGGGGTCGCTCAGGTGTGACGCGAACGTGTCGGTCCGGACGGTCGGCGCCGAGGAGCTCGGCACCAAGGTCGAGGTCAAGAACATGAACTCGATCCGCAGCGTCGAGCGAGCGGTCCGGTACGAGGTCGAGCGGCAGCGCGAGGCTCTCGACCGGGGCCAGGCTCTCGTCCAGGAGACCCGGCACTGGGACGAGGGCCGGGGCGTGACGTCGCCCCTCCGGTCCAAGGAGTACGCCTTCGACTACCGGTACTTCCCTGAGCCGGACCTCCCCCCGGTGGAGCCCGACGAGGAGTGGATCGAGAAGCTCCGGGCCGAGCTGCCCGAGCTGCCCGCCGAGCGCCGCAGGCGGTTCGTCGAGGAGTACGGGCTCGAGCCGGCCATGGCCCGGCTGGTCGGCGGCGCGGGCTCGTGGGCCGACTTCTTCGAGGAGGCGGTCCGGCTCGGCGCCGACCCGCGCCCGGCGGCGAACTGGATGACGGGAGACCTGGCCGCGCTGCTCCGGGAGCACGACGTGGACCTTCGATCGTCCAAGGTGACGCCGGCGCACGTCGCCGAGATCACCGCCCTGGTCTCCGACGGGACGATCTCGACGACCGGGGCGAAGCAGGCCCTGGCCGCGGTATTTGCCGACGGACGAGGCGTCCGGGAGGTCGTCGAGGACGAGGGCCTGGCCCAGATCTCCGACACCTCCGCGCTGGGGGCCATCGTCGAACAGGTCGTGGCGGACAATCCCGGGCCGGTCGAGCAGTTCCGCGGCGGCAAGGAGGGCGTCATCGGGTTCCTGGTAGGTCAGGTGATGAAGGCGTCGAAGGGTGCGGCCAACCCCCAGGAGGCCCAGCGCCTCCTCCGGGAACGGTTGACGGCTGATCCTCAGGCCGGCTGACCGGCCAGCTGGCTGGTGCACGCCGGGCACTTCGTGGCGTTCACCGGGACGCTGGTCTTGCAGAACGGGCACTCGGCCATCTTCGGTGGTTCCTCCCTGGCGCCCATCATCCGGTTGATGGCCTTCACGATCAGGAACAGGGCGAAGGCGATCAGGAGGAAGTTCACCACCGCGTTGAGGAAGACGCCGTACGTCACGATCGCTTCACCGACCTGTACCGTGAGCGCGGCGAAGTTGGGCACCCCGAACAGACCCCCGATCAGGGCCATCAGGATGTCGTTGACGAAGGACTGGACCACCGCGTTGAACGCCAGGCCCAGGATCACGGCCACCGCCAGCTCCACGACGTTGCCCCGGAGGGCGAACTTCTTGAACTCCTTGAGCACGACGACCTCCTTCGATCAGATCAAGTCGTCGGGCGGCGGCTGCGACCATCGGCGAGGCCGATGCTCCGACGTCGGAGCACCGACCGTGAGATACACCAACGGCCCGACGAAGAACGGGAGCAACACGATCACCAATACCCAGATCAGCTTGTTCCCAGCCCGGTACATCGAGTCGTCGGGGACCCGGATCGCGTCGACCAGAGCGTAGACCAGGAGCACGATCGCCGCGATAGGGATCACCACCCGGGTCAGCAGGGCGGCCACTCATGCCTCCTTTCGACGAGCCTGAGGGGCAGCGGGGACGGTCGCGCCGTGGGATCCATTTCCGCTGCGAGTCTAGCGCCGGGGTCGGATCAGGGGAACGGCGCGAAGAACGACACGGAGGTCAGTCGATGATGCCCTGGCGCAGCCCCTTGGAGACGGCCTGGACCCGGTCCATCGCGCCGAGCCGCTCGAAGATGCGCTCGATGTAGTTCTTGACCGTGAACGGAGAGAGGCCGAGATCGTACGCGATCTCGCGGTTCGTCTTGCCCTCGGCCATCAGGGCCAGCACCTCGCGCATGCGGGGCGTCAGCGTGGTCGGAGGGCCGGGCGGCCGCATCCGGCGGAGCATGCCGAAAAGAGAACGACAAGTGAATCGGGCGATTTCCCTATTTTGTTTGTCACTTTGTCGGATGCTCGGCCCACCGTGGTTGAACCAGAAGGAGTGGGGCGTGCCTTGCGCGCTCATCCGAGCACACCCATACTCGGAGCCCTCGAGCCGGGCCGGACGAAAGGAGCTCCCATGGCGGAACGCGTGACGTTCAACCTCTCGACGGACGAGCTCCCCACCGCCTGGTTCAACATCATGCCGGACATCGTCGGAGCGGGGATGCAGCCATTGCCCCCGCTCCATCCGGGGACGAAGGAGCCGGTCACCCCCGACCTTCTGGAGCCGCTGTTCCCGATGTCGTTGATCCAGCAGGAGGTTTCCACGGATCCCGAGATCGACATCCCCGGTCCGGTCCTGGACGTGTACCGGCTGTGGAGGCCGACACCTCTGTACCGGGCCGTCCGGCTGGAGCGAGCCCTCGACACACCGGCACGGATCTATTTCAAGTACGAGGGAACGTCTCCGGCGGGTTCGCACAAGCCCAACACCGCCGTGGCCCAGGCCTACTACAACAAGGAGGCCGGCACGAAACGGATCACGACCGAGACGGGAGCCGGCCAGTGGGGCTCGGCCCTGTCGATGGCGTGCCGGTTCTTCGACCTCGAGTGCCTGGTCTTCATGGTCCGGGCGTCCTACGAGCAGAAGCCGTACCGCCGGATCTTCATGGAGACCTTCGGGGCGGAGGTCCGTTCTTCACCGACGTCGACGACGGAGGCGGGCAAGCGGATCCTGGAGGACGAGCCGGAGTCGCCGGGATCGCTGGGGATCGGGATCAGCGAGGCCATCGAGGTGGCCGCTCAGGACGACGACACCAAATACGCGCTCGGAAGCGTCCTCAATCACGTGCTCCTCCACCAGACGGTGATCGGCCAGGAGGCGAAGCGGCAGATGGAGCTGGCCGGCGACGAGCCCGACGTCGTGATCGGGTGCGTCGGCGGTGGCTCGAACTATGCGGGCCTGGCCTACCCGTTCATGGCCGACCGCCTTCGGGGCGGGAAGCAGGCGCGATTCGTGGCCTGCGAGCCGGCGGCCTGCCCCACGCTGACCAAAGGGAGGTTCGCCTACGACTTCGGAGACACCGGCCAGATGACGCCGCTCCTGCCGATGTACACGCTGGGTCATACCTTCGTGCCGGCTCCGGTCCACGCCGGCGGCCTGCGGTACCACGGCGACGCCCCGTCGTTGTCCGGACTGGTCAAGGCGGGGCACATGGAGGCCAGGGCCTTCACCCAGAACGAGGTCTTCTCGGCGGCCCAGCGGTTCGCCCAGGCCCAGGGGATCATCGCCGGCCCGGAACCGGCCCACGCCATCGTGGCCGTGATCGACGAGGCCGAGGCGGCCCGGGATGCCGGTGATGAACGAGTCATTCTTTTCAACCTGTCGGGCCACGGCTTCTTCGACATGCAGGCCTACGACGATTTCCTGAACGGCCGGCTCCCCGAGGTCGAGTACGACGATGCCCGTCTGGTGGAGGGGCTGAAGAGCGTTCCCATGGAGGTCCCGGCCGGCTAGCTCGGGCGGCGAGCGAGCCCAGCGTCGCGGGCGGGTAGAGTGAGGCCGTGGCGGAGCGATCCCGGGAACCGCTGAAGCCGCTCGACCTTCTCGACATCGACGCCCTCCTGTCCGAGGAGGAGCGCGCGGTGCGGGACACGGTGCGCGACTGGGTGAAGAGCAGGATCCTCCCCGAGATCGCGGAGTGGTTCGAGCGAGGCGAGCTGCCCTCCCGGGAGCTGGCCAGGGAGCTCGGCGGGTTGGGTCTGCTGGGGATGCACCTGTCGGGCTACGGGACGTCGGAGGCCAGCGCGGTGATGTACGGGCTGGCATGTCTGGAGCTGGAGGCGGGGGATAGCGGGGTCCGAAGCCTGGTCTCGGTTCAGGGCTCCCTGGCCATGTTCCCGATCTGGAAGTTCGGCTCGGATGAGCAAAAGGAGGAGTGGCTCCCCCGGATGGCTCGGGGGGAGGCCATCGGCTGCTTCGGCCTAACGGAGCCCGACATCGGGAGCGATCCGGCCCGGATGCGAACCTCCGCTCGCCGGGACGGCTCGGACTGGGTCCTGTCCGGGACGAAGATGTGGATCACCAACGGCGGCGTGGCGGACGTGGCCGTGGTGTGGGCCCGGACCGACGCCGGCGTCCGGGGCTTCGTGGTCCCCACGGACACGGAGGGGTTCACCGCCAACGATATCGAGCGAAAGATCTCGCTTCGAGCCTCGGTCACATCCGAGCTGGTCCTGGACGATGTTCGCCTGCCGGAGGACGCCGTCCTGCCGGACGTGGGAGGCATGCGGGGACCGCTGTCCTGCCTCAACGAGGCCCGGTACGGCATCGTGTGGGGCTCCCTGGGCGCGGCCCGGGCCTGCTTCGAGGCCGCGCTCGACTATGCCGCCGGGAGGGAGCAGTTCGGGAGGCCGATCGCCGGTTTCCAGCTCACCCAGCGGAAGCTCGTCGACATGGCGGTGGAGCTGAACAAGGGACTCCTGATGGCGCTCCACCTCGGCCGGATGAAGGACGAGGGTCGGATCCGGCCCGAGCAGGTGTCGTTGGGCAAGCTCAACAACGTACGCGAGGCCCTGGAGATCTGTCGCCAGGCGAGGTCGATCCTGGGAGCGAACGGGATCACCCTCGAGTACCCGATCGTCCGGCACATGAACAACCTCGAGTCGGTACTGACCTACGAGGGGACGAACGAGATCCACACCTTGATCCTGGGCAAGGCCCTGACCGGCCTGGACGCCTTCGCCTGAGCCGTGAGCCCGTTCCGGGGGTCGGTTCCGTTCACCGAGGATTGGAAGCACTTCCGGTTCGAGGCGGAAGACGGCGTGGCCACGGTGACCTTCGACCGCCCGGAGCGGCTCAACGCCCTGACGTTCGAGGTCTACGCGGACCTGCGCGACCTCCTGGCCGAGCTGCCCCACCGCGACGACGTTCGGGTGCTGGTGATCACCGGAGAGGGCCGAGGGTTCTGCTCGGGGGGGGACGTGCACGACATCATCGGAGCGCTGCAGGACATGGGAGCGAAGGACCGCCTGGAGTTCACCCGGATGACCGGGGCCGTGGTCCAGCGGATGCGGGAGGCCCCGTTCCCCATCCTGGCCGCAGTGAACGGCGTGGCCGCCGGGGCGGGCGCGGTGATCGCCCTGGCCTCAGACGTTCGCCTGGTGGCCCGCTCGGCCCGGTTCGCCTTCCTGTTCACCCGGGTCGGGCTGGCCGGTGCGGACATGGGATCGGCCTACCTGCTCCCCCGGCTGATCGGTCTGGGCCGGGCCACGGAGCTGCTGCTCTTGGGCGATGAGGTCCCCGCGGACCGAGCGGTTGAGGTCGGTCTGGCCTCCCGGCTGGTCGATGACGCGGCGCTGGGATCCGAGGCCGGGGCCCTGGCCCGGCGGCTGGCCGACGGCCCGGCCGCGGCTCACGCGGCCACGAAGCTCCTGCTCGGCCGGGAGCAGGACCTGGACCTGGCCGGCTCGCTGGAGCTGGAGGCGATGACCCAGGCCCTGCTGATGGCCTCGGACGATCATCGCGAGTTCTACCGGGCGTTCATCGAGGGCCGTGCTCCCAGGTGGACGGGGCGGTGACCGACTCGCCCCATCGGATCGTCAACCCGGACGGACTGCCCGTTCCGAGAGGGTTCGCCCACGCGGTCGTCCCCGAGGACGGGACGACGATCTATCTCGGCGGCCAGACCGGCCACCGGGCCGACGGCGGGCTCGCCGGCCAGGACCTGGTGACCCAGTTCGACCAGGCCTGCGCGAACGTGGTGACGGCCCTGGGGTCCGTCGGCGGCGGCCCCGAGCACCTGGTCCGCCTGGTGATCCATGCCACCGACGTCGACGAGTACCGGAGCCGGCTGAAGGAGCTGGGCGACGCCTACCGGCGGCACTTCGGCACGCACTATCCCGCGGTCGCCCTGCTGGGGACGACCGAGCTGTTCGATCCCGACGCGAAGGTGGAGCTGATCGGGGTGGCCGTCGTCCCGGACGGACGGGGCTAGAACAGACAGACCGCCGGCGTGTCCGCCTGGATCTGGCTATCGGAACAGGTCGCGGGCGATGACCTCTCGCTGGATCTCGGTCGTCCCTTCGTAGATCCGGGGGGCTCGGACCTCGCGGTACAGCTTCTCCAACAGGTGCCCCCGCTGCAGCGCCCGGGCCCCGTGGATCTGGACCGCCGCGTCGACGACCCACTGGGCGGTCTCCGTGGCGAACAGCTTGGCCATGGCGGACCGGCGGGTGACATCGGGGGCGCCCCGGTCGTAGGCGGCGGCGGCCGCGTAGACCATCAGCCGGGCCGCCTCGGTCCTGGTGGCCATCTCCGCCAGCGGATGGGACACGGCCTGAAACTCGCGGATCGGTCGTCCGAACGCCGCCCGGCCGGCGGCGTGGCTCCTGGCCGCGTCCAGCGCGGCCCAGGCCATGCCGACCGCGAACCCGCCCACGCTGGGCCGGAACAGGTCGAGGGTCCGCATGGCCACCCGGAAGCCGCCGTCCACCTCGCCCAGCACGTGGGTCGCGGGGACCGGGACGGCATCGAACCGCAAGCGCCCCACCGCGTGGTCGGCCAGTAGCTCGATCGGCTCGCCGGACAGCCCCGGGACGGCGCGGTCGACGACGAACGCGGTGACGCCCTTGGCCCCGGCCTCCGGTGTCGTCCGGGCGAAGACGGTGTAGACGTCGGCCTCCGGCGCGTTCGAGATGTAGGCCTTCTCTCCGTGAAGCGTGAAGCCGTCACCGTCGCGGTCCGCCCGGAGCTCCAGATGGGCCGCATCCGAGCCGTGCTCCGACTCGGTCAGGGCGAACGCGGCCACGGCTCGCCCGGCGGCCACCGGCCGGACGTACCGCTCCACCAGGTCCGCCGAGCCGGACTGGAGGATCGGGTAGCCGCCCAGGCCCTGGAGGGCCAGGGCGGTCTCGGCCTCCACGCATTCCCGAGCCAGCGCCTCGCGGAGGAGGCAGAGCGTCATCGCCGAGACCTCGCCGCTCGCCGGGAAGATGTTCCCCAGCAGACCCCCTTCTCCGAGGGCCCGGACCAGTGGGCGGTTCACCCGATGCGGCTCGCCTCGATCGGCCAGCGGCACCAGCGCTTGGCGGGCCACCCGGCGGGCCTCCTCGACCAGGGCGCCCTGCTCCTCGGCGAGCCCGAAGCCCATCCGCCGGACCTTAGCAGGCGCCGGATCGGCGCCGGTCGGCACCGGCGGGGACGGTAGTAGGATGCCGCCGAACCGCCGGGCGAGGAGGACGAACCCATGGCCGAGTCCCCGTACTGGAACCCGCGGCACGAGACGATGCCGCGCCCGGAGATCGAGGCACTCCAGCTCCGAAAGCTGCGCAGCATGGTGGAATGGGCGGAGGCCAGGGTGCCGTGGCACGCCAAGCGGCTGGCCGACGCCGGCGTCTCCGCAGATTCGCTTCGGTCCCTCGACGACCTCCGCCGCATCCCGTTCATGACCCGCGAGGAGTGGATGACGGGTCAGGAGGAGCAGCCGCCGTACGGCACGGGCCTGGCCGAGCGTCCCGAACGAGCCGTTCGGTTCCACATGACCTCCGGGACCACCGGCAAGACGCCGATCAGGGTGCTGGACGGCCTGAAGGACTGGGAGTGGATCGCGGAGATGTGGTGCTACGGGCTGTGGGGCTTCGGCGTCCGTCCGAAGGACACGTTGTTCGTGGCGTTCGGCTACTCGACGTTCATCGGCTTCTGGGGGCTCCACTACGCGGGCGAGAAGCTCGGGTGCCTCGTCCTGCCGGGAGGGGCGATGCAGACGGACGCCCGAGTGAAGCAGATCGTCGACATGGGGGCCACGGTGGTCGCCTCGACGCCGACGTACGCGCTGCGCATGGCCCAGGAGGCGAGAGCGCTGGGGATCGACCTGGCGGGGAGCTCGGTCGGCCGGCTGATCCTCTCCGGCGAGCCCGCGGGGTCGATCCCCGCCACGAAGCGCCTGATCGAGGAGCAGTGGGGGGCTAAGGCCGGCGACACGGCGGGGATGACCGAGCTCGGCACGATCATGATCTTCGAGTGCGAGTCCCAGCCGGGGGGCACGCACATCATCGAGGACCATTACATCGAGGAGGTCGTCGACCCCGGGACCGACCGACCCGCTCCCTACGGCGAGCAGGGAGAGCGGGTGGTGACCAGCTTCGGCCGGGGGTTCATCCCGGTGATCCGGTACCGGACCCGAGACTTCGTGGTTCGCGTTCCGGGGACGACCTGCTCCTGCGGGCGCACGTTCGACCTGTACGAGGGGGGCATCCGGGGGAGGGTCGACGACATGAAGCTGGTCCGGGGCACGAACGTGTATCCCCGCGCGGTCGAGGCGATCGTTCGGGA
>DASQTB010000006.1:0-27218 GCA_035642095.1 Actinomycetota bacterium | reverse complement strand
GGGTGCTCGATGAACGGGTCCCCGGATTTTCGAAGCTGGCCCCGGTGGGAGGCCTCGGCGAACTCGTACGCCCGCTGGACCTCCCGGACGTCGGCCTTGGGGTTGTAGGACCGGACCTTCCGCAGCAGGCTGTCCAGGCTCAGAGGACCCTCGGACAGGCCGCCCGAGACGAACGGGAGGCGCGAGAAGAGGCCGCCCCGACGCTCCGGAGCCTTGACCTCCTCCATCCGACCGCCTCCTCTCCCCGACCATTGTACGGACGAGCGGCGGGGCCGGGGTCCGAGCGGAGGCTCAGTAGGAGATCAGCGCGAAGAAATCGAGGTCGCCGAGCTGCTCACGCCCCTTGAGGAACGTCAGCTCGATCAGGCACGCGATCCCCACCACCTTTCCCCCGAGTCGTTCGACGAGCTTCGCCGTGGCCCGAGCGGTCCCGCCAGTGGCCAGGACGTCGTCGACGATGAGGACCCGCTCTCCCGGCTGGAAGGCGTCCCTGTGGATCTCCAGCGTCTCGGTCCCGTACTCGAGCTCGTACTGCTCGGACTCGGACTCCCAGGGCAGCTTCCCGGCCTTCCGCACGGGGACGAAGCCGGCGGCGAAGTGATAGGCCACCGGAGAAGCCAGGATGAAGCCGCGGGCCTCGATGCCCACCACCTTGTCGACGTTCCCACGTCCGAAGTGAGCCACGATCAGGTCGATGGCCATCGAGAATCCGGCCTCGTCGGCCAGCAGCGGGGTGATGTCCTTGAACACGATCCCCTTGTGAGGGAAATCGGGCACGTCCCGCACCAGTCCCCGGAGTCGCTCCGCGTGATCCTCCATCACTTCCTCCGTCGCTTGGACCGCGGCACCTTCTTCTTCCGCCGGGCCTGGGCTGGGCGGGAACGTGTACCGGGCCGAGACGCCGTGGCCCGGACTAGCTCCCGCTCCTGGTCCCCCTCCCCGGCCGCCGGGACCGCCGCCAGGCCGGGTCGGGCTTCCCGGCGGAGGGCCCGCTCCCGGATCTCCGTCATCTTCGGCTCCCGCTCCCGCAGCACGGCTACCAGCGGCGCCGCCACGAAGATCGACGAATACGCGCCGGTCAGCATCCCGATGAACAGGGCGAAGGCGAAGCTCTGGAGGGTCTCTCCTCCGAAGATCATCAGCGACCCAACCGGGAGGAGGGCGACCAACGTGGTGTTGATCGAGCGCATGAACACCTGGTTCAGTGACAGGTTCACGGTGCCCGCGTACGTCTCCCGAGCAACGAGCGAGAGCGACTCGGTGTTTTCACGGATCTTGTCGAAGATGACGACGGTGTCGTAGAGCGAGTACCCCAGGATCGTCAGGATGGCGATAACCGTCTCGGGCGTCACCTCCAGTCCGACCAGGGCGTAGACGCCGGCGGTGACGATCACGTCGTGAACGAGGGCCACCAGGGCGCCGACGGCCATCTTCCACTCGAACCTGAAGGAGATGTAGATCGACACCGCGACGAGGAAGATCACCAGCCCCTGGATGGCCTTGGCGGAGATCTGCTCGCCCCACTTGGGGCCAACGTCCTGGATGCTGATATCGGAGGGAGCGATCGCGGCCTGGTCCGCCAGCGCCTCCAGCAACTCTGTTCGGTCCGACCCGAGCGATTCGGTTCGGACCCGGACACCCCCCTCGCCGGTGAGCTGGACGATCGCTTCGGGGTGTCCCTCCTCGGCCAGGACCGTGCGGATCTCTTCGACCGAGCTCCCGCTGTCGTTCGCATACGCCAGGAGGGCCCCGCCCTGGAAGTCGATCCCCAGGTTGAGCCGACCGAAGACCAGGGCCGCCACGGAGATCAGGATGACCACCCCCGAGATGGCGAACCAGATCCGGCGCCGCCCCACGATGTCCATGTGGAACTGGCGTTGCCCTCGGAAGGACGCGATTGCGTGGCGAAGGTTCACCGGGACGCCCCTCGGACGGGCTCCGGCTGCCCCACGGCCACGCCGGAGCGCAGCCCCATCCCTCGAAGCTCGGACAGGAAGCGGCTGCCGGCGATCAGGAAGACCGTCGGCCGCTTGAAGACATAGACGACGAACATGTCGAGGAGCGTGGCGATGCCGAGCGTCAGCGCGAAGCCCCGCACGGATCCGATGGCCAGGATGTAGAGGATCACCGCGGCGGTGATGGTGACGATGTCGGCCGCCACGATGGTCCGCCATGCGCGGTTGAATGCCGAGCCGACTGCGGCCCGAACCGTCTTCCCTCTCCTGACCTCATCCTTGAGGCGCTCGTAGAACACGATGTACGAGTCGGCCGTCACCCCCAACGAGACCACCAGGCCGGCCACGCCCGCCAGGGTAAGGCTGTACCCGACCCATCTCCCCAGGAGGGCCACGATGGCCAGGGCGAAGATGGCCCACACCGCCATCCCCAGCCAGGTCACCACGCCGAGCAGCCGGTAGTAGAAGGCCAGGTACAGGGCCAGGAGGACCAGGCCGACGATCCCGGCGACGAGACCCTGTCGGAGCGCCTCCCGGCCCAGGGTGGCGCTCACCGTCTCGACCTCGGACTGGGCCAGTTCAACCGGCAAGGCGCCGGTCTGGAGGACCACGCCCAGATCCCGAGCTTCCTGCTCGGTGAAGTCGCCGGTGATGACGCCCTGGCCGCCGGTGATCGCCTCGTTGACGGTCGGAGCGGACTCCACTCGGCGGTCGAGGATGATGGCCATCTGCTTGTTGTCGGTTTCGTTGCCCGTATCTCCCGCCAGCCGCGTCGTGATCCGTCCGAACCGGTCGGACCCTTCGGCGTTGAACTGGAAGGCCACTCGCCAACCGGGCTGGTCGCCCGGAGAGACGCTGACCGGATCGACGAAGTCGGACCGAGCCTCACTAAGGGTGTCGCCGGTCAGCAGCACCGGGCCCATCCGGAACAGGGTTGGTTCCTGTCCCTTGGGCACGTCGGCGGCGGCGAACACGACCTCTTCGTCCTCCGGATCTCCCGGCGTGATCTCCGTCTCCTGGTAGTTCTCGGAGGCGGGGGTGATCGTCTCCAGGACCTCCCGGAACTCCAGGCGAGCGGTCCGGCCGATCAGCTCCAGGAGCCGCTGCTGGCTGCGCCCCCCGGCGCCGGGGATCTGGACCTGGATGTTGAGCTGGCCCTGCCGGGTGATGTCGGGCTCGGCCACGCCGACCCGGTCGACGCGTTCCCGGACCGTCTCCAATGCCCGGTCGATCACCGGGGACGGGGTGCCCTGCGGCGCGGTGAGGATCACCGACACGCCTCCCACCAGGTCGAGCCCCAGCTGCAGCCCCAGGCCGCCCGTCACGAACCCGGCCACCGCCGCGCCGGCCAGGGTCAGGACGAAGATGACCGAGACGACGTGCCGACGGGTCGCCCTCACAACAGATTCGCCCCATTGATGTCAAGGTGGAACGAGCAGTCCAGCTTCTCGGCGGCCCGGCGGCACATGACCATCCGTCCCAGGAAGATCTCGAAGTACTCCATGACATGGGAGATGGCCGTGTCGATCTTCAGCTCGAGCGTCATCGTCTTGGCGTCGGCGTCGACCCGGAGGAACGACTGTTCGGCGGCGTAGTTGACCCGGTCGTGGATATCGAAGTCGATCTGGGCCGTCTTCCGGACCCGGCTCCGGTGCACGTCCGACTTGTCGCCCAGGATGACCGCGGCAGCGATCCGGCCGGCGCCCATCCCATCGTCCTCCTCGTGGTTCCCCACCGCCCCCATCAGCACGCCGAGCTCGGGAGGCCCCATGCGATCACGGAGGATCTGGTGGACGAGCACGGCGCCGGTCTGTCCGTGGCCCCATCGCGAGATGGCGTTCCCGATGTCGTGGAGGTAGCCGCCGATGGCGGCCAGGGTGCAGTCCCGCTCGTCGAACTTGAGACGCTTCATCACGTTGTAGGCGATCTTCGCCGTCAGGTTGGCGTGCCGGAAGCCGTGCTCCGTGAAGCCGAGGCCGTCCATCACCCGGTCCGCTTGCGTGATGTACGCGGAGATGACCTCGTCCTGCTGGATGTCCTCGAGCGTGAGCGGGGCCGCGACGGGCCGCGGTCCTGCCTCTTCCTTCACGGCTCCTCGTCCGCCTCCTCCGACTCGGTTTCCGGCTCCTCCCGAACGAACTTCCGGGCGATGGCCTGCTTGACGAACCGGATCCGCGTCCCCGAGCCGACGTCCAGGGTCACGCTCTCATCGTTCATCTCGAAGATCGTCCCGAACATCCCGCCGATCGTGACCACCTCGTCGCCCACCCCCAGGCTACTGACCAGGTCACGCTGCTGGCGAGCGCGCCGCTGCTGGGGGCGGATCAGCAGGAAGTAAAAGATGGCCACCATCAGAACGAGCGAGATCAGGAACGTGACGTTCTGCCCGCCGCCCTGGGCCAGGATCGCTGCGATCATGTTTGTCCCTCCATGAAAAACGGCGGCTCGGCCGCCGCCGGTCGAATCCCCATATTATGGCCCTCTCCCGATGGTGACAACGCGACCGAACCATGGGCGAAACCGGTGAGCCGGCCCCGGTGGCGGGGACGCCTCCATCAGGCCGCCTTCTTCGCATCGATCCCGGCCGGCCTGTCCCTGGTGGTGGTCAGCCCATCCCTCGCGGCCAGGGCCGCCGCGGCCGTGTACGCGATGAGCCTGTCGGCGATGTACGCGACCAGCGCCGCGTTCCACCGCATCGACTGGGGGCCCCCGGCCCGGCGATGGATGCGCCGCGTGGACCATTCCATGATCTTCGTGCTCATCGCCGGGTCCTACACCCCGTTCGCCCTCCTCGGCCTGAGCCCGCCGTGGTCCACCGTCGTCCTGGGGGTGGTGTGGGGCGGGGCCGCCCTGGGGATCCTGGCCCGGCTGCTCTCGGAGGAGCTCGGGGTGCTCCCCGGAACCCTCTACCTCGTCCTCGGCTGGATCGGCGCCCTGGTCCTCCCGTTCGCCGCCGATCACCTGACCGGGGTGCAGATCGGCCTGATGGTGGGGGGTGGACTCTGCTACACGATCGGAGCGATCCTGTTCTGGCTCAATCGACCGGTGCTCCGGCCCCAGGTGTTCGGCTACCACGAGCTGTGGCACGTCCTGGTGGTCGGCGGGAGCGCGTCTCACTACCTGCTCATCCTGCTCCTGGTCCTCCAGTCCTGAGCTAGCGACGGAGGAACAGGTTGAGGACGACCGTCAGGATCAGCGAGACGAGGATCGAGGTTCCGAGGGGGAAGTAGAACCGGGTGTTGCCGCGCTCGATGGCGACGTCTCCCGGGAGCCGCGGCAACAGGCCTCGCCCGGCCAGGACGAAGAGGACGCCGATCACTGCCAGGACCGCCGCGAGAATCAGGAGCAGCCGCCCCGCACCGGACAGGTCCATACCGCTGGAAAGGATAGGCCGTCAGAGGATCCGGCTACATCAGCCGGCCGGGCACCGCCAGGCCGAGGTGGCGGTACGCGGCCTCGGTGGCGATCCGGCCCCGAGGGGTGCGCTGGAGGAGACCGATCTGGAGCAGGTATGGCTCGTAGACGTCCTCGATGGTCCCGGTGTCCTCCCCCACGGCGGCGGACAGTGTCGACAGGCCGACCGGTCCGCCCCCGAACCGCTCGGCCAGCGCGGTGAGGACCTGGAGGTCCACCCGGTCCAGCCCCCGCTCGTCGACCTCGAACAGGGCCAGGGCGTCCGCCGCTGCCTCCAGCGTCACCCGCCCGTCCCCCCGCACCTGAGCGTAGTCCCGGACCCGGCGGAGGAGCCGGTTGGCGATCCGAGGCGTCCCCCGCGCTCGCCGGGCGATTTCCTCGGCGGCATCGTCCTCCACCTCGACGTCCAGGATCCCCGCGGAGCGCCGAACGACCTGGGCCAGCTCGTCCTCGGCGTAGTAGTCCAGCCGGGGGGTGAACCCGAAGCGCTCCCGAAGCGGGAGCGTGATCAGGCCCAGGCGGGTCGTCGCTCCCACCAGCGTGAACCTCGGAAGCTCGAGTCGGATCGTCCGGGCGGACGGACCCTTGCCGATCACCACGTCCAGCTTGAAGTCCTCCAGAGCCGGATAGAGCACCTCCTCGACGGCTCGCGGCATCCGGTGGATCTCGTCCACGAACAGGACGTCGCTCTCGTCGAGGTTGGTCAGGATGGCCGCCAAGTCGGCCGTCCGCTCCAGGGCCGGCCCGCTGGTCTGGCGGAGGATGACGGACATCTCGTTGGCCACGATGCCGGCCAGGGTGGTCTTGCCCAGCCCGGGGGGTCCCGAGAACAGGAGATGATCGAGGGGCTCGCCCCGCTCCCGGGCGCCCTGTACCAGCAGCCCGAGCTGCTCCTTCACCCGCTCCTGGCCGATGAACTCCTTCAGCCACCGGGGGCGGAGAGCCGCGTCGAAGTCGCCCTCCACCTGGAGCTCCCTGGAGGCAACCAGCCGGTCCTCGACGCTCATCGAGAGCCCACCCGCTGAAGAGCCCCCCGGAGCAGGTCCTCCACCGGTCCCTCGTCTCCGTCGAGCCCGGCCAGGGCGTCCTGAACCTCGGACGTCGACAGGCCCATGCCGATCAGGGCCTCGCGCACCTCGGCCAGCGGGCTCTCGGCGGGGAGCTCGACCTCGCCCCCGAGCTTCTCCTTGATGTCGAGGACGATCCGGGCGGCGACCTTCTTCCCCACCCCAGGCACGACCGTGATCGCGTCGGCGTCTCCGGCCAGCACCGAACGGCGGAATGCCTCAGGGCTGAGCACCGACAGGATGGCCAGGGCCAGCTTGGGCCCGACGCCGCCCACCCCGAGGAGGAGGACGAACAGATCGCGTTCGGTCTGGGTGGCGAAGCCGAAGAGGGTCAGCGCATCGTCCCGGACGTGGAGGTGCGTCAGCACCCGGGCCTGCTGGCCGATCGACGGCAAGGTCCCCAGCGTCGTCGTCGAGCACTGCACCTCGTAGCCGACCCCGCCGGCCAGGAGGACCGCTCGATCGGCGCCGCGCTCGGCCACCAGTCCCTGGAGGAGGGCGATCAACGGACCGCCTCCCGGAGGGCCCGCGACTGGTGGAGGTGGCACAGGGCCACGGCCACCGCGTCGGCCGCATCTGGCTCGGCGGGCAGGTCGGCCACA
This sequence comes from Actinomycetota bacterium, assembly GCA_035642095.1. Taxonomy (GTDB): domain Bacteria; phylum Actinomycetota; class UBA4738; order UBA4738; family CALAEC01; genus DASQTB01. The sequence continues at coordinate 20,180 of DASQTB010000006.1, read as the reverse complement.
CCGTGGAGACGTTCGAGCGCCCTCCGCACTTCGGGCTTCCCGGCGCTCCCGTTCCCGGCCACGGCCAGCTTGACCTCCAGTGGGGCGTACTCGAACACGGGAAGGCCGGCCTCGGCCGCGGCCAGCAAGACGACGCCCGTGGCCCGGGCGACACCCATGGCGCTGGTCACGTTCCGGCCCCACATCAGCCGCTCGACGGCGATGGCCCCGGGACGGTGGCGATCGATGGCCGCCAGCGTGGTATGGAACAGGGTCCGGAGGCGCTCCGGCTCGGGGGCGCCGGCTCGGGTCCTGACGGTCGCCGCGGCCACGACCTCGGCCGCCCCGGGGGGACTTCCGCCCACCACCGCCAACCCGGTCGACGCCATCCCGGGGTCGATCCCGATCACCAGTCGGTCGAACATACGTTCACCTTATGGGGGCGACCTGGGCGGTTCAAGGATGACACGTGTGTAATTTACTCGGCGGCGGCGCTCGATGCGAGCGGCGTCAGCCGACCTCGGCCAGGACCTCGTCGGGGATGTCGAAGTTGGCGTGGACCGCCTGGACGTCCTCCAGGTCGTCGAGGGCATCGATCAGGCCCAGCACCTGGCGGGCCCGACTGCCCTCCACCGGAACGGTGGTCTGGGGGATCATCGACAGCTCGGCGGAGGCCACGGCGATCCCGGCTCCGTCGAGGATGGTCCGGACCTCCTGGAGCGCGGTCGGCTCGGTGGTGACCCGCCACTGGTCGCCCTCATCGGAGAGGTCCTCCGCCCCGGCGTCGAGGATCAGCTCCAGGAGCCGCTCTTCGTCGGGGGCGGCGTCCTTGTCGACCAGCAGCACCCCCTTCCGGTCGAACTGCCAGGCCACGCTCCCCGGGTCGCCGAGGTTCCCGCCGAGCTTGGTGAACGTGTGCCGGATCTCCTGGCTGGTCCGGTTGCGGTTTTCGGTCATGGTCTCGACCAGGATGGCCACCCCTCCGGGAGCGTAGCCCTCATAGGTGGCCGGCTCGTAGCGGACACCTTCGATCGCCCCCGTTCCCCGCTTGATGGCCCGCTCGATGTTCTCCATCGGCACGGAGAAGTCCCGGGCCTTCTGCACCGCCGACGCCAACGTGGCGTTGCCCTCGATGTTGCCTCCACCCTCGCGGGCCGCCGCCTCCACGGCCCGAAGCAGCTTGCCGAACATCCGGCCCCGCCGCTGGTCGGTGACGGCCTTCTTGTGCTTGATCGACGACCACTTGGAGTGTCCGGACACCTCAGCCCACGTTCTCCAGCAGCCGGCGGTGGAGCCGGCCGTCCCCGGCCAGCTCGGGATGGAAGGCAGCGGCCAGGAGACGGCCCTGCTCGACGACGATCGGCCGCCCCTCCAGCTCCGCCAGCACCTCCACCTCCTGGCCGACCTCCTCAACCACCGGCGCTCGGATGAACACCGCTCGAACGGACCGGTCTTCGCCCCGGAGGGGCACGTCGGACTCGAACGAGTCGAGCTGGCTGCCATAGCCGTTCCTGGCCACCCGGATGTCCAGCACGGAGAGCAGCGGCTTCCCTCCGTCCACCTCGGTGGCCATGACGATCATCCCGGCACACGTGCCGAACACGGGCATGCCGTCAGCGACTCGTTCCCGGATCGGCTCCACCAGGCCGTGAAGGGCAGCCAGACGGCCGATCGTGGTGCTCTCTCCGCCGGGGATGGCCAGGCAATCGACCGAGGCCATCTCGTCCGCGGTCCGAACCAGGATCGGCGAGGCTCCGAGGTCCTTCAGCACCTCGGCGTGTTCCCGGAAGTCGCCCTGGAGGGCGAGGACGCCAGCCTTCATATCGATCTCATGATATCGACGGCGGACGTCCCGGCGGGCGGCTGCGCGGTACCCTGACCGAACCATGCGCATCTTTTCCGGGATCCAGCCGACCGGCCGGAAGCACCTGGGCAACTACATCGGAGCGATCCGGCAGTACGTCGAAGGGCAGGACCGCGGCGACGCAATCTTCTGCATCGTCGATCTGCACGCCATCACGGTGGCCCACGACCCGGCCGACCTCCGAGAGCGGCTGTACGACACCATGGCCATTCTCCTCGCGGCGGGCCTGGACGCCGAGCGGTGCATCCTGTTCCGGCAGTCCGACGTCCGGGAGCACACCGAGCTCTGTTGGCTCTTGGCGAACGTCACCGCGCACGGTGACCTGAGCCGGATGCACCAGTTCAAGGAGAAGTCGGCCGAGCAGAAGGACTTCGTGTCGGCGGGCCTGTTCTTCTACCCGGTGCTCCAGGCCGCCGACGTGCTGGCGTACCGGACCGATGAGGTCCCGGTCGGCGAGGACCAGAAGCAGCACATCGAGCTGATGCGGGACATCGCCGTCCGGTTCAACCAGCGGTTCGGGGAAACGTTCGTGGTCCCCGAACACCGGATCCCCGAGATCGGGGCTCGGATCATGGATCTTCAGAGCCCGGAGCGGAAGATGTCGACGACCGGCGCCAGCGAGCTGGGGACGGTCTACGTGCTGGATGAGCCGGCCCAGGTCGTGCGGAAGTTCACGAGTGCCGTGACTGACTCGGGCCGGGAGGTCGTGCGCGGACGGGACAAGGCCGGGATCTCCAACCTGATCGAGATCCTGGCCTCGGCAAAGGGCTCGACGCCGGAGGCGGTGGAGAAGGAGTACGCCGACGCCGGCGGATACGCCGACTTCAAGCGAGAGGTCGGCGAAGCGGTGGCGGGGTTTCTGGCGCCCGTCCGGGAGCGATACGCGGAGCTACGTCCGGACGAGGCAGAGCTCGAGCGCGTCCTGCGGATGGGGGCGGACAAGGCTCGGGCCATCGCCGCGGACGTCGTGGCCCTGGCCCGAGACCGGGTCGGGCTCGGGCCGCCCGTCGCCTGATCGTGCCCGAAGGGGTCTCCGCCGAGCGCGGCCGCCGGTGGTTCGCCGCCTTCTACGACCGCCGCGGTGACTCCGACTACAACCGGATGGTGCGGTCCCGGGTGGCCGGGGAGGCCACCGGCCGGGTCCTGGAGATCGGTGCGGGGACGGGGTTCAACTTCCCCTACTACCCGGAGGGGTCCTCGGTCGTGGCCACCGAGCCGAACCCGGAGATGCTCCGCCGGGCCGAGCCCCGGGCCCAGGAGCACGGCATCGAGCTTCGCCCGGCGCCCGCCGAGCGCCTTCCGTTCCCGGACGGCTCCTTCGACACGGTGGTGTCCACCGGGGTGTTCTGCTCGGTGGACGACCCCGGCCGGGCGCTGGCTGAGGTCCACCGCGTGCTCCGCCCGGGGGGCGTACTGCGGTTCAGCGAGCACGTCCGCGGCGCGTCAGCGGCCCGCCGGGCCATGCAGCGCTCCCTCGACTGGCTCCACTACCGCGTGTTCCGCTGCCACATCGGCCGGGACACGATCGGCGCGATGCGCCGGGCCGGGTTCGACGTCGACGTCGACCGGTTGCAGCACGCCGACGTGATCGGCGTGGCTCCGAAACGGAGCGGCCGTGACTGAGATAGCCTCTGTGGCCCGCAGGCGCCGGGAGGCGGCGCCGCGTCGGATCGCCCGGGAGGTGGTCGAGGTGCTGGATCGGTTTCCAACGCACACCACGCTTCCAGCTTCGGACCTGGAGCGGGCGAAGGCCTGGTACCGCGACAAGCTGGAGATGGTCCCCAAGAGCGAGGATGAGGGCGGGGCCTATTACGAGAGCGGCGGCCGTACGTTCGCCCTTTTCCCGACGCCCTACGCCGGAGCGGCGAAGAACACGGCCATGGAGTGGTCTGTCGATGACATGGAAGCCGTCGTGGCGCACCTCAAGGAGCGCGGCGTCACCTTCGACCACTACGACATCCCCGGGTCGAGTGGGCGGGCGACATCGCCACGATGGGGCCGTTCAAGGCAGCCTGGTTCAAGGACAGCGAGGACAACATCCTGTCGGTGACCCAGGCAGCCGAGTAGGTATTTACCAGCCGCGGGTCTGGAGGAGCCCCTCCTCGCCCAGCTCGGCGATGTCGAGCCCTCGCATCGGCTCCCCGAGGCCGCGGGACACCTTGGCCAGCATCTCCGGGTCCTGGTAGTACGTCGTGGCCTCGACGATGGCCCGAGCCCGGGCGGCCGGGTCGTCTGATTTGAAGATCCCCGAGCCCACGAACACCCCGTCCACGCCGAGTTGCATCATCAGGGCGGCGTCGGCCGGCGTGGCCAGCCCGCCGGCAGCGAAGTTGACCACCGGCAGCGAACCGGTCGCGCCCACCTGACGAACGAGCTCCAGCGGCGCGCCGAGCTCCTTGGCCGCCGAGCCGAGCTCATCGTTTCGCAAACCCTTGAGCCGGGACATCTGGGAGGTGATGGCCCGCACGTGGCGGACCGCCTCGACCACGTTCCCGGTGCCGGCCTCGCCCTTCGTCCGGATCATGGCCGCGCCCTCGGCGATCCGGCGAAGGGCCTCACCGAGGTCTCGGGCGCCGCAGACGAACGGCACGGTGAACTCCCACTTGTCGATGTGATGAGCCTCGTCCGCGGGCGTCAGCACCTCGGACTCATCGACGTAGTCGATCTCCAGGGCCTGGAGGATCTGGGCCTCCACGAAGTGCCCGATTCGGCACTTGGCCATCACGGGGATCGACACGGCGTCCTTGATCTCCTGGACCTTGGTCGGGTCAGCCATCCGGGCCACGCCCCCCTCGGCCCGGATGTCGGCCGGGACCCGCTCCAGGGCCATGACCGCCACCGCCCCGGCGTCCTCGGCGATCCTGGCCGCCTCGGCCGTGGTGACGTCCATGATGACCCCGCCCTTGAGCATCTCGGCCAGGCCGGACTTGACCCGGAAGGTTCCCGTCTCCCTGTCCATCGCTCCCCTCCAGACGGCCGAAGAGGAACCGCGCGCCGTCCCCTTCAGGATACGGCGCCCGGCGTGCGGGCGTCCGAGGGCGCTCGGGCCCGTCAGAACTCGGGCGGCTCGGGGGCGTCGGTGGGGAACAGTTCGACCCAGGTCTGGCCGGGGGCTAGGGAGAGCTCATCGCCCCCTCGATCGAGGAGCCGGAACGGATCCTCCACCGAGTCGCGCTGCCATGTCCCCTCGACGACCTTTCCGTTCCGGAAGACCAAGAGGTCGCCTCGTCCCTCAACGTCGAAGGTCGGGACGGGGGTCCCGGCGACGTCCTGGAGGCTGGTCAGCTCCCGCTTCACCAGCAGCACCACCACGTTGGAGGCCGTGACCGGGGAGCCGTCCTCCAACTCGTGCAGGTCCTCGCCGTGGAACCGTAGATAGAGGTCCTTCTTCGCCCGGTATTTCCAGGCCACATCGGCCACCGGCGAGAAGTTCAGCTCGACCGACCGGGCGTTCTTGGCATTCTCCGGCACGTCCTCGGAGAAGGTGAACACATCCCCCGGCGGCGAGCCTTTCTTGCCGCCGGCGTCCCTGAGCTCGTCGGTGGAGGTGAACACGTCGTGAGGGGCCTCTCTGCTCTCGTCGCGGGGACAGGTCTGTTCCTCGAAGTTGCAGTTGATCTGCTCGATCCCCGCTTCCTCCACCTCATCCAGCACCTCGTCGACCGCGCCGGCGTGGACGAACAGCGGCTCCCCGTATTGCTGGAGGATCGCCGGGTCGACGGGCCGAGCGCTCCGGATCGGCCCGATCCGGTCGGCGTCACGACAGTGGTAGAGGACGTTGAACCGGGTGATGCCTCCCTCGGCCTCCTGCTCGTAGATCACATCGGCCTCGGCCAGCCCCATCTGGGGCCGGGCTTCCGGGGAGTTCTCGATCTTCACCGCGAGCACACGGCGAGACAGCAGCTGCTCGTCATCAGCCTCGAGTCCGGTCAGCGGACAGGGCTCGGGTTCGTCATTGACCAGCGGGATATCCGGCAGGAGCGGCTCGCCCTCTGCCCTCGTCATCAGACGGAAGCCGACGAACCCGACCGCCAGCAACGCGAGGGCGGCCCCCGCCCCGATCAGCGTTTTTGCTCGTGACGTCAACGTGCGATACCTCCTAGGGACGATGGATTCAGGGAAGGGGCGATCCCTCACCAGAGAGGGGACCGGGACAGCAGTCTACATCTCTTCGAGGATCCGGATGCGGTCCTCGATCGGCGGATGCGTCGAAAAGAGCCGCTCCACGCGGCTGTGGCCCTCGCCCACGGCTCGTGACGGCTGGCTGAACCACAGATGGGCGGTGGCGTTGTTCGCCACCCGCATCGTGTTCGGGCTGGCCGCGATCTTCCGGAGGGCGCTGGCCAACCCGGGGGGATACCGGCTCATCAGCGCGCCGTCGGCGTCCGCCAGGTATTCCCGCCGGCGCGACACGGCGAACCGGATCAACTGGGCTCCCAGCGGCGCCAGAATGATGGCCAGGATGGCCACGATCATGATCACGGGGTTCCCCCCTCGATCGCGCCCTCGGCCCCCGCCCCAGAAGAGGCCCCACCGCATCCATCCGGCCAGGAGGACGACGACGCCGACCAGGGTGGCGGCGAGCGTCCCGACCAGCATGTCCCGGTTCTTGACGTGAGACAGCTCGTGGGCCAGCACGCCCTCCAGCTCGACCCGGTTCAGCGTCCGAAGCAGTCCCTCCGTCACGGCCACCGAGGCGTGCTCCGGATCCCGGCCGGTGGCGAAGGCGTTGGGAGCGTCCTCCGGGATGACGTACAGCGCCGGGACGGGCATCCCTGAGGCGATGCACAGACCCTCCACCAGGTTGTGGAGCTGCGGGTACTCCTCACGGGTGGCCGGGCGGGCTCGGCTGACCCGGAGGACCAGACGGTCGCCGTACCGGTAGGAGGCGAACGATCCGACGGCCGCGATGATCAGGGCGATGACCAGGCCGATCAATCCGCCGTCGAACAGGTAGCCGAACAGGTAGCCGACCCCGCCGGCCAGGACGATCGCTCCCAGGATGAGAAGGAAGGATCGCCACCTGTTCTGCGTGATCCGTTCGTACACGGCCTACAGATCGACGGCGACGGCGCCCCGGGAGTTCTCTTCCGCCTCGAAGAACTCTCGCTGCCGGAACCGGCCCATCCGAGCGATGATCAGCGACGGGAACTGCTCGATCATCGTGTTGTACCGCATCACCTGGTCGTTGTAGAACTGGCGGGCGAAGGCGATCTTGCTCTCCGTCGCCGTGAGCTCCTCCTGAAGCGCCAGGAAGTTCTCGTTGGCCCGAAGCTGTGGGTAGGCCTCGGCCACGGCCAGCAGCCGGCCGAGGCTTCGGGTCACGTCGTTCTCCGCCTGGGCCTGATCACCCACCGTCCCGGCGGCGATGGCCCGGGTCCGGGCTTCGGTGACCTCCTCGAACAGCTCCCGCTCGTGGGCGGCGTACCCCTTGACCGTTTCGATCAGGTTGGGGATGAGGTCGTACCGGCGGCGGAGCTGCACGTCGATGCCGGACCAGGCGTTCTCCACTCGGTTCCGGTGCCGGACCAGGGCGTTGAACGCCAGGATGGCGTACAGGAGCAGAACGACGACGATACCGACGGCGATCCACACCCCGATCACGGGCGCATCGTACCAGGGCCTCGTTGACCGAGGATCAGCCGACCACCTCGGCGTACACCGCCTCGATCTGGCGGGCCACAGCGTCCCACGAGTATCGTCCGGCTCGCGCCCGGCCGGCGTCGCCGAATCGCCGGGCCGCCTCCGGATCGTCCAGGAGACGGTCGACCGCCCCGGCCAGTGCCCCGGGGTCGCGGGGTGGGACCAGGATGCCGTCGACCCCATCCCGGACCACCTCCCGGTACCCGACGATGTCGGACGCCACCACGGGGAGTCCCGCCGCCATGGCCTCGACCAGGACGATGCCGAAGCTCTCCCGACCGGTGGCCGGAGCGCAGAACACCTCGGATGCAGCGTGGTACGGGGCCAACAGGTCGTGGGGAACCGTGCCCAGCATCACCACCCGGGCCCTGGTACCGATGGGCAGCTGTTGGGCCACCCGGCGGTCCTCACCGTCTCCGGCCACGACGAGAAGAACATCGGTCCGCTCCTCCGCCAGGCGGCGGAACGCCTCGACCATCACCGGGAACCCCTTCCGCCGGTCCAGCCGGTTCACGAACAGCACCCGGCGGCCCTGAGGAAGGACCGCCGGCGTCGCTGACGCGAACAGCTCCACGTCCGCTCCGTTGGGCACGACCCGCACCCCGTCCCGGCCGAACCGGGTTCGCACGAACCAGGCCGCGGCCTCCGACACGGCCAGGCGAACCTCCAGCCGCCGCCACACCGGTCGAAGGAGCGGCGTCGCGGCGTCGAGGAGCCGGGCCCGGTCGGCATATGCGTGGAAGGTGGCCACCACCGGAGCCGGCGCCGAGAGGGCGGCGAACATCGACGGCCCGGGGACCAGGGGCTCGTGAACGTGCACCACGTCGGGGCGGAACTCGCGGAGCGCGTCCCGAACCAGGAGGTAGCCGGCGGGCCACGGGGCCACCGGAGCAACCGACTCGTTGTAGGGGATGCGAACCGGACGCCCCACGGCACGGACGTGCGGTTCGGAGGGTCGGTCGATGGCGGGGGCGAGGACCAGGACCGGGTGGCCCATCGACTCGAGCCGGGCCCCCAACTGGCGGACGTGTGTCTGGACCCCTCCTGCAGCGTCCCAGGAGTAGGGACAGGCCAGCGCAACCCTCATCGCTCGGGACGTGCTTCCGGCCCGCCGTCCCAGGCCGGCTGGAACATGTGCCACTGGGTGGGCGCCGCGGCGATGGCCCGTTCGAACCTCTTGGCCAGAAGCCGGGTCAGGGCGGCGACGTCCTGGCGCATGTCCCCGGTTCGCTCCATCTCGAGCGGCGGGTCGATGTACACGGTCCACCCGTCCGCCAGGTCGTAGCACGCCGCGGGGAGGAGCGGTGAACCCGTGAACAGCGACAGGAGGGCCGGCCCGGCCGGCATCCGCCGGTCCTGGCCGAACATCTCGACGACGACGCCCCGGCCGTGAAGATCACGATCGGCCACGAGCGCGATCAGCTCGTTGTCCCCGATCAGGCGGGTGAGCTCCTGCCCGACCTGTCGGTCATCTTCCAGGGCCACGATCCCCACCCCCAGCGCCCGCCGGTGAGCGACGAACAGCTCGTACAGTCGGCGAGGCTTCAGCGTCTCTGCCACGGCGGTGATCCTCCACCCGGCCAGTCCGACCCACTTCCCGGCGGCGTCCCAGTTCCCGAGATGCGGGAGGGCCATCACGGCTCCCCGACCGCCGGCCAGCGCGCGTTCTATGTGCTCGGCGCCGACGAACCGGTATCGGGACAGGAACTCCTCGTTGGGCAAGACCCGGATTCGGAAGGCGTCGTACCAGTACCGCCCGTACGACCGAAACGCCTCGCGGGTGGCCGCCCGGAGCAGGGCCGAGCCCGGCTCCCTCCCCAGGACGCGTGCCAGGTTGCTCTCCACCACCGCTCGGGCCGAAGGGGCCAGCCTGAATGCCGCGGCCGCGCCCAGGTCGAAGAGGCGCCGGCCCACGAACTCGGGCAGCGTGATGGCCAGCCGCTCGGCAGCGGCGTACGCCCCGTAGCTCAGCCGCTCCGGCAGGGATTCGGTGGCCAAGGGCGTGACCTCGACCGGGTCGGCGGCCCGGCTCATGCCGGATCCCGCTGGCGGGCCACGGACCGTCCATGGCGGAGGACCGGCTCCAAGGAGATGGCCGCGGCGGCCCACAGCGCCGCCCCGAGGAGCCGGGGGACCAACAGCCCGGCAACGGCCAGGAGGGGCCGGACTGAACGGTACGGGAGGCGCTCCCGGACCACGAAGCCGAGGCCGGTCGCCTTCGCGGTCAGGTAGGAGGCGAGGTAGGAGGCGATCAGCGCAGACAGCGCCGCCGCAGCCACCCATGGTTCCTCGGGAACTGTCGACCAGGCCACGGACCCGAACAGGGCCGCCTCCACCAGCCGCTCCACCGCGTGGTCGGCGAACACCAGGCGTGGTTCGCCCGAGTCCCGGGCCCCGAGACCGGCCAGGATGGACGCCCCGACGGCCGCCGCGCCGAGCAGTCCGGCGGGCAGAAGCCGGCCCGTGATGACCAGGGTCGCCCCTCCCCCGGCCGCGGCGGAGGCGATCGCCAGGAGCGGAGGAACGGCTCGAGGACGGGGCCGGAGCGAGGCCATGGTTCGGGTCACCGAGCCTAGCACCCGGCCCCGCGGTGTCGCCTCGCCCCCGAGTAGAATCGAGCTCTCTCAACGACCCGGGAGTCGAGACGTGAAGACCTACGACGCCGCGCAGATCCGGAACGTCCTGCTGGTCGGTCACGGTGGTGCCGGCAAGACCACGCTGTCGGAAGCCCTCCTTCTTCTGGGCGGGGCCGTGACCAGGATGGGCACGGTCGAGGACGGCAACACGGTCAGTGACTTCGAGCCCGAGGAGACCAAGCGGCAGATCAGCGTGTCGCTGGCCATGACGCCCATCGAGTGGCGGGGGGCGAAGCTCAATCTCCTCGACGCTCCGGGCTATGCGGACTTCATCGGTGACGTTCGTGCCGCCCTGCGCGCCGTCGACGCGTGTCTCTTCGTGGTCTCCGCGGTGGACGGCGTGGAGGTCCAGCACGAGGTGGTGTGGGAGCTCGCGGTGGAGCACCGGCTCCCCCGGGCCTTCTTCATCAACAAGATGGATCGGGAGCGAGCCTCATTCCAACGGACCCTCGACCAGCTGGTCCAGTCCTTCGGGACGCAGGTGGCCCCCTTGCAGTATCCGATCGGCGAAGAGCACGACTTCGAAGGGGTTGCGGACCTCCTCTCCCACAAGGCCTACCGCTACCCGTCCGGGCCGAAGGGGGAAGAGAGCGAGTGGCCCGATGACATCGCCGGCAAGGCCGACCCCTATCGGGAAAAGCTGACGGAGTCGGTGGCCGAGGCCGACGACGTCCTGCTGGAGAAGTACCTCGACCAGGGCGAGCTGTCCCAGGAGGAGGTGGTCCGAGGGATCAAGGCCGGGATCGCCGAAGCCAAGCTGGCTCCGGTGCTGTGCGGCGCGGCGCAGAAAGCCGCGGGCGCCGACCGGCTGGCGGATCTGATCGTCGACGCCTTCCCCTCACCCGGCGACCGCCCGAACGTCACGGTGATGACCAAGGACGGGCAGGAACAGGAGCGGCCGTGCGATCCGAACGGGCCTCTCACGGCGTTCGTGTTCAAGACGATCTCGGATCCCTACGTCGGCCGGATCAGCCTGTTCCGGGTGTTCTCCGGCCGCCTCCGCCCCGACTCCAGCGTGCACAACGCCACCCAGGGCACGGACGAACGCGTCGGACAGCTGTTCACCATGCGAGGCAAGGAGCACGACACCGTGTCGGAGGTCCCCGCGGGGGATATCGGCGCCGTGGCCAAGCTCCAGAAGACCCATACCGGTGATACCCTCTCCGAGAAATCGGCGCCGGTGACGCTCCCAGCCCTGGAGCTGCCCGAACCCCTTCACGCCGTAGCCGTGGAGCCGAAGACCCAGGGGGACGAGGAGAAGCTGTCCTCGGCGTTCGCTCGCCTGCAGGAAGAAGACCCCACCTTCCGGGTCGAGCGCCGGATGGAGACCCACGAGACGGTGATGTTCGGGATGGGCGAGACCCATGTCGACGTCATGACCGAACGGATGCAGCGCAAGTTCGGCGTGGGTGTGGTCACCCACCCCGCCCGTGTGCCGTACAAGGAGACCCTCCGCCAAAAGGTCCAGGCGCTGGGGCGGCACGTGAAGCAGTCCGGCGGGCACGGCCAGTACGGCATCGCCCACATCGAGGTCGAACCCCTGGACCGGGGCGCCGGGTTCGAGTTCGTCAACAAGATCACGGGCGGCGTGATCCCCACCCAGTTCATCCCGTCGGTGGAGAAGGGCGTGGTCAAGGCCCTGGAATCGGGCGTCACCGGACACCAGATGGTCGACCTCCGGGTGACGCTCTTCGACGGGAAGTTCCACACCGTGGATTCCTCGGACATGGCCTTCCAGATCGCCGGGTCGCTGGCCATCAAGGACGCCGCGGAGAAGGCTGGGGTGGTGCTCCTGGAGCCGATCGTCGACGTCGAGGTGATGGTGCCCGAGTCGCTCACCGGCGACGTGATCGGGGACCTCAACGCCAAGCGCGGCCGCGTGCTGGGGATGGATCCGACCGGCGCGGGGAGGACCAGGATCCGGGCCCAGGTGCCGCAGGCGGAGATGACCCGCTACTCGATCGATCTCCGGTCGATCACCGGCGGACGCGGGGTCTTCACGATGTCGTTCTCCCACTACGAGGAGGTCCCGTCGCACCTGGCCGAGAAGGTCATCGCCCAGTCGCAGAAGGAGAGAGAGGAGGCCCACCGGTAGGGTGCCATCCGTCGGAACCGTGGTGGAGGCATCCTTCCAGCAGCGCCGACCCCGTGGGAAGGTGGCGTTGATGGGCGTGCGCGTGCTGATCGTCGACGACCAGGCCCCCTTCCGTGAGGCGGCCCGGGCGGTGGTCGAGCTGACGGACGGCTTCGAGGTCGCCGGCGAGGCCGAGACCGGGGAGGCCGCGGTGGAGCAGGCTCGGGAGCTGGGGCCCGACCTGGTCCTGATGGACGTCAACCTTCCGGGGATCGACGGGCTGGAAGCCACCCGCCGGATCCTGGCGGATCCGACGGGACGGGTGGTGGTCCTGATGCTGTCGACCTACGAGGCCGAGGAGTACGCACCCCGGGCCGCGGAGGTCGGGGCGGCCGCGTACATCCCTAAGTCGGAGTTCGAGCCGGACCGGCTCTCCGAGGCCTGGTCCGCGGCGACCCCCGAAGGAGAACCACGATGACCGAGGACGCGGACAGCCTCCGGAAGGTCCCGTTCTTCGAGGACCTCACCCCGGACGATCTCGAACGGATCGCCCGGATCGGCGAACGGCGGAGCTTCGGGGCGGGTGACACGATCATCGCCAAGGACACCGAGGGTCAGGCCCTCTTCGTCCTGTTGTCGGGTCGGGCCACCGTCCAGGCCGGGGGGAAGACACACGAGCTCGGCCCCGGCAGCTTCGTCGGGGAGATGGCCCTCCTCGGCCGGCGTCCGCGTTCCGCCGACGTCGCCGCGGTGGAGCCAACCGAGTGCCTGGTGTTCGAGGCGATGTACTTCAAGCCGTTCTTGGTGAAGAACCCCAGCGTGGCGGTGGCCCTGCTCGAGGGCGTGGTCGAGCGCCTCCGCGAGGTCCAGGAGCGAGTGAGCTAGGAGGTCGGGATCCGTCCGACGACTGTCGTACCGGATCCGATCTCCGACGACACGTCGATCGAACCACCGACGGCTTCCACCCGGTCGGCCATGTTCTGCAACCCGGATCCCTTCGGTGTTTCGTCGACGTCGAACCCGGCCCCATCGTCCGAGACCGAGAACACCAGGAGACCGTCCTCCTCGCGCAGGCCGATTGCCGCCCCCGACGCGCTCGCGTACTTGGCCACGTTCTGGAGCGCCTCCAGGACGCAGAAGTACGCCGTGGCCTCGGCCTCCTGCCGGTACCGGCCCACGCCGTTTGGATCCACCTCGACAGGGATGGTCGCCTTCCGGGCCTGAGCCTCGAGCGCCGCGGCCAGACCCCGGTCGGCCAGGAGCGGCGGGTAGATCGGCCAGGCGGACCGCGGCCCGGCGGTTCATGCGCTCACTACCGGGATCCGCCCGGTCACCGTCGTCCCCTGACCGGGTCGAGACCGGATCTCGACCGTCCCTCCGAGCGATTCCACGCGGTCGGCCAGGTTCTTCAGTCCGGTGCCGCGTGGCGTCGTGGCCGGGTCGAACCCCCGCCCATCGTCGGTGACGCTAAACAACAAGTGGCCGTCCGCCTGGGCCAGCCGGACCGTGGCCGAGGACGCCTGGGCATACTTGGCCGCGTTCTGGAGGGACTCCAGGACGCAGAAGTACGCGGTCGCTTCGGCTTCCGCCGAGTACCGACCGATCCCGTTCGGCTCGATCTGGACCGGGAACGGGACCTTGCGGACCTGTGCCTCGAGCGCCGCCGTCAGCCCCCTGTCCGCCAGGAGTGGCGGGTAGATCCCACGGGCCAGGTCGCGCAGGTTCTCCAGGGCCTCCTGCGATTCGACCTTGGCCTCGGCGGCCAGCCCCTTGGCCTTGACGGGATCCTTCTCCGCCATGGCCTCGACCAGACGAAGCTTCACGGCCAGAGCGACCAGCTGCTGCTGGGCGCCGTCGTGGATGTTTCGCTCCAGCCGACGCCGCTCCTCGTCCTGCGCGGCCACCAGGCGCTGGCGCGAGGCTCGCAGCTCCTCGATCAAGCGGACGTTCCTGAGCATCAGCCCCGCTTGCGAGGCCGCGTCCTCGATGAGCTTCTCGGTGGTTCCCGTCAGGGCCTCTCCCCGCGGCATGGAGACGGCCAGCGCACCGAGGAGTTCCCCATGGTGCTCGACCGGAACAGCACGATCGATCCCCGGGATCGGCGCAAGCTCCCGGCCATCCACATCGATCGGCGTCCGCGGCAGAGGCTCCGCGGGCTTCGGCCAGGACGCAGCCGGCCGAAGCTCTCCGGCCACGAGGAGCCACACCTCGGCCACCGCCGCCCCGGTCCCCTCCCCCACGATCCGGGCCAGCGCGGGAGCCGCCTCATCGGCCGAATACTGGGACCCGATCCCATGGGCCAGCCTCGACAGGACCTCGTAGGGGGTAGCTCGTCTGCCATACACGAGACGGTTGGCCAGGTGCCGGGCTCGAGTCCGCGCGGGCTGGAAGGCGATCGCGATGATGGCGGTGGCCAGGATCGTCAGGAGCACGTTGCCGCGGCTCCCGACCAGCGCGCCGATCCCGACCACGATGCCCACGTACACGAGCGTGACGAACGCGGCCAGCGCCCCGTAGGCGACGGTCTTGTTGATGACGACGTCGATGTCCAGCAGGCGGTACCGGAGGATGGCGATCCCCGAGGCCGTGGGGATGCCCACGGCCATGGCCAGGGCGGTGAGCGTAAAGAACACGTCGTTGATCCAGGACGCCCCGCTCTCACCCAGCGTGAGGCCGCTCACAATCGTGCCGACGAACAGCAGTCCTCCGGCCAGGACAACGTAGACCAGCCACTTGATCTGCTCGCGCTGCTCCGCCCCCGCGCTCCGGAACCGCATCGCCAGGGCGCCGACCGCGCCGAGCGCCGACAGGGCCAGAGGCCATCCTCCGACGGCGATGACGATGCCGGCAATGCCTCGGAGCTCCTCGATCCCGGTGGGGTTGTCGACGGCGATCCCGGGCGAGGGGCTGATCTCGCGCGGGTCGAGGACCAGGCCGGCGCTGGCCACGATCGCCGCCCCCCCGATGATCCAGACCAGGGATCGCCACCGGGGGGATGGAGGGCGACCGTCTGGGAACAGCAGGATCACCAAAAGCACCGAGGCCATGGCCATCGGCAGAGCCCACAGCCCGAGCCAGGCCACCCAGGCCGCTCCCGGCAGGCTGCCCGGAGCGGTGCGCAGGGCGTAGATCGGGTACTCCTCGCTCAGCATGGCCGCCATCAGGCCGAGCGCCACCACGAGGAAGAGCCACCCGATGGCGTTGCGCTGGTGCCGGGACGCGATCAGGGCGCCGACCGTGGCGTACCCGAAGGCCATCAGGATGCTGATCGCCAGGAAGAAGAAGTCCTCCCCCCTGGAGAACGAGCGGTTCAGGATCTGCAGCGTCAGGTTGACGCCGAGCGTCGCGATCACCACGACCCAGACCAACCAGGCGAACCGGCTCGCGGCGGTGCGCGTCATCGGCGGTCTTCCGCCACGGGGATCCGGCCGGTGACCGTGGTCCCCCGGCCGGGAGAGGAGACGAGCTCGACCGAGCCGCCAAGAGCTTCGACTCGATCGGCCATGTTCTGGAGCCCGGTCCCCGAGGAGCTCCGCTCGACGTCGAACCCCACCCCGTCGTCCGATACGGAAAACACGAGCCGGCCCTGCTCCTCGCTCACCCGGACCACGGCACGAGACGCGTTGGCATACTTGGCCGCGTTCTGGAGCGCCTCCAGGACGCAGAAGTACGCCGTGGCCTCGGCGTCGGGGGTGTACCGGCCGAGCCCGTCCGGCTCGACCTGCACCGGGAACGGCACCTTGCGGGCCTGTGACTCGAGGGCCGCGGCCAGGCCCTTATCGGCCAGGAGCGGTGGGTAGATCCCCCGGGCCAGGTCGCGGAGGTCGTCGAGCGCTTCCTGAGCGCCGTCGCGAACCTCTTGCATCACCTTCTGTGCCCTGGTGGGCTCTCGCTCGGCGATGCTCTCCGCCAGCCGAGCCTTCACCGCCAGGGCCACCAGCTGCTGCTGGGCCCCGTCGTGGATGTTCCGCTCCAGCCGCCGCCGCTCCTCGTCCTGCGCCGCGACCAGCCGCTGTCTCGAGGCGCGCAGCTCTTCGATCAGGCGGACGTTCCGCAGTACCAGACCGGCCTGTGCGGCGAGATTGGCCATGAGCCGCTCTTCCGCCGGAGTCACCGACTCGCCGCGGGGCTTGGTCAGTCCGAGGGCGCCGAGGAGCTCCTCGCCGTGACGAACCGCGACGGCCCGCTCGACCCCGGGAAGGTCCGGCACGTCGCCATCCCGGAGCGGCAGGGCGGCCGGGCCGCCGGGCGGTGGCCAGGATGCCGCCCGGCTGAGCTGAGCGCCTACCCGAAGCCACACTTCCGACCGGGCCGCGCCGGTCCCCTCGGCGAGGACGCGGGCCATCCGGGGGAGGATGTCCTCTGCCGCGAACGTCCCCGCCAACCGGTCCGAGAACTCTGAGAGGACCTCGTACGGGGTCGCCCGTTTCCCGTACACGAGGCGGTTCGCCAGGTGGCTGGCCCGCTGCCGGATGGGCTGGAAGGCCAGGGCAACCACGGCGGCGGCTACGCCGGGGAGCACCAGACCCCCTCGGCGACCCACCAGTGCCCCAACGCCGACAACGATCCCGAGGTACAGGACCGTGATGATCACCACCAGCGTCCCGTAAAGAACCGCCTTGCTGATGACGAGGTCGATGTCGTAGAGGCGGTATTTGAGGACGGCGATACCGGTGGCGATCGGGATCAACATGAACGACAGGATGGTCCCCAGCTCTCCCACCCGGCCGACCACGTCCGACCGAGGGAGCGCGAACTCGTTGAGGAACACGATCGCCAGGAACAGCGCCACGAGCGAGGCTGCCGCGGCGAACCACTTCACCTGCTGGCGCTCGTCTCCCCGTGCATGCACGAACCGGAAGACGACCGATGCGGCCGCCGCGATCAGGCTCCCGAGGAAGATGATCGCTCCCACGCCCACGATCGGCTCGGTGACGGCCTCGCTCACGTCGAAGAACGGGTTGCCCAGGCCGAGATCGGTCTCCGGCGATAGGGCGAACGCCGAGGAGAACAAGACGATGCCACCGGCACCGGTCCAGAGGACCCATCGCCAGCGAGGCGATGGTGGGCGCCCCGTGGGAAACAACAGGAAGACATGGATCGCGATCGAGCCCACGATGGGGACCCAGATCCATGTGTCGATCCAGTTCCCGATTGCGGCCATCCGGAGATCGCCCGCCTCCTGCGCCGCGACCGCGGTCTCCTGGGCCAGGAACTGCGCACCGGAAGTCACACCGGTGATCAGGAAGATCCAGCCGATTGGGTTGGCCGGCCGGCGGCTGGCCAACACGACCCCCACCGAAGCGATGGAAAGCGTCAGGAATGTGGTGGCTCCCCGGAACCCGAACGCGCCGGCAGGACGGTCCAAGTTACCCACCATGAGGACGGTGCCCACGGCCAGCAACGCCAAGGTGAGAGCAAAGACGAACCCGACTAGCGGGTTCCATCGGCGCTCGCTCATGGCTAGCTCCCCACCGGGATGAACCCGCTCACCTCGGTACCCTCGCCCGGCGAGGATCGGATGTGGAGGGATCCGCCCAGGGCATCGATTCGGTCGGCCATGTTCTGCAGCCCGGAGCCGGGCGGCGTGTTGGCCGGGTCGAACCCTCGGCCGTCGTCGGTGACCGAGAAAACCAGGTGCCCGTCGTCCCGGCCCAGACGAATCACGGCCGACGACGCTTCCGCGTACTTGGCCGCGTTCTGTAGGGCCTCCAGAACGCAGAAGTAGGCCGTGGCCTCCGCTTCGGCCGAGTACCTCCCGATCCCGTTCGGCTCAACGGTGACCGGGAAGGGCACCTTCCGGGCCTGGGCCTCGAGCGCTGCCGCCAGCCCCTTGTCCTCCAGGAGGGGCGGGTAGATCCCACGGGCCAGGTCCCGCAGGTTCTCCAAAGCCTCTTGGGTTTCCTCCTGAAGCTCGTCGAGAAGCGACTGCGCTCGTTCGGCGTCCCGCCCGGCGAGCGTGCGAGCCAGCCGGAGCTTCACCGCCAGGGCGACCAGCTGCTGCTGGGCCCCGTCGTGGATGTCACGCTCCAGCCGCCGACGCTCCTCGTCCTGGGCCGTCACCAGCCGCTGGCGTGACGCCCGGAGCTCCTCGATCAGCCGGACGTTGCGCAGGATCAGGCCGGCCTGTCCTGCCAGGTCCGACACGAGCTTCTCCTGGGTGGTGGTGAGGGGTTCGCGCCGGGAGCTGAAGAGGCTGAGGGCGCCGAGCAGCTCACCCTGGTGACGAACGGGGAACGCCCGCTCCCCCTGGGGAAACGCCGGGAGCCGGTCCGGGTCCGACCGAAGTGGTGCCCCAAGGGGTGCGTTGGTCGGCCACACGGCAGCCGGCCGGAGCTCACCCCCGACCCGGATCCAGACCCGGGCCCGCTCGGCGCCCGTGGCCTCCCCGATCATCCCGGCCATCCGGGGGAGGATGTCCTCCGTCGAGAAGGCCTCCCCGAGGTGGTCGGAGAACGTCGAGAGCACCTCGTAGGGCGTGGCCCGCTTGCCGTACACCAGGCGGTTCGCGAAATGCCGAGCCCGCGACTGGACGGGCTGAAACGCCACGGCCACCACTGCCGTGGCCACGATCGACAAGAACACGTTGCCTCGCCCGCCGACCAGCGAACCGATGCCGATCACGATCCCGACGTAGATCGCTGTGATGAACGCCGCCAGGATCCCGAACAGGACCGTCCGGTTGATGACGAGGTCGACGTCGTATAGCCGGTACCGGAGCATCCCGATGCCGGCACCGAGGGGCAGCGCCAGGAAGGCCACGGCCGACAGGATCGTCTCCAGGATGCGGCCGGGCCGGACGCCGATGGTCAACAGGACGCCGTCGACCACGAAGTAGGTGGCCAGGACGGCCACGCCAAACACGAACCACTTGATCTGCTGGCGCTGGGCCACGTCCGCCCGCCGGTACCGGAGGATCAGCGAAGCGACCGAGATCACGCCGAGCACCAGCACGACCGCGTACCCCGGGCCGTCGAGGAACGCCGCCACCGGTCGCACGGCCTCGACACCGAACGGATTGGTGACGCCGGTCGGCCCGACCGTCCCGGGATCGAGGATGAACACGACGAGGGCGAAACCGATGAAGCCCCCGCAGATCCAGGCGAACGGTCGCCACCGCCGCGACGGCAGCCTTCCGTCGGGGAACAGCAGGGGCAGGAACGTGATCGGCAGCGCGATGAGGATGGCCCAGACCCAGTCCGAGGCCCACGCCGCGTAGGCCGCCCCGGGGAGCGAGCCGGGACGGGTCCGGAGAGCGTAGTCCGCGTACTCGCTGGTTCCGAAGGCGGTCCCCGCGGCCAGGCCGATGGCCAGGAAGATCCACCCGGTGGCGTTCCTTTGCTGCCGCGAGGCGGCCATGGCGCCGACCGCGGCCATGCCCAGGAAGATCGTGTACAGGATGGCGCTCTCGATCACGGTGCCGATCGAGTCGTTGAACCAGGTCAGGACCAACCCGCCCAGCCCCAGGACCACCCCAGCGACCCATACCGACCAGGCCACCCGCTTGGCCGTCCCCTGATTCATTGCCCGATTGTGCGCCCGGACCGGGTCCGGTGGAAGGGGGAAGGCCGAACCGCTCGGGGGTGCCACCACCACACGCCGTTCGGGTGGTTTGACCTGCGGGTTCTCGTGGGGGCCGGGTCGAGTCGGCGCCGACGTTCCCTCTACTGTGCCGGGCATGACGAGGCGAGGGCTGGAGCGGATCCTCCTGGGACCTGTGATGTCCCTGGCGGCTTGGTTCGTCGAGCGGCGACTGATCCGAGCGGTCAGCCCTCGCCTTCGCGGAGGAACGTGAGGACGGCCATGACCCGGCGATGAACGTTCGGTTCTTCCGAGAGACCGAGCTTGTGGAACAGGGAGTTGATGTGCTTCTCGACGGCGCGCTCGGTGAGGAACAGCGACTCGGCGACTGCCGCGTTGTTCTTGCCCTCGGCCATCAGCGACAGCACCTCCCGTTCTCGCTCGGTGACGTGGGCCAGCGGCG
>DASQTB010000005.1:0-2669 GCA_035642095.1 Actinomycetota bacterium | reverse complement strand
GTTCCGCTCATCGCGACGCACCGGCAGGGTCACGGTACCGCCACCAGAAGCCCCACGCGCAAACGCCCGGCTCCTGAGCGTGGCCGGGGCGTGAGCTGGGCCGCTATGTTAGGAGGACTTCTTCCTCTTCGAGCCGGACCTCTTGCCCCCGCGCTTCGACGCGCCGGGCGAGTTGGCGATCCGCGCGGCTCGCTCCTTCGACATGCCCTTCTTCTTGAGGCCCTCGTACTGCTTCTCGTTCTTCACGCTGGGTCGCTTGTTGGGCACGGTGGTCACCTCCTGGCCCCTGTTTTTCCCGCGACCCGCCGACGGAAACGACGAGGTGGTCACGAGGAGAGAGCCAGCGCTCCTCCCACCGCGGCCACGCCGAGCGTCAACCAGGCCACGTAGTCGGCGGTGTGCCCGCTGTGGACCGCCCGGAGGACGCGCACCGGGACCCGGACCAGCGACCGGGCGGTTCGCCGGATCCGAGCCGGGAGCCGGTGACGATTGGCGGCCCCGGGGGGCCTGCAAAGCGCGGGTCGGGGGAAGGGTAGGACGGTGCTCTCCAACGGCGAGCTGGCCGAGCTTCTGGCCCGGGCGTCCGAAGGGGAAGAAGGTCATCGGGCCCGGGCGCTCCGTCGAGCATCCCGGTCGGCTCTGCAGTGGCCCGAAGAAGCGGGCGCGGCGGCCGAGCGAGGACAACTCACCGGGCTGCGGGCGGTCGGGCCGTGGGTGGCCCGGACGATCGAGGCGTGGCTGGAGGAACCACCGGGGGTCCCCGACCCTCCTGAGGCCCGGCGAGGGTTCCTGACGACAACCGAGGTCCGGCGCCTCGTCGATGGCCGGCCCGAGTGGGGCGAGGTGTTCCAGACGGATCTCCAGATGCACACGACGTGGAGCGACGGAGCGGTGAGCCTGGAGGAGATGGTCGCCGCCGCCGCGGCCGAGGGTCGTCGAACCGTGGCCATCACCGATCACTCCGTGGGCCTCCCCATCGCCAGGGGGATGGACGAGCCGACCCTTCGCCGGCAGGGAGCGGCCATCGACGACCTCAACCGCCGGCTTACCGAGCTCCAGACGCCTCCGGTCGTCCTCCGCTCCATCGAGATGAATCTCACGCCCGAGGGCCAAGGGGACATGGATCCCGGCGTGTTGGCCGGGCTCGACCTGGTCCTGGGAGCGTTCCACTCCAAGCTGCGGGTCACCGACGATCAGACCGAGCGGTACCTGGCCGCGGTCCGGAACCCAGACGTGCACGTCCTGGCACACCCGCGCGGTCGCCGGTGGAACGCGCGACCGGGGCTCCGGGCCGACTGGGCCCGGGTGTTCGATGCCGCCGCTCGGTCCGGTACCGCGCTGGAGGTGGACGCCTTCCCGGATCGGCAGGACCTTCCGGTCTCCCTGATCGAGGTGGCCCGGGACGAAGGGGCGTGGCTCTCGATCGGAACGGACGCCCACCATCCCCGGGAGCTCGGCTACCTGGAGCTCGGGGTGGGGGCGGCGATCGCCGCCGGCTTCCCTCGGGAGCGGATCCTGAACGGCCGGTCCGCCGACGAGATCCGGGCGTGGGCCAGAGGAGAGGCCTGAGCACCGAGCTTCGTTTGGTCGGTGTCTGGGCGAGGTAGATAGGCAGCATGGACGAGGACAGAGACGAGCGCTCGCCCGAGGAGGAGGGCATCCCCGACCCGGGACGGCCCCATCCCCTCCAGCGAGACACGGGGGACGAGGGACTGCTGCTCCCCGACGACGAGCCTCGGGCCCTCGACGAGACGGGAACCACCGCCACCGAGCAGCGGCGGGGAGCTCCGCTGGATGATCGGCTCCACCAGGAGTCTCCGGACCGGGAGACGGGTGACCGCCCCCGGGTGGGCCGGCTCCGAGAGCGCGGCCGGGGGCTGACCGACCAGGAGAAGGACGAGATCGCCGACGAGGCGCGGGAGGACCGAGACGGGGCCACCGCCGAGGAGGCCGCCATGCGGGTGGAGGACGAGCCCGGAGGGACGACCGGCGGCCCGGACTCTTACGTGGAGGATCAACCGCCATAGGAGCGGCGGCATCCCGCTCATCCGCGTTCGACGGCGCCGACCCGGGCTACGCCGAGGTCCTTCGGGAAGCGACCATCACGCTCCGTGGGGCCGCCGTCCCTCACGTCGTGTTCGGGAGCATCGCCACCAAGGCGCTGGGCCGGCCGCGCCCCGATCTTCCCGATGAGGACATCGATCTCATGATCCGGCCCCCCGAGGCCGCCACCGCCCGGCGGGCCCTCCACGAAGCCGGGTTCGTGGTGGAAGAGACCGACCCCTCATGGATCAACCAGGCCAAGCGAGGTGGGGTGACGGTGGACCTGATCTTTCGCACGGCCGGTGAGATGCACCTCGACCAGGAGATGCTCGATCGGGCCATACCCTTCGAGGTCTCCGGCGTCGAGGTTCCGCTGATCCCGGCGGAGGACTTCGCGGTCATGAAGGCCGTGCTCTACCAGGAACATCGGCCCTTCGATTGGTTCGACGCGCTGGCCCTGATCAGCCGCCCTCAGCTCGACTGGGAGTACCTGGTGCGCCGGGCCCTTCGGCACGGCGCCCAGCGCGTCCTCAGCCTTTTGATCTACGCACGGTCGTCCGGCCTCACCGTTCCGAACGAAGCCATCGCCGAGCTGACCCGATCGGTCGACCGGTAACGCTTCAGTC
>DASQTB010000004.1:0-31507 GCA_035642095.1 Actinomycetota bacterium | reverse complement strand
GCGAACGCTGTACCTCGATGCGCTGATCAGCGTCATCATCGGGGCGGCCCTCATCGCGGCGCCTCGGTTCGTGCTGGTGACGCTGTTCGATCAGCCGGAGCCGGCCGACCAGGCACCGCTTCGACTCCTCGGCGTGGCCTCATTCGTGCTGGCGTTGCTCATGGTCCTGATCGGGCACCGGATCACCGAGCTGTGGTGGTGGTGCTGGGCCTTCGTGGTCCTGGAGGGAGGGGCCGCGGCGGTGGCCACGCTTCACGCTGCGTTCGGACTGCCCCCCGGCGCGGCGGGATGGCCCTGGTGGGTCCTCGGATTGGGGTCGTGGGCCTTCGCCTTCGCCTTCCTGTGGGGCATCGCCCGCGCCGGGTTCGAGCGCCCCCCGGTCTGAGGTACGAACGAGGGGGCCCCTAGGACCCCCTCGATCAGGCTGGCTGCCTCGATCCTTAGTGCATGTGGCCGTGGCCGCCACCGGCCGCGGCGGCGTCCTCCTCTTCCTCCGGCTTCTCCACCACGGCGCTTTCGGTGGTCAGCACCATGGCGGCGATCGAGGCGGCGTTCTGCAGGGCCGACCGGGTCACCTTGGCGGGATCGATGATCCCGGCCTTGAGCATGTCGACATGCTCCCCGGCGAGTGCGTCGAACCCTGTGGCCCCCTTCTCCCGGCGGATCCGCTGGACGACCACCCCACCCTCGAACCCGGCGTTGTGTGCGATCAGCCTTGACGGCTCGGACAGGGCTCGGCGGACGATGGCGCCCCCAGTGGCCTCATCTCCCTGGAGCTTCAGGGAATCAAGCGACTCCTCCGCCCGGATCAGGGTCACGCCCCCACCGGCCACGATGCCCTCCTCCACGGCGGCCCGAGTGGCGGAGACGGCGTCCTCGATCCGATGCTTCTTCTCTTTCAGCTCGACCTCGGTGGCCGCGCCGACCCTGATCAGGGCCACGCCGCCGGCCAGCTTGGCCAGCCGCTCCTGGAGCTTCTCCCGGTCCCAGTCCGAGTCCGTGTTGTCGATCTCCGCCTTGATCTGGTTGACTCGGCCCTGGATCTCGCCCTGATCGCCGGAGCCCTCCACGATCGTCGTGTCGTCCTTGGTCACCACGACGCGGCGAGCCTTGCCCAGCATGTCGATCGTGACGCTCTCCAGCTTGACACCGATCTCCTCGGAGATCACCTGGCCGCCGGTGAGGACGGCCATGTCCTCGAGCATCGCCTTCCGCCGGTCACCGAATCCGGGAGCTTTCACCCCGACCGCCGAGAACGTCCCTCGGATCTTGTTGACCACCAGCGTGGCCAGGGCCTCCCCTTCCACATCCTCGGCGATGACGACCAGCGGCTTGCCGGATTGGGCCACCTTCTCCAGCACCGGCAGGAGGTCCTGGACGCTGGAGATCTTGCCCTGGTTGAGGAGGATGTAGGGCTCCTCCAGGACGGCCTCCATCCGCTCCTGATCGGTCACGAAGTAGGGGGAGATGTAGCCCTTGTCGAACTGCATCCCCTCCACGAACTCCAGCTCGATCCCGAATGTCTGGCCCTCCTCGACGGTGACCACGCCGTCCTTGCCCACCTTGTCGAGCGCCTCGGCGATCGTCTCGCCGATCTCCCGGTCGGCCGCGGAGATCGCGGCGACGTGAGCGATCTCCTCCTTGCCTTCCACGTCGCGAGCCTGCTTCTGGATGGCGTCGACGGCCGCGGCCACGGCCTTCTCGATGCCCCGCTTCAGGGCCATGGGCCCGGCCCCGGCGGCCACGTTCTTCATCCCCTGCCGGACCATGGCCCGGGCCAGGACGGTGGCCGTGGTCGTGCCGTCCCCGGCCACGTCGTTCGTCTTGGTGGCCACCTCTTTGGTCAGCTGGGCCCCCATGTTCTCGTAGGGATCCTCCAGCTCGACCTCCTTGGCGATGGTCACGCCGTCGTTGGTCACGGTGGGTGCTCCCCACTTCTTGTCCAGGACGACGTTCCGGCCCTTGGGCCCCAGGGTGATGGCCACGGCGTCGGCCAGTCGGTCGACGCCGTGTTCCAGGGCCCGGCGGGCGTCCTCGTCGAACTTCAGCATCTTCGCCGGCATCTCAGAACCTCCTCCGGCCGCCCTCTGAGACGGCGTCGGTTATTTCTTGACGATGGCCAGGACGTCCCGGGCGGACAGGACCAGATACTCCTCGCCCTGAACCTTGACCTCGGTGCCGCCGTACTTGGAGTACAGGACCCGGTCGCCGACCTTCACGTCCATCGGCACCCGGCTCCCTTCCTCGAACCGGCCCGGGCCGACCGCCACGACCTCGCCCTCCTGGGGCTTCTCCTTGGCGGTATCGGGGATGACGATCCCCGAGACGGTCGTCTCCTCCTCCTCGCCCGGCTTGACCACGATCCGATCGTCCAGCGGTTCCAGATTGAACTTGGCCATGTCCTACCTCCCGTTCGCTCGGTTAGCACTCGGCCCTACCGAGTGCTAAGTGTAGCGAAGGGCGCCCGCCGGCGGCAACCCGGCTGCCCTCACACGCCCTTCAGGAAGGCTACCGTCTCGCCGAGGCCGTCCTCCAGGTGAGTCCACGGCTTCCAGCCGAGCTCCTGCTCGGCCAGGCCGGGATCCAGGGCGATCCTCCGGACCTCACCGGGGGGAAGGGAACCGAAGTCCGGGTCCTGGTCGTGACCGCAGATCTCGGCGAGCATCCGGTACAGGTGGTTGACGCTCGTCTCCAGGCCGGTTCCCACGTTGATCAGCCGGCCCGAGCCTCGGTCCACGGCCCGGCTGAACGCGTCGACGGTATCCGCCACGAACACGAAGTCACGGGTCTGGTTGCCATCGCCGTTGATCGTGCACCGCTGGTCAGAGAGCATCCTCGACAACCAGATGGCGATGACGCCCGCTTCGCCGTGAGGATCTTGCCGCGGTCCGTACACGTTGGCCAGCGCCAGCTGGGTGTGTTCGATGGCCTTGAACCGCTCGAACAGGAGGAGGTACTCACCTCCGGCCTTCTTGGAAAGGCCATAGGGACTGGTCGGATGGCTGCCCGCAGCCGCCGTCTCCTTGGCCGGCAGGCGCCGCGGCTCTCCGTAGATCGTTCCGCCGGAAGCGGCGTACACGATCTTCCGAACGCCGCCCCGAACGGCACACTGGAGCACGTTGAGCGTTCCCAGGACGTTGACGTCGGCGTCGAAGAGCGGATCCTTCGTCGACACGGAGACGCTGGCCTGGGCGGCGACGTGCATCACCACCTCGGGGCGGTGGCGGTCGAAGAGCGAGTGCAGACCCTCGGCCCGGATGTCGAGGTGCTCGAAGGCGAACTGCTTGCCGTAGGACCGGGCCTCGGCCAGGTTGGCGATCTTCCCCGAGGACAGGTCGTCGATCCCCACTACCCGGCGGCCCTCAGCCAGGAGCCGGTCGCAGAGGTGGGACCCGATGAAGCCGGCCGCACCGGTCACCAGCACCGAGCCGTCGGCGGCCTCGGCGGTCACGACAGGGTCAGTCCGGGCTCGGCGACGATGTCGAACGAGGACCGCTCGCCCCGGGCCAGTCGGAAGTGTCCTGCAGAGGCGATCATCGCCCCATTGTCGGTGCACAGCTCGGGCGAGGGGTGGAGCAGATGGATGCCCCGACCCTGTGCCGCCTCGGCCGCCCGCTGGCGGAGCCGAGAGTTCGCCACCACACCACCACCGAGCAGCACCGTGTCGACGCCGGTCTCCTCCGCCGCGGCCATGGTCTTCTGGACCTGGACGTCCACCACCGCCTCCTGAAACGACGCCGCGAGATCTTCCACGGAGATGTCCCTCCCCGCCTCGCGCTCCTTCCCGATGTGACGGATCACGGCCGTCTTCAGCCCGGACAGCGAGAAGTCGTAGTCCCCGCTCTGGGCCATGGCTCGGGGGAACCGGACCGCCTCCGGGTTTCCCTTGCGGGCCAGACGGTCCAGGATCGGCCCGCCGGGATATCCGAGGCCCAGGAACCGGGCGATCTTGTCGAAGGCCTCCCCCGCGGCGTCGTCCAGCGTCTGGCCGAGGATCCGGTACCGGTGCTCCTCGGGCATGTGCACCAGCATCGTGTGGCCCCCCGAGACCAGCAGGCACACGTACGGAGGGTTGGGAGGGCCGTGTTCCAGGAAGTTCGCGTAGATGTGGCCCTCCAGGTGGTTCACACCCACAATGGGAACATCCAGGGCCAGGGCCACGGCCTTGGCCGTGGCCAGCCCGACGAGGAGAGCACCGACCAGGCCCGGGCCCCGGGTCACCGCCACCGCGTCCAGCTCCGGCCACGTCGTCCCGGCTATCCCCAGTGCCTCCTCGAGGAGTGGGGTCAGCCGTTCGACGTGGGCCCGGGAGGCCAGCTCCGGGACGACGCCGCCGAACCGGCCGTGGATCTCGTGCTGGCTCGACAGTACGTTGGACCGGATCTCCACGCCATCGTCGACCACGGCGACGGCGGTCTCGTCGCAGGAGGTCTCGATCCCCAGGACCCTCACTCGGGGCGGACTCCCTCGGGGACCTCCGCGATCAGCCGCTCCAGGAGACGGGCGTACTCGGCGGTGCGGATATCGTCGGTCCACATGACCAGCGCGTCCTCGTTGGTCTCCTGGTAGTAGTTCTTGCGGACGCCGACGGGCCGGAATCCGAAGCGGCCGTAGAGCCGCTGGGCGCCCCAGTTCGTCACTCGGACCTCGAGGGACACGGCCTGGGCACCCATCCCCCGGGCCTCCGTGACCAGCTCGTACAGGAGCCGGGAGCCGATCTTCATTCGCTGATAGCCCGGGTCGACGGCGATGGTGGTCACGTGGGCCTCGTCGCCGTACGAGATCAGCCCTCCGTACCCGACGACGTTCCGGCCGTCGGTCGCCACCAGATAGCATCGGGTCCGTCCCGCCGTCATCTCGGACACGAACAGGCTGGGGCTCCAGGGGCGCGGATAGACCTGTCGCTCGATCGCCATCACGCCGCGCAGGTGACGCCGGCGCATCCTGGCGATCTCGATATCAGGCGACTCGGCCTGCTCGAGTCCAATCGATCTGCGCATCCGATTTCCTCACGTAGAGCGGAACGATCTCGTGCGGCTGGGCTGTCTCCTCCCGATGGAACCGCGGCAGGGCCAGCTCGAGGAGGGCCTCCGCGTGGGGGAACGCCCGGGCCAGCGACGCGAACTCCACGGGGGTGCCCACCTCCCCAAGGATCCGCCGGTAGAGGAGGGCGCCCCCCCCGACCAGGAGATGCTCCTCCCCCGATGCCTCGAGGTCGGCGGCCAGCCGCTCCGGAGGGCCGACGGCGATGTCGGTCTCCCGGGTCACCCCGGCGGGGACGGGGCGGTAGAACGCCGAGAACACCTCTCCCCGCTTCCCGTCGGTGACGGCGCCGATCCGCCACCGCGAATGTCGGACCGAGAACGCCAGCGCGTCGAGGGAACCGATACCCACCACCGGCACCCGGAGCACCTGGGCCAGGGCTCGGGCGGTGGACACGCCGACCCGGAGGCCGGTGAACAGGCCGGGGCCGACCCCGACCGCCACTCCCCCGACCTGGTCCAGCCGGAGGTCGGTCCAATCGAGCAGGCGATGGACGGCGGGAACCACGATCTCGGAGTGCCCTCGGCTCCACGACAGGAGGACGGAGCCGATGATCCCCTGCTCCGTGCCGATCGACACGGTGGTCTGCGGCGTCGAGGTCTCGATCGCCAGGACCAGCACGCTATCCAGGACCTCCGGTCATGCGCCGGTCCTCCACGGGGCCAGGACGCCCTCCAGCCTCTCCCACCGGCCGACCCACCTGGGCCCTCGACCGACAAAGGCCAGATCGCGGACATCATCATCTCCCGCCCGGATCTCGATCCGGAGATGGTCGTCCGGAAGGAGCGCATCGATGGCGTCGCCCCACTCGATGAACAACACCCCAGAGGGATCGAGGTAGTCCTCGAACCCCAGGTCGAGCACCTCCTGGATCCGGTCGAGCCGATAGACGTCGAGGTGGTACACGGGAAGCTCGCCGCGGTACTCCCGGACCAGGACGAACGTCGGCGACACGACGGGGCCCTCGATGCCCAGGGCCCGGGCCGCTCCCTGGACCAGGGCGGTCTTCCCCGCGCCGAGGTCTCCGGTCAGGCTGACAACGTCCCCGGGAACGAGGAGCTCGGCCAGCGCGGCGCCCACCTTGCGGGTCTCGTCCGGAGCGCGGGTCACGAGGTCGATGGCCGGGGTCATGCCCTCAGAACAGACCGAGCTGCTCCTCGACCAAGGCTCCTTCCCCGACGGACGTGGCCTCGTCGAGGGTTGTCCGGATCACGGCGAAGTCCTGCCGGATCTGGGACATGGTCCTCGAGGTGTCGCCCCCGCCTCGCAGCACCGCCGCCGGATGGAACGTGGGGATCACCACGCGGCCCTGCCACGGATACCGCTCTCCCCGGACCCGGGAGATCGCCACCGGCCGTTCCAGGATGACGCGCGTGGCGAAGTTCCCGAGCGTACACACGACCTTCGGATCGACCAGCGAGACGTGCTCGGTCAGGATCGGCCGGCAGGCCTCGATCTCGTCGGGCATGGGATCCCGGTTCCCGGGGGGCCGGCACAGGACCACGTTGGTGATCCTGACGTCCTCCCGGCGAAGCCCGATCTCTCCCAGGAGGCGGTTGAGAAGCTGCCCGGCGGCGCCCACGAATGGGAGCCCCTGGACGTCCTCGTGATATCCGGGGCCCTCTCCGATGAACATGAGGTCGGCGTCCGGGCTGCCGTCGGCGAAGACGACCTGGGTGCGACCCGCCGATAGCCGGCAGCGGGTGCATGCCATCGCCTCCCTGGCCAGTTCGTCGAGCCTGGTCATGATCCGTGGCTCACCGCCCGCCGGATGGCCGTAGCCAGGGCTCGCGCCGCCATTCGCTCCAGCTCTGCCTGCGAGGCTTCGCTCCTGCCGGTGGCCAGCGTGAAGACGGTGTCTCCGTCCCACATTGTATGCGCGGGGTCGATGGCCCTGGCAAGGCCTTGGTGAGCGGCCTCGGCCAGACGCCGGGCTTCCTCCTTCGAACACCGAGCGTCGGTGGCCACCACGCCCAGGACCGTGCTCGTCCCCGCCCACCGAGAAGCCCTTGCCGGGTCGGGGATCGTCCCCGCGATCGGCCGTCCCTCGTCGTCGACCACGGCCCCGAAGGCATTCACCACGGCCAGGGCGCCGACAACCACGCCGTCTCCCTCGACGGCGGTCGTGCCGACGCCGCCGGGGGCGTGGTCCGCCCCGACCGTGGCCCCCGTCCCGGCGCCCACCGGGCCCTCGGCGACCTCCGTGGAGGCGGCCCGGCAGGCGGCGAGGCCCTCCTCCGGACCGGGCCGGGCCGTCGGATCCCCCACCGCCAGGTCGAACACGACGGCGGCGGGAACGATCGGGACGACAGCCACCCCAGTGTCGAACCCCACGCCGTGAGCCTCGAGCCACCTCATCACGCCGTCCGCGACACCCAGGCCGTAGGCGCTGCCCCCGGCCAGGACGACGGCATGGACCTCCTCGATCATCATGCCGGGGCGAAGCAGGTCCGTCTCCCGCGTGCCGGGGGCGCCGCCGCGCACCGACCCCGACCCCAGGGTGCCCGGCGGCGCCAGGACGACCGTGCAGCCAGTCAAACCCACCGGATCCGTCCAGTGCCCGACCCGGATCCCGTCGACGCGGGTGATCACGCCCCTGTGGCGGCCCGGCGTCGCCGTCGTCCGGTCAAGGTGCGGCCCAGGTAGTCCCGGAGGACGTCGTTGAACACTCGGTGCTGCTCCATCATCGAGAGGTGTCCCGCGGCGGTGATCACCACGGCCCGGGCGTCGGGAAGGGCGGCCCGGAGGGCCCGAGCCGAGGCCTTGGGCGTCAGGAGGTCCCGATCGCCCACCACGACCAGCGCCGGCACGGTGACGTGGTCGAGGGCGTGGCCCAGATCCATCTCCAGCAGGCTCTGCAGGGTGTGGGTCCACGCCGCGATCGGGGCGCCGGCGGAGAGCCGGGTGACGTACTCGACCTGCGCCGGCGATGCCCGAGGGCCGAAGTTCGTGGCCCAGCCGATCAGGAACGTCACGTCGGCGCCGAACCGGCGGATCCGTCGCTGGAGCCGTTCGGCCAGGTCCGGCCGGGTGGTGTACCGGTTCCCCACCCGGCGGATGGCCCATCCGACCCGGGCTCCGAGGCCCCCGAAGACCTCTCGGAGGATGTCCGAGGCAGCGGTGTCCGCCAGGACCACTCCGACCACCCGACCGCCGAGCTCCTCCGGATGTCGTTCGGCGAACGAGACGATGGCCATGCCGCCCATGCTGTGTCCGATCAGCACCACCGGGCCGTGGGGGACGGCCGCGTCCAGCACCGCCTTCAGGTCGTCGGCCATGGCCTCCAGCGAGTGATCCCCGGATCGGGAGGGTTCCGAACGACCGTGGGCCCGGGCGTCGAACAGCACGCAACGGTACCGATCCGAGAGCTCGGTCCACTGGTAGTGCCACGTCGTCAGGTCGAGGGTGACCCCGTGGAGGAAGAGAAGGGTCGGGGCGTCCCGAGGGCCGGCCGCCCGGACGTGGAGCCGCGTCCCATCGGACGCCGTCACCGGTCCGAGGTCCTCCGGGGGAAGCCGGCCGAGCTCCTCGGCGGCCTCGGGATCGCTGCGCTGCCTGAGCCGTTTGGCCGCGGCCCGCTGGGCCACCACCGCTCCCGCGGCCGCAGCCGCGGCCACTCCGGCGCCGGCGGCCAGCCGGCGGAGGCGGCGACCGGTGGCCGGCGACGACCGGCCGCGGCGCTCAGCCATGGTGCTTTCGAGGGACCCGGGCGCTGATCGCGCACACGACCTCGTAGCCGATCGTCCCGAGCCAGGCGGCGACCTCCTCGACCCGGATCTCCTCGTCCCCTTGCCGGCCGAACAGGACGACCTGGTCACCTCGCTCCACCGGGTCGTCCCCGCAGTCGACCAGGACCTGGTCCATGGTGATGGTCCCGGCCAATGGGTAGCGGCGTCCCCCGATCAGGACCCTTCCCGCGGTCGATAGCGCGCGGAAATACCCGTCCGCATACCCGACGGGTACCGTGGCGATCGTCGACGCTCGCTCGAGCCGGTACCGGTGACCGTAGGACACCGCCTCGCCCTCCCCGAGTCGCCTGACATGGCTGACGGTGGATCGAAGGGACATGGCCGGCCGGAGATCGACCCGACCGTCGAGCTCGGGGCCGGGCGAGATGCCGTATATGGCGACCCCGACCCGCACCAGATCGAAGTGGGACTCGGGCCACCCGATCGCCGCCGCGGAGTTCGCCGCGTGCCGGTAGCGGGGTCGCAGTCCCGACGCCTCGAGCTCGCCCAGCACGTCCCGGAACCGTTCGAGCTGTACGGCCGTGGTCGGGTCGAGGAGCTCCTCGGCCCGGGCGAGGTGGGTCCACACCCCACCGAGGAGCAAACCTCGCCGCCCGATGGAGCGAGCCAACTCGACCGCTTCGGTGGGATCGATACCAACCCTGTGCATTCCGGTGTCCACCTTGATGTGGACCTCCGGGGTCGCCCCGAGGGCCTCGGCCGCACCGGCGATCGCCTCGACGCCCTCGGTGGAGTACACGGACGGCGTCAAGGCAGCGTGCAGCGCCTCCTTGGCGGAGTCGGGGGGAAACTCCGACAGCACAAGGATTGGTGCCACGATCCCGGCCTCCCGAAGACGGATCCCCTCTTCGACCAGGGCCACTCCGAGCCACGTCGCCCCGGCATCCACCGCCGCCCGGGCCACCGGAACGTCGCCGTGGCCGTATCCGTTCGCCTTGACCACGGCCATCAGCTCGATACCAGGCGGCCGGAGCGCCTCGATGTTGTGGCGGATGGCGGTGAGGTCGATGTCCGCCACCGTGGGGCGGAAACCGCTCATGGCGTCTCCCGGAGCCGCCGGATCGCTTCGGGGAGGGCTCGAGCCACGTCCCCGGCGATCGTTCCCTGGCCGGTCCGTTCACCGGCGATCCGCCCCGCCATGCCGTGGACGTGGGCCCCGACCCCCGCCGCGTCGAGAGGAGGAAGGCCGCGAGCCAGGAGGGCGGCGATGGCGCCGGTCAGCACGTCGCCGGTGCCGCCCGTGGCCAGCACGGGGGAGCCCGTGGCCGTGATGCGGGTCGGGCCGTCGGGCGGGGCGACTACCGTCCGCGAGCCCTTCAGCAACAGGACGCATCCGGTCTCCGCCGCTCCTTTCCGGGCGAGCCCCACTCGATCCTCCACGACGTCCTCGACGGGGACGCCGAAGAGCCGACCGAACTCCCTGACGTGGGGGGTGAGGACGGTCGCCGCCCCCCGATGGGACAGCTCGCCGGCTCGTCCGGCGAAGGCGTTGATGGCGTCGGCGTCGACGACCTGGGGCCGGGGTGACTCCCGGACCAGCCGTCGGACCAGGGCCTGGGTTCCGGGGTCCGTGGAGAGCCCCGGACCGAGGGCCACCGCGTCGAAGGAGGGGATCCTTGAAGCCAGGGTCGTCCAGGCGTCCTCGGCCACCGAGCCCGTCGCCCCCTCGGCCAGCGGGAGGAAGGTGGCCTCGCGGAGGCCGGCCTGCACGACGGGGAGGGTGCCCTCCGGCACGGCAACGGTCACCAGCCCCGCCCCGGCCCGATAGGCTCCCTCGGCCACGAGCACGGGCGCCCCCGTCATGGTCCGCGACCCGGCCAGCACGAGCACCACGCCGGCGGCCCGTTTGTCCGTCTCGAATCGCTCCTCCCGGCCGAGCCAGTCCCGGGCATCCTGGTCCTCCACCAGTTCCAGGTCGCCCGGGAGGAGGTCCCCGGGGAAGCCGATGTCGGCCACGTCGACCACTCCGGCATGCGCCGCTCCGGGGAACAGGACCACCCCGACCTTGGGAGCGCCGAACGTCACGGTCACGTCCGCCATAACGGCCGGGCCCCGGACGGCTCCGGTGTCTCCCTCGACCCCCGATGGGATATCCACGGCCACCACGGCGATCATCCGGTCGGTCCCGTTGAGGACCCGGATGGCGTCGAGGTACCGGCCTTCGGCCCGTCCCCGGAACCCGATGCCGAAGATCGCGTCGACCGCGACGTCGGCCCGACTCAGCGCCCGCTCCACCCGGCCCGGGGAGTACGGGCCAACGGGAACACCCATCGCCGTGAGCGCGTGGAGGTTGGTCGAGGCCGGCTCACCGACCGAGCCCGGCTCGGCCAGCAGGAAGACGTCCACCCCCATGCCCCATCGGGTCAGCCAGCGAGCGGCTACCAGGCCGTCCCCGCCGTTGTTGCCCTTCCCGCACACGACCACGGCTCGGCTCCCGTACGTCGCCCCGGCCAGGGACGCTGCGGTCCGGGCCACGGCGTGGCCCGCTCGTTCCATCAGGGTCTCGACGCTCGTCCCCCGGGCCTCCGTCTCGACGTCGAGGGCCCTGGTCTCCGCGGCGGTGAGAACGGGTTTCATCGGCTACGGACCCACGGCGACGCAGAACGCGGTGGCGATCGATCGCTCGTGCGAGAACGACACGAGCACCTTGGTCACACCCACGTGATCGGCCCGAGCCCGGGCCGGCCCTCCCAGAGCCAGGGCCGGCGCCCCGGAGCGGGCTCGCTCGACGCTGATGTCGTGCCACCGCAGTCCCCGCACCCCGCCGAGCGCCTTCCGGGCCGCCTCCCGTGCGGCCCACCGAGCGGCGTAGCAACCGGCGGAGCCGGCCGCCTTCCCGTCGCAGTACCGCCGCTCGTCGAGCGTGAACACCCGCTCCCGGAACGAGGGACGCTCGCGTAGGAGCCGCTGCACTCGCTCGATCTCCACGACGTCGACCCCGACGCCCAGGATCCGCACGGCGCTACTCCACGGTGACGGACTTGGCCAGGTTCCTGGGCTGGTCGACGTCGCAGTCCCGGAGCTTGGCCACGTGGTACGCCAGGAGCTGGAGCGGGACCGAGACCACGATCGGCGAGAGGAGCTCGGGCGTCCGAGGGACCTCGATGACGTGGTCCGTATACCTGCCGATCTCGCGGTTCCCCTCCGTCGCCACCGCAATGACCTCTGCCCCGCGGGCTTTGACTTCCTGGATATTCGACAGGACCTTGGGGTAGACGTGACACTCGGTGGCCACGGCGACCACCGGGACGCCCTGCTCGATGAGGGCGATCGGGCCATGCTTGAGCTCCCCGGCGGGGTAGCCCTCGGCGTGGATGTACGAGATCTCTTTCAGCTTCAGAGCACCCTCGAGCGCCGCCGGATATCCCGTGTGCCGGCCGATGAACAGGAAGTCCGAGGCCCGGTGGTACCGTTCCGCGATCTCCCGGATCCTGCCGTCGAGCTGGAGCGCACGCCGGACATCGCGGGGCAGCTCGAGCATGCGGTCGACGATCCCGCCGATCTCCTCGGGAAACATGGTCCGGCGGACCTGAGCCAGGTACAAGGCCAGGAGATCCAAAGCCACCATCTGGGTGGCAAACGTCTTGGTCGCCGCCACGCCCACCTCCGGACCGGCGTGGGTGTACATCACGGCATCGGCCTCGCGGGACACCGAGGACCCGACCGTGTTGGTGATGGCCAGCGTCCACGAGCTTTGGTCCCGGGCATGACGAAGCGCCTCCAGCGTGTCGATCGTCTCCCCCGACTGGGAGACGGCCAGCGTCAGCGTGTTCCGGTCCAGCACGGGGTCGCGGTATCGGAACTCGCTGGCGATGTCGATCTCGACGGGAAGCCGCGTCCAGTGCTCGATGGCGTACTTCGCCACCAGGCCGGCGTGGTACGCGGTCCCGCAGGCGACCACGAAGACCTTGTCCACGGCCCGGATCGCCCTCTCGCTCATCCGGACCTCGTCGAGCCGGTGGATGCCGGCCCGGACCCGCCCCCGGATCGTGTCCCGGATCGCCATGGGCTGGTCGTGGATCTCCTTCAGCATGAAGTCCTCGAAGCCGCCTTTCTCGGCCCTGCGGAGGTCCCAGTCGACCTCCAGCGGCTCGACGGGGAGCTCCGTGCCGTCGAGATCCGTGATCCGCACGCCTCCGGCGCGGATCTCCGCAACCTGCCCGTCGGACAGGGGAACGATGCGCCTGGTTCGGGTCAGGAGCGCGGGGGCGTCCGAAGCCACCAGGTTCTCGCCGTCTCCCAGGCCGACGACCATCGGGGAGGACACCCGGACGCCGACGATCACGTCGGGCTCGTCGGCGGACAGCACCACCAGGGCGTAGGCCCCCTCCAACGACGTCACCGCGGCCCGGACCGCGTCTGCCAGGACCTGGCCGTCTCGAACGCCCCGCTCCACGAGATGCGCCACACACTCCGTGTCCGTGTCCGACGTAAACCGGTGGCCCTCAAGTTCCAGCCGATCCCGCAGCTCGTCGAAGTTCTCGATGATCCCGTTGTGGATCACCGCGATCCGGCCGGCGCAGTCCACGTGGGGATGCGCGTTCCGGTCGGTGGGCGGTCCGTGGGTCGCCCAGCGCGTGTGCCCCATTCCCACCCGGCCCGGCGGCACGGCGGCTCCGGCATCGGCCAGCGCCTTCTCCAACGCCTCGAGCTTCCCGGCCTTCTTGACGACGGTGAGGTCGCCGTCGAGCACGGCCACCCCGGCCGAGTCGTAGCCCCTGTATTCGAGACGCTTCAACCCCTCGATTACCACGGGGAGGGCCTCGTCGGGGCCGGCATAGCCGACGATCCCGCACATGAGGAGGCAATCGTACAGCAGGAGGGGAGTCCGAAGCCGTCCCCTTCGACCAGGTGGTCGACCGGCCGAGGATCGCGGTCGGGCGTTCGGCGCCTCAGGCCGCGGCCCGACGGACGGCGTCGATCACGGCGGCGGCGTGCCGCCGGGCGACCTCCGGGGTCTCGGCCTCGACCATGACCCGGACCACCGGTTCCGTTCCGGAAGCCCGGACCAGGACCCGGCCCCGCTCACCCAGCTCCTCCTCGACCCTCCGGACCACGGTCAGGACCGCCTCCGACCCGGCCACCGCCCCGGCCTCCCGGACGCGAACGTTCTCCAGGACCTGCGGGTACCTCCGCATCAGGCGGGACAGATCGGCCACGGTGCGGCCCGTGGCGGCGGCGAGCGATAGGAACCTGACCGCGGTCAGAAGCCCATCCCCGGTGGTGGCCCGGTCGAGGAAGATCACGTGACCGGACTGCTCCCCGCCGAGGACCGCACCTGCCCGTCGCATCTCCTCCAACACGTAGCGGTCGCCGACCTGGGTCTCCAGCACGGTGATCCCGCCCTCGCCCAGGGCTCGGCGGAGACCCAGATTGGCCATGACCGTGACCACCACCGTGTCCTTGGCCAGCGCGCCGGCCCCCTTCATCGCCGTGGCGCAGGCCGTGACGACCTGATCGCCGTCGACGACTCTGCCGTCGGCGTCGGCGAACATCACTCGATCGGCATCGCCGTCGAACGCCACACCCGCATCCGCGCCCAGGTCGCGGACGGCCCCGGCCACGACCTCCGGCACCGTGGCCCCGCATCCGGCGTTGATGTTGGTCCCGTCAGGCTCCGCGTTGATCGCCTCCACCGTCGCTCCCAGCCGCCGCAGCACATCGGGTCCCAGCCGCCACGCCGCGCCGTTGGCCGCGTCGACCACGACCCGCATGCCGTCCAGCCTCGCCTCGGCCGCGCCGACGAGGTGGTCCAGGTAGCGATCCGGCTCCTCCACGGCGTCGCTGATCATGCCGACGTCCCCGCCCTCGGGACGCGGTCCATCGCCGCCCGTGACGAGCCGCTCGATCTCGTCCTCGACCTCGTCGGCCAGCTTGAACCCGTCTCCGGAGAAGAGCTTGATCCCGTTGTCCTCCGCGGGGTTGTGGGATGCGGAGATGACCGCGCCCAGCCGAGCCCCAAGGTCCGCGGTCATGAAGGCCACCGCGGGGGTGGGGACCGTTCCCACCCTGATCACGTCACCCCCCGCCGAGCAGGCCCCGGCGGCCAGGGCCGATTCGAGCATCAGGCCGGACGCCCGCGTATCCCGCCCGACGGCGAGCCTGGGCCGACGGATACCTCCCAGGGCGATGACGGCGGCCCGACCGATGGAGAACGCCAGTTCGGGGGTGAGATCCCGGTTCGCCACCCCTCGAACGCCGTCGGTGCCGAAAAGGCGCGCCACGGCGGGCATCTTACGGGGTCGGCAGGCGGGAAACGCCGGGCTAGCGTTTGCTGTACTGGGGGGCCTTGCGGGCCTTCTTCAGGCCGTACTTCCGGCGCTCCTTTTCCCGGGCGTCTCGGGTGAGGAAGCCCTCCTTCTTGAGGATCCCTCGGAGGGAGCCGTCCAGGTCGACCAGCGCTCGGGCGATGCCGTGCCGAAGGGCCCCCGCCTGACCGGTTGCCCCGCCGCCCTCCAGCCGGGCGATGACGTCGACCTCCTTCTCCTTCCCCGCCACTCGGAGAGGTGCGGTGGCGGTTACCCGCTGGGTCCGGGACGGGAAGAACTCCTCCAGGGTCCGGCCGTTCAGGTCGAACTTCCCAGAGCCGGGGACGATCCTGACCCGGGCCACAGCCTCCTTCCGGCGGCCGGTGCCGTTCGTGATCGTGGTATCGGCCATGCCTAGGGCTCCTCGGTGGTCCGGCCCGGCACCTCACCGAGCCGCAGGGGGACGGGCTTCTGGGCCTCGTGTGGGTGATCCGGCCCGGCGTAGACGGACAGCTTCCGGGCCATCTGGCGGCCGAGCCGGGTCCGGGGCAGCATCCCTCGGATGGCCTGCTCGACCACGCGCTCGGGGCGCCGGGCCAGCATCTGCTCGTAGGGGATGTCCATGATTCCGCCGGGGTAGCCGGTATGGCGGTGGTACACCTTCTTCGCCGCTTTCTCGCCGGACAGCCGGATCCGCGAGGCATTAACCACCACGACGTGATCCCCCCCGTCGAGATGCGGCGCGTAGGTCGGTTTGTGCTTGCCTCGGAGGATCTGGGCGACCTCGGAAGCGAGCCGGCCGAGGACGACGCCGTCGGCATCGACGATGTACCAGGCGCGGCTGATCTCCTTCGCTTTCGGACTGTAGGTCTTCATCGCTCTCCAGACAGGCCGGAACCGGCTGCGGTCCGCGGATGAGGACCATATGTTACCGAAACGAGGGTCAGCCCGTCCGGGGGAGCCACCGGACCGGCCGCGGAGCGGTCCCGGGCGGACAGGATCGCCGGGATCGCCTCCGGATCGATGCGGCCCTCTCCCACCGCGACCAGCGTTCCGACCAGCGACCGGACCATCTGGTGGAGGAACCCGTCGGCCCGGACACCGATGTCGAGGACCTCCCGGCCCCGGCTGATGGTCAGCGTTCGGAGCGTTCGCACCGTGGATCCTCCGTCCTTGGGCGGGCGGCAGAAGGAGGCGAAGTCGTGGGCGCCGCGAAGATGACGAGCGGCCAGCCTCATCGGGGCGGGGCGGTACCGGCCCGGCCGGTGCCACTCGTACCGGGCGGTGAAGGGATCGGGGACCTCGCCGGTCCGGATCCGGTACCGATACCGACGTGCCGTGGCGCTCCGGCGGGCATCGAAACCCTTCGGGGCCCGACTCGCCCGGCGGACCACCACCTCGGGGGCCAGCATCCCGTTCAGGGCCCGGGCCACCAGCCGGGGATCCTGCTCGGCCTCCAGGGAGACGACCTGGCCCTCGGCGTGGACGCCGGCGTCGGTTCGGCCTCCGGCCGAGAGCGAGGGTCGCCGTCCCAGGACCCGCTCCAGCCCGTCGAGAAGCACACCCTCCACCGTGCGGTGCCCCGGCTGACGAGCGAACCCGCGGAAGTCGGTACCGTCGTAGGCCAGGACGAGCTTCAGAACGGCCACGACGGACCTAGAGCTACTCTTCGACGGTGCGGTCGACCAGCTCGATCTGGGCCATCGGGGCTCCGTCGCCCCTGCGCGGCCCGAGCTTCAGGATCCGGGTGTAGCCCCCGTTCCGCTCCGCCATCCGGGGGCCGATCTCGTCGAAGAGACGATGGACCACGTCGCGATCGGGGATCAGCCGAAGCACCTGGCGGCGAGCGTGGACGTCGCCTCGCTTGGCGAAGCTGATCAGGCGCTCGGCCAGCGGGCGGAGAGCCTTTGCCTTGGCCTCGGTGGTCCGGACCTTCTCGTGCTCGAACAGCGCCG
Source organism: Actinomycetota bacterium (assembly GCA_035642095.1). GTDB lineage: Bacteria > Actinomycetota > UBA4738 > UBA4738 > CALAEC01 > DASQTB01. The sequence continues at coordinate 14,512 of DASQTB010000004.1, read as the reverse complement.
CGGCCAGCCCGCCCAGCATCAGCTTTTGATGCGCCGGTCCGGCCCCCAGCCGAGCGCCCTTGGTCGGCCTCGGCACGCTAGCCCTCCCGGAGCCCCAGCCCGAGCTCCTCGAGCTTCGACTTCACCTCGTCGATCGACTTCTGCCCGAAGTTCCGGATGTCGGTCAGCTCCTGCTCGCTGCGCTGCACGAGCTCTCCGACGCTGTTGATGCCCTCCCGCTTGAGGCAGTTGTACGACCGGACCGAGAGGTTCAGCTCCTCGATGGGAAGCGCCAGGTCCCCGGCCATTTCACCCTCGCCCTCGGCGGGGCCCAGCGACAGACCGGGGCTCTCGGTCAGGTCGCCGAACAGGTTGGCCAGCTCCACCAGCGTGGTGCCCGCCGAGGCCACCGCCTCGCGGGGCGAGACCGAGCCGTCTGTCTGGACGTCGAGGATGAGCCGATCCCGGTCGGTCATCTGCTCGACCCGCGTGGCCTCCACGGCATACGACACCCGACGGACCGGCGAGAAGATCGAGTCGACCGGGATCACGCCGATGGGGTCGCGCGGGTTCTTGTTCTGGTCGGCGGCCCGGTACCCGACGCCGCGCTCCACCGTGAGCTCCATCTCCACACCGGCCCGGCCGCCGAGCGTGGCGATATGAAGGTCCGGGTTGAGGATCTCCACCCCGGCGGGGGGAGAGATGTCTCCGGCCTTGACGTCGCCGGGCCCCTTCGCCTTGAGGTACAGGGTGGCCGGCTCGTCGAGCTCGGAGCGGATCACCATTTCCTTGACGTTGAGGACGATGTCCGTTACGTCCTCGGTAACGCCCTGGATCGTGGAGAACTCATGAAGCACGCCCTCGATCTTCACCGAGGAAACGGCGGCCCCGGGGATCGAGGAGAGCAGCGTCCGCCGGAGGGCGTTGCCCAGCGTGTAGCCGAACCCCGGCTCCAGCGGCTCGATGATGAACTTTGCCCGCGTGGGGCTGATGGAATCTTCCTTGATGGTGGGCCTTGCGACGATCAGCACACTGCATCCCTCCTCGGCGGGGGATCATCCAATCCTGCCCCACCGTCTCTGCCACCGGCCTCCAGCCGGTGGTCCGTTACACCCTCCGGCGCTTCCGGGGCCGGCACCCGTTGTGCGGCACGGGGGTCACATCATTGATCCCCAAGATCTCGAGCCCCGTGGCGGCCAGCGAGCGGATCGCCGTCTCCCGTCCCGAGCCGGGGCCCTTGACGAACACCTCCACCTTCTTCACGCCGTGTTCCTGGGCTCGCCGGGCCGCCGCCTCCGCCGCGAGCTGGGCCGCGAAGGGGGTGGATTTTCGGGAGCCCTTGAACCCCACGTTGCCGGCGCTGGCCCACGAGATCGTGTTCCCCTCCAGATCCGTGATCGTGATGATCGTGTTGTTGAACGTCGACTTGATGTGGGCGGCCCCGTGGGCGATGTTCTTCTTCTCCTTCTTGCGGGTCTTCTTCTTCGGCTTGGCCACCTACTTCCCTACCTTCCGCTTGATGCCCACGGTCTTCTTCGGCCCCTTTCGGGTCCGGGCGTTCGTGTGGGTCCGCTGCCCGTGGACCGGGAGGCTCCGGCGATGGCGGAGGCCCTGGTAGGCGCCGATCTCGATCTTCCGCTTGATGTCCTGGGCCACGTCCCGGCGAAGATCGCCCTCCACCTTGTAGTTCTGGTCGATCCACTCTCGGATCCTGACGACCTCGTCCTCGGAGAGGTCCCGCACTCGGGTGCCCTCCTCGATCCGGGCCCCAGCCACGGTCTGCCTGGCTTTGGTGGCCCCCATCCCGTAGATGTAGGTCAGGGCCACGCCCACCCGCTTGTCGCGGGGAAGGTCGACCCCTGCGATCCTGGCCACTCCCGTCCCTCCCTCAGCCCTGGCGCTGCTTGTGCCTGGGGTTCGCGCAGATCACCATGACCCGGCCCCGTCGCCGGATGACCTTGCACTTCTCGCACATCTTCCTCACGGACGGCCGTACCTTCAACGCGCGCTCCCAGGGATCCATTCCACGCCAGAATCGGCCCCCGCGAAGGGGGCCACCCGAAGTATAGGGCAGCCTCGCCGCGGTCGTCCACGACAATGCCTCCAACCAGGACGAACGGGTCAACCGACGGTCAGGACCTCGGGGCCGTCCTCGGTGCAGGCGATGGTGTGCTCGAAGTGTGCCGACAGGCTCCCGTCGGCCGTGACCACGGTCCACTCATCGTCCAGGACCCGGGTCTCCCAGCCCCCCACGTTGACCATCGGCTCGACGGCCAGGACCATGCCCGGGCGGAGCTCCGGCCCGTGGCCCGGGGGCCCATAGTTGGGGATCTGTGGGTCCTCGTGCATCTGCTGGCCGATCCCGTGACCGACGTACTCCCGGACCACGCTGAACCCGGCCCCTTCCACCACGTGCTGCACGGCGTGGCCGATGTCGGACATGCGCTTGCCCGGCCGGATCTGGGAGATACCGGCCTCCAGCGCCTCCTCGGTGACAAGGACCAGCTTCTCGGCCTCGGCCGAGGGAGGCTCACCGACGAACACGGTGAGCGCCGAGTCGCCGTGGTACCCCTCCCAGATGGCCCCGAAGTCGAGGGAGAGGAGATCGCCGTCGGTGAGCACCCGATCGCCCGGGATGCCGTGGACCACCTGATCGTTCACCGAGGCACAGATCGACGCGGGGAACGGCGGCCTTCCGCCGCCTCCCCCGTAGCCCTTGAACGACGGCGTCGCGCCCGCGGCCCGGATGCTGTCCTCGGCCACGGCGTCGAGCCGGGCCGTGGTGATCCCGGGACGGACCGCTTCGGCCACCTTCCGCCGGGTGTCGGCCACGATGCGACCGGCTCGCCGCATCTTCTCGATCTCCTGCGGCGACTTGAGGACGATCACGCTACGTCCGGGCCAGGTCCTCGAGCGCGCCGATGGCGCGGCGAGTGATCCTCTCCACTTCCCCCACCGCGTCGACTTCCCGGAGGAGCCCTCGCTCCCAGTAGAACTTCTGAAGGGGCTCCGTGTCGCGGTGGTAGATCTCCAGGCGGTGACGGACGGTCTCCTCGCGATCGTCTTCCCGCTGGACCAGCTCGCCCCCGCAGTTGTCGCAGATCCCCTCGACCTTCGGGGGCTTGAACTCCAGGTTGTAGGTTCGCTCGCAGTGGGTGCAGGTTCGCCGCCCCGCTAGCCGAGCCACCGTGACCTCATCCGGGATCACATACTTGAGCGCGGCGTCGAGCGGCTGGCCCGCCGCGGCCAGGGCCTCCTCCAGGGCCAGGGCCTGGGGGAGGGTTCGGGGAAAGCCGTCCAGCACAAAGCCGTTCGGCGACCTCCGGAGCTCCTCCAGGAGCATCCCGATGACCACATCGTCCGGCACCAGCTCGCCGGCCTCCATGTACGACTTCGCCTTGAGACCGAGAGGGGTCTCCTGGCGGACGTTCCTCCGGAAGATGTCACCGGTGGCGATCAATCGAACGCCGTAGTAGTCCGCCAAACGGTGCGCCTGGGTTCCCTTCCCCGCCCCCGGCGGGCCCAGCAGGACGATGCGCACCGCGCTACCCGAGGAACCCTTCGTAGTGGCGCATGGTCAGCTGGGACTCGAGCTGTTTCATGGTCTCCAGGGCCACGCCCACCACGATCAGGACGGAGGTGCCACCGAACGGGAACGCGTTCACGTTGACCCCCATCACGATGAGGGCGATGGAGGGGATCAACGCGATCACAGCAAGAAACAGGGACCCGGGCAGCGTGATCCGGGACAGGATGTGGTCCAGGTGGTCGGCGGTCGGCTTTCCCGGCCGGATCCCGGGGATGAACCCGCCGTACTTGCGGATGTTGTCGGCGGTGTCCACCGGGTTGAAGGAGATCGCCGTGTAGAAGTAGGCGAAGAACACCACCAGGAGCCCGTAGATCGTGATGTAGACGGGGCTGGCCGGGTTCACCAGATGGTTGTTGAGGAAGTTCTGGAACGGCTGCCACTGGACCACGGATCCCAGCAGCGAAGGGAAGTACAGCACGGACGAGGCGAAGATGATCGGGATCACCCCGGCCTGGTTGACCTTCAGCGGGATGTAGGTGCTGCCGCCCTGGGTCATCCGCCGGCCCACCACGCGTTTGGCGTACTGCACCGGGATCCGGCGCTGGCCCTGCTCCATGAAGACCACGGCCAGGATGATCAGCAGTCCGAGCGTCACGATGATGCCGAAGGCCACACCCCCTCGCTGGAGAACGGTGTACCCCTGCGAGGGCAGCTCGGAGATGACGCTGGTGAAGATCAGCATCGACATCCCGTTCCCGATGCCCCGCTGGGTGATCAACTCGCCGAGCCACATGATGAGCGCCGTCCCAGCGGTCAGCGTCAGGACCATGAAGGCCACCCGCGACGGCGTGAACTGCCGGATCACCCCGGGGAGCTGGTTGTTGAACAGGAAGATCAGGCCGGTCGACTGGAGGAGGGCCAGGGCCACCGTCATGTACCGGGTCCACTGGGTGATGCGCTTCTGCCCGACCTCACCCTGCTTCCGCCACTGCTCCAGCTTCGGGATGACCACCACCAGGAGCTGCATGATGATCGACGAGGTGATGTACGGCATGATGCCCAGCGCGAATACGGCCAGCCGCGAAAGCGCACCGCCGGAGAACAGGTTGATGAACGAGAGGAAGCCCTGGGTCTGGTTGGCCTGGCCGGCCAGCACCTCGACGTCGATGTTCGGGAGGGGCAGGAACGACCCCACCCGGTACACGGCGATGATGAACAGGGTGAACAGGATCTTCTTCCGAAGATCCGGGATCTTGAACGCGTTGACGAAGGCCCTGAGCATCCGCTCCTCCCCGGCGGGGCGCCTAGTTTACTCCCGCGCCCGGCGGTCCTGGTCGACGACCTCCGCCCGGCCGCCGGCCTGCTCGATCTTACGGCGGGCCGAGCGGGTGAAGCCGTGGGCCTGGACCGTGAGGGCATGGGCCATCTCACCCTGGCCCAGCACCTTGACCGGCCGGCGGCGTCGGACCAGGCCGGCCTCCGCCATGACCTCGGGCGTCACCGTGGTGCCCTTGTCGAACCGCTGGGCCAGGCGTTCCACGTTCACCACGGCCCACTCCCGGCGGTTCGGGTTGGTGAATCCCGGTTCCTTGGGTACCCGCCGGGTGAGAGGCATCTGACCGCCCTCGTACCCCACCTTCTTCGGATTCCTGGCCAGGTAGCCCTTGGTTCCCCGGCCGGCGGTCTTGCCCTGTCCGGCCGAGCGGCCCCGACCGACCCGCCTTCGGTCGCGCCTGGCTCCGGGGGGCGGACGGAGGTGGTGGAGCCTCACTCGACCTCCTCGACGTCGACCAGGTGGCGGACCCGGGCGATCATGCCTCTGATCTCGGGCCGATCCTCCTTGACCACGGCGTGACGGATCCGCCGGAGCCCGAGTGCCCGGAGGGTGTCCCGCTGGGGCCGGGGCTTCCCCGCAAGCCCGCGGACCTGGGTGACCTTCAGCCTAGGCACGGTCCTCCTCCAGCGTCCCCGCTTCCGCTCGGGCCGTCCGATTGCGCTCCTCCGCCTCCCGCATGGCCTCGAGCATCGGCTTGGGAGCCACGCGATGGACATCGAGCCCGCGGAGGCGGGCGATCTCCTCCGGCCGTCGGAGGCTCCGGAGGCCCTGCATCGTGGCGTGGACGATGTTGATGGCGTTATCGGAGCCGAGGGACTTCGACAGGATGTCCTTGATGCCGGCGCACTCGACGACCGCCCGGACCGGCCCGCCGGCGATGACGCCGGTGCCCGGCGCGGCAGGCTTCAGCAGAACCTGGCCCCCCGCGTCCCGACCGAGGACCCGGTGGGGGATCGTGGTCCCCATCAGCGGCACCTCGAACAGGTTCCGCTTGGCGTCCTCGACACCCTTCTGGATCGCGGCCGGGACCTCCTTGGCCTTGCCGTAGCCGATACCGACCCGGCCGGCCGTGTCGCCCACGACGACCAGGGCGGCGAACGAGAATCGGCGGCCGCCCTTGACCACCTTGGCCACTCGGTTGATGGCCACCACACGCTCCTCGTACGGAGACCGCTGGTCGGCGCTGTCGTATCGCCTCACAGGCGAAGCCCTCCTTCGCGGGCGCCCTCGGCAAGCTGGCGAACCCTGCCGTGGTACAGCCGGCCCCCACGGTCGAAGACCGCCCGCTCCACGCCGGCCTCCTTGGCCCGCTGGGCGATGAGCCGGCCGATGACCTTGGCCGTGTCCTGCTTGCCTCCGGTCTGCACCCCGTTCTCCAACGACGACGCCGCGGCCAGCGTTCGGCCGGCATCGTCGTCGACGAGCTGGGCGTAGATGTGCCGGTTCGACCGGTAGACCGCCAGGCGAGGTCGCTCGGCGCCGCCCCGGATCTTCCTCCGGACCCGGCTGTGGCGGCGAAGGCGCCCGGCCCGCTTGCGACGGACGTCCATCACGCCACCGCACCCTTGGCCGCCTTGCCGGCCTTCTTGCGAACGTATTCGCCCTCGTAGCGGATCCCCTTGCCCTTGTACGGCTCGGGCTTGCGGACCTTCCGGATCCTGGCTGCGGTCTCACCGACCAGCTGCTTGTCGATCCCCTTCACCACGATGCGGTTCGGCGCCGGAACGTCGAATTCGATCCCCTCGGGAGCACGGAACGGGACCGAATGCGAGAACCCGACCTGGAGCTCCAGATCGCGGCCCTTGAGGGCAACGCGGTAGCCAACGCCGTGGATCTCCAGCGTCTTCTGGAACCCGCGGGTCACCCCCTCGACCATGTTGGCGATCAGCGAACGGGTCAGCCCGTGGAGCGAGCGATGCTCCCGCTCGTCCGACGGGCGCTCTACCCGCACCTCGCCATCCTGCACCGAGACCCTCATGTCGCGAGCCACGGCCTGTGTGAGGGTGCCCCCGGGGCCCGTCACCGAGACGGTGCCTTCCCTCACATCGACGCTGACGCCATCGGGGATGACGACTGGCTGCTTGCCGATTCTGCTCATGCGCTCCTCACCACACCTGGCACAGGACCTCGCCGCCCACCCCGCGACGAGCCGCTTGCCGGTCCGTCAGCAGGCCTTGGGAGGTCGACAGGATCGACACGCCCAGGCCGCCCAGGACCCGGGGGAGGTTGCCGCGATCCACGTACACGCGCCGACCCGGCCTCGACACCCGCTTGAGGCCGCTGATCGTGCGCTCCCGATCCGGTCCGTACTTCATCTCCACCACGATGCGACGTTTCGGCTCCTCGCCATCCAACCGGAATCCCTGGACGTATCCCTCGCGGGCCAGGACCCGGGCCACCTCCTCCTTCAGCCGGGAGGCCGGGATCTCCACCTCTTCCTTGTACGCCGTGTTGGCATTCCGGATCCGGGTCAGCATGTCGGCGATGGGGTCGGTCAGCATCTCGGGATCACCACGACGCCTTCGTCACACCGGGGATCTCTCCCGCATGGGCCAACTCCCGGAAACAGATGCGGCACAACGCGAACCGGCGGTATACCGCCCGCTGGCGGCCACACCGCCGGCACCGGGTGTAGGCCCGGGCCGAGAACTTCGGCCGTCGCCTCGACTTGTTGATCAGCGCCTTCTTCGCCATGTCTCTTCTCTCACGCCGCTCCGGCGGTCACCGCGGGCTCCCCCCTGAACGGGAACCCGAGGGCCCGCAGGACGGCCCGGCCCTCGTCGTCACCCCGAGCCGTGGTCACCACGGTGATGTCCATCCCCCGGACGGCGTCGATCTTGTCGTAATCGATCTCCGGGAACACGAGCTGCTCGGTGAGACCCAGCGTGTAGTTACCCCGACCGTCGAACGCGCCCGAGTCGAGGCCCCGGAAGTCCCGGATCCGCGGCAGCGCAGTGGCCAGCAGACGGTCCAGGAACTCCCACATCCTATCGCCTCGGAGGGTGACCTTGGCGCCGATCGACATCCCCTCCCGGAGCTTGAACCCCGCGATCGACTTCTTGGCCTTCGTGACCAACGGCTTCTGCCCGGTGATGGTAGCCAGGTCGCTGAGCGCGCCATCGAGGGCCTTGGCCTCCCGGGCAGCCTCGCCCACTCCGACGTTGACCACGATCTTCTCGAGCCTGGGGACCTGCATCGGGTTCGGGTAGCCGAGCTCCCGCTGCAGCGCGGGGACCAACTCGTCGCCATACCGCTGCTTCAGGCGAGGACGATCGGCCATCAGAGGTCCGCTCCACACTTCCGGCACACCCGATGCTTGTTGCCCTCGTCGTCGCGACGGAATCCGACCCTGGTCGGTTGCCCGCACGACTTGCACACAACGGCCACGTTCGAGATGTCGACGAACTGCTCGATGTCGATGATCCCGCCCTCTTGCGCGCCGCGACGGGTGGCTCGGATCCGGGTGTGCTTCTTGGCCCGGGCCACGCCCTCGACCATGACCCGGGCTTCCCGGGGCAGGACCCGGACCACCCGTCCCCGGGTGCCCCGATCCTTCCCGTGGAGGACCTGGACCTCGTCGTCCTTCTTGATGTGAACGCCGGGCACTCAGAGCACCTCCGGCGCCAGCGAGATGATGCGCATGAATCGCTTCTCCCTCAGCTCGCGAGCCACGGGGCCGAAGATCCGGGTGCCCCGGGGCTGCTGCTGCTCGTTGATCAGCACGACGGCGTTGTCGTCGAACTTGATGTACGAGCCGTCGAGCCGACGCTTCTCCTTGGCCGTCCGAACGACCACCGCCTTGACCACGTCGCCCTTCTTCACTCCGGCCCCCGGAAGGGCGTCCTTGACGGCTCCGACGATGATGTCACCGACGCCGGCATAGCGTCGACCGGACCCGCCCAGCACGCGGATGCACAGGACTTCCTTGGCTCCCGTGTTGTCGGCCACCCGAACCCGTGATTCCTGCTGGATCACTTGGCCTTCTCCACGATCTCCACAACCCGCCACCGCTTCGTCTTCGACAGCGGCCGGGTCTCCATGAGCCGGACCATGTCGCCCACCCGGGCCTCATTCGACTCGTCGTGGGCGTGCAGCTTGGCGGTCCGGCGGACCATCTTCCTGTACAACGGATGTGGCTTCCGGCCCTCGATCTGGACGACGACGGTCTTGTCCATCCGGTCCGAGACCACCACGCCGGTCCGCACCTTGCGCTCCCCGCGCTCGGTCACGAGGCCTCCTCCTCCTCCTGCTCGGCGGCCAGAGCTCGCTCGGTGAGCACGGTCATCAGGCGAGCGATCTCGTGACGAACGTCCTTGATCCGCATGGGGTTGTCGAGCTGTCCCGTGGCCAGCTGGAACCGCAGGTTGAACAGCTCCTCCTTGGACGAATCCAGCCGGGCCCGGAGCTCGTCCTCCGGGAGATCACGGAGCTCGGAGGGCCGGGTCACCCGACCACCCCTCCCAGACGGGTCACGAACTTCGAGCGGATGGGGAGCTTGTGCGCGGCACGACTGATAGCCTCTCGGGCCACCTCTTCGGAGACGCCCGACAGCTCGAACATGACCCGACCCGGCTTCACCACGGCCACCCACAGCTCGGGGTTGCCCTTGCCCGACCCCATCCGGGTCTCGGCGGGCTTCTTGGTCACCGGCTTGTCGGGGAAGATGTTGATCCACACCTTGCCCCCCCGGCGGATGTGACGGGTCATCGCCACCCGGGCCGCTTCGATCTGCCGGTTGCTGATCCACCCGGGTTCCAGCGCCACCAGCCCGTAGTCGCCGAAGGCCACCTCGGTGCCGCCCTTGGCCTTGCCCCGCATCCGGCCCCGCTGCTGCTTCCGATGCTTGACCTTCTTGGGCTGCAGCATCAGCTCTCACCCTCAGTGCTCGCCGGTGGCTCCTCGCTGGGTGGGCCTTCAGGGCCCTCTTCGGTCACACGGGGACCTCCCTCCGAGGGCCCCTCGGCCCCCTTGGAGCGGTCGGTGTCCTGCGACTCGTCGGGTCCGACTTCCGGGGCCGGAGGGCCGCCGGAGGGAACCCCTCTTGTGACCGAAGGCGGCCCGACGGCCTTGGCGGGTTCCTCGGGCGAAGGCTCGGATGGCTCCTGCTCGGGCGGAGGCGTGTCGTCGGGGGCGGACACCTCGCGCATCTCCTTCTCGTCCGTGATCAGCGCGCCGGTTGAGGCCCCGGTGGGGCCAACGGCGACGCCGGCCAGCGCCCGGGCCCGGGCCCGCTCGGTCTCGATCTCCTCGAGAGGGATCTCGTCGCCCTGGTACACCCACACCTTCGCGCCGATGCGCCCGAACGTCGTCTTGGCCTCGGCGAAGCCGTAGTCGATCTTGGCCCGCAGGGTGTGAAGGGGAACCCGGCCCTCCCGGTACCATTCCCGGCGGGACATCTCGATGCCTCCCAGGCGGCCCGAACACTGGACCCGGACCCCCAGGGCACCCGACCGCATCGCGGTCTGCACGGTCCGTCGCATGGCCCGGCGGAACGACACCCGCCCCTGGAGCTGCTCGGCCGTGCCCTGGGCCAGGAGCTGAGCGTCCGTCTCCGGCCTCGACTCGGTGGCCGCCTGATTCATGTCCTCGACCTTGACGTCGACCCGCTTGGCCGTCATCCGCTCCAGGTCCTTCCGGACCCGCTCGACCTCGGCGCCCTTCCGGCCGATGACGATGCCCGGCCGGGCGGTTCGGATGTAGACCTGCACCTGATCGCCCTTGCGCTCGATGTCGATGCCCGAGATACCGGCCCGCGACAGATGCAACCGGATGTAATCGCGGATGGCGATGTCCTCGTGCAGCGCCGTCCGGTAGTCCGCCTTGCCCGCGTACCACCGCGACTTCCACGGGTAGATGACCCCGAGGCGGAACCCGTAGGGATTAACCTTCTGCCCCAACGCCGCTCACCTCCCCGACGGTCTCCACCACGACCGTGATGTGACTGGTCCGCTTCCGGATCCGCGTGGCCCGGCCCAGCGCTCGGGGGCGCCACCGGTGCAACGTGGGGCCCTCGTCGACGAACGCCCGGGCCACCACGAGATTGTCGGAGATCACGCCCGGGTTCTGCTCGGCGTTGGCGATCGCTGAATCCAGCACCTTCCGGACCGGCCGAGCCGCGCCGATCGGGGAGAACGCCAGGATGCGCCGAGCCTCCCCAGCGGGCCTCCCGCGGATGAGCTCGATCGCCCGCCGAGCCTTCCGCGGCGACACCCGGACGAATCTGGCCTTGGCCCGTGCTTGCATGGTCCTCCTACTTCAGCGCCGTGCTTCGCTCGGTGTGATGCCCGTGGGTCCGGAACACCCGGGTCGGAGCGAACTCCCCGAGCTTGTGCCCGACCATCGCCTCGGTGACGAACACGGGGACGTGCTTGCGGCCGTCGTGCACCGCGATGGTGTGACCCACCATCTCGGGGATGATCGTGGACCGGCGGGACCAGGTCCGGATCACCCGCTTGTGTCCACTCCTGTTCATGTCGTCGACCTTCTTCAGGAGATGGTCGTCGACGAACGGTCCCTTCTTCACCGAGCGCGGCATCTAGGTCCTTCCCTTCTTCCTCCGGCGGCGGACGATGTACCGGTCCGAGGGCTTGCCCTTCTTCCGGGTGCGGCCCTCGGTCTTCCCCCACGGCGATGTAGGGTGCCGGCCACCGGATGACTTCCCCTCGCCGCCGCCGAGCGGGTGGTCGACCGGGTTCATGGCCACCCCCCGGACGCTGGGCCGCTTCCCTCGCCACCTGTTCCGTCCGGCCTTGCCCCACGCGATCAGCTCGTGTTCCGGGTTGCCCACCGCTCCGACGGTGGCCCGGCACTTCAGATCCACCATCCGGATCTCTCCCGACGGCAGTCGGAGCTGGGCGAGGCCGCTCTCCTTGGCCACGATCTGCACCGAGGCCCCCGCCGACCGAGCCATCTTGGCGCCCTGACCCGGCCGAAGTTCCACGGCATGAACCACCGTGCCCACGGGGATGTTCGCCAGGGGAAGGGCATTCCCGGCACGGACGTCCGCCGAAGGACCGGACGCCAGGCGGTCCCCGACCTTCAGGTTCTGAGGCGCCAGGATGTATCGCTTCTCCCCATCCGCGTAGTGGAGCAGCGCGATCCGGGCCGTCCGGTTCGGGTCGTACTCGATCTGGGCGACCCTGGCCGGGATGCCGTCCTTGGTCCGCCGGAAGTCGATCACCCGGTAGCGGCGCTTGTGTCCACCGCCTCGGTGCCGGGTGGTGATCCGGCCGTAGGCGTTGCGTCCGGCCTTCTTCGAGACTTTCGCGGTCAGCGACCGCTCCGGCCGATCCCGGGTGACCTCGGAGAAGTCGGAGACCGAGGATCCTCGTCGTCCCGGTGTCGTCGGCTTGTGCTTCCTCAGCGCCATCTCATGCTCACTTCTGCTCGAAGATCTCGATCGAGTCACCCTCGGCCAGGGTGACCATGGCCATCTTCTGGTCGGGTCGCTTCCCTCGGGTGTACCGGAACCGCTTCTCCTTGCCCTTCCTGTTCATCGTGTTCACCCGGAGGACCCGGACGTTCCAGATCTTCTGCACGGCCTCCTTGATCTCGGTCTTGTTCGAGTCCGGGGCGACCAGGAACGTGTAGTGGTTCTGCTCCAGGCCGGCGTACGACTTCTCCGAGACCATCGGCCGGATGATCACATCCCGGGGACTCTTCACGGTCTCACCGCCTCGAGGGCCGGACGGGTGAGAACGATCCAGTCCGCTGCCAGGACCTCATAGGTTCCGAGCCGTCCCGGATACGTCACCTTGACGTGGGACAGGTTCCGGAACGACTTCTCCACGACGTCCTGGGGCTCGGGGAGGACCAGCAGCACCAGACCCTGGGCCTCGATCGACTCCAGCACGCCCAGGGCGTCCTTCGTGTTGGGCTCGTCGAAGGACAGGTCGTCCAGCACCTTGATCCGCTCCTGCCGGGCCCGATCCGTGAGGGCCGACCGGAGGGCCAGCCGCTTCATCTTCTTGGGCACCCGCATGTCGTGCTCCCGAGGCCGGGGGCCGTGGGCTACCCCTCCCCCGATCCAGATCGGTGACCGATTCGACCCGTGACGGGCCCGGCCGGTCCCCTTCTGCCGCCACGGCTTGCGGCCGCCGCCCGACACCTCGGCCCTGGTCTTGGTGGAGTGGGTCCCGGCCCTCTGGGCCGCCATCCCGGCCACGACGACCTGATGCATCACTGGCACGTTGACCTGGACGTCGAACACGGCCGGATCGAGCTCCTGGTCGCCGACCTTCTTCCCGGCCTGGTCCAGCAGGTCGATGGTTGGCATCAAGCGCTCTTCCTTCCGTCGGTCGTCTTGACGCTGGACCGCACCATCACCAGCCCGCCGATGGGCCCCGGGACCGCTCCCTTGAGGAGGAGGAGGCCGCGCTCGGCGTCGGCCTCGACCACCTCCAGGTTCAACACCGTGACCCGCTGGTTGCCCATCTGCCCGGCCATCTTGGTTCCGCGGAACACCCGGGAAGGAGTGGCGCAGGCGCCGATGGCCCCCGGGCTTCGATGCTTCCGCTCGGTGCCGTGAGACGCAGACAGGCCGGCGAAGCCGTGTCGCTTCATCGGGCCGGCGAACCCCTTGCCCTTCGATACACCGACCACGTCGGTCCGGTCTCCCGGCTGGAACACATCCACCCGAAGCTCCTGGCCCGCTTGGAACGGTTCGTCGGTCCGAAGCTCGACCAGGTACCGAGCGGGGGCAGCGTCCGCCTTGCCGTAATGACCGGCCAGCGGCTTCGGCGTCCGGCCCACCGCGCCGTAGGAGAGCTGCACGGCCGCGTACCCGTCCGTCTTGGGGGTCTTCACCTGGACCACCCGGCAGGGGCCGGCCTTGATGACCGTGACCGGCACGGCCCGGCCCTCGTCGGTGAAGAGCTGGGTCATGCCCAGCTTCTCCCCGAGGATCCCTTTGGCGCCCATCTCCTTCGCTCTCCGCCTCTCCTACAGCTTGATCTCGATGTCCACGCCGGCCGCCAGGTTCAACCGCTGGAGCTCCTGGACGGTCTTGGACGTGGCGTCATGGATGTCGATCAATCGCTTGTGGGTCAGCATCTGGAAGTGCTCACGGCTGTCCTTGTCCTTGTGCGGCGACCGGATCACGGTGTAGATCGACCGCTCGGTGGGCAGCGGGACGGGACCGACCACCCGAGCGCCGGTGCGCTGGACGTGCTCGAGGATCTGGCCCGCGGCCTTGTCGAGCAGCTCATGGTCGTAGGCCCTGAGCTTGATCCGGATCTTCGGTCCCGCCACCCTCGCTCCTCTACTTGGTGACCCCGGTTACCCGTCCGGCGCCCACGGTCCGGCCGCCCTCCCGGATGGCGAACCGGAGGCCCTCCTCCATGGCGATGGGCTTCTCCAGGACCACCGACATCTCCACGTTGTCCCCGGGCATGACCATCTCGGTCCCCTCCGGCAGCGCGATCTGGCCGGTCACGTCGGTGGTCCGGAAGTAGAACTGGGGCTGGTACCCGGTGACGAACGGGGTGTGCCGGCCCCCCTCGTCCTTGGACAGGACGTACACCTGGGCTGTGAAGTCGGTGTGGGGGGTGATCGACCTCGGCTGGGCCAGGACCTGGCCCCGGGCCACGTCCTCCTTGTCGATCCCCCGGAGGAGGACCCCCACGTTGTCCCCGGCCTGGACCTCGTCCAGGAGCTTTCGGAACATCTCC
>DASQTB010000003.1:0-20983 GCA_035642095.1 Actinomycetota bacterium | reverse complement strand
ACCCGGGCCACGATCTCTCGGGCGATGTTCGCGGGGACCTCCTGGTACGAGTGGAACTGCATCGTGTAGGTCGCCCGGCCCTGGGTCTTGGACCGCAAGTCGGTGGCATACCCGAACATCTCCGCCAGCGGAACCAGGGCCCGGATCGACTGGCTCGACGCCCGCTGCTCCATCCGCTCGACCTTGCCCCGACGGCCGGTCAGGTCGGCGATCACGTCCCCCATGTAGTCCTCCGGCGTGACCACCTCGATCTGCATCACCGGCTCGAGCAGGACCGGGTCTGCCTTGCGAGCGCCGTCTCGGAGCGCAATCTGGCCGGCAACCTTGAACGCCACCTCGGACGAGTCGACCTCGTGGTACGAGCCCCCTACCAGCGTGGCCCGGACGTCGACCAGGGGGTATCCGGCGACCACGCCGGTCTCCATCGCCTCCTGGATGCCTTGGTCGACCGAGGGGATGTACTCCCTGGGGATGTCCCCGCCGGTGATCTTGTTCACGAACTCGTACCCGCCTCCCGGCCCCGTGGGCTCGAGGTCGATCACCACGTGGCCGTACTGACCGCGACCGCCGGTCTGCTTGACGTACCGGGCGTCGACCTTCTGGACGGGCTTCCGGATCGTCTCCCGGTAGGCCACCTGGGGCCTGCCAACGTTGGCCCCCACCCCGAATTCCCTGGTCAGCCGGTCCACCAGGACCTCCAGGTGGAGCTCCCCCATCCCCGAGATCACCGTCTGCCCGGTCTCGTCGTCGAACCGGACCAGGAACGTGGGGTCCTCGTCCGCCAGCCGGCCCAGGGCCTGGGAGAGCTTGTCCTGGTCGGCCTTGGTCTTCGGCTCGATGGCCACCGAGATCACCGGGGCGGGGAACGACATCGACTCCAGGAGGATCGGGTTCGAGGGGTCGGCCAGAGTGTCTCCGGTCGAGGTGTGTTTCAGCCCGACGGCGGCCACGATGTCGCCGGCGAACACCGCCTCCTTGTCCTCGCGGTGATTGGCGTGCATCTGGAGGAGGCGACCGATCCGCTCCTTCCGGTCCTTGGTCACGTTCTGGACGTGGGCCCCGGCCCGCAACGTCCCCGAGTAGACCCGGAAATACGTCAACCGGCCGACGTAGGGGTCGGACATGATCTTGAACGCCAGGGCGGCGAACGGCTCCTCGTCGTCGGCCTTCCGGGTGGCCCGCTCCCGACCGCCGGGGATGGTTCCTCCGATCGGGGGAACCTCCTGCGGCGACGGCAGGTAGTCGACCACCGCATCGAGCAGCGGCTGTATGCCCTTGTTCTTGAAGGCGGAGCCGCACAGGACGGGGGTGCCATCCACGGCCAGAGTGGCGTCCCGAAGGGCCTCGCGGAGCTCCTTGGCCTCTGGCTCCTCACCCTCGACGTACTTCTCCATCAGCGTCTCGTGATGGTCGGCCAGCTGCTCGTACAGCCGGTGCCGCCACTCGAGGGCGGTCTCGCGCAGGTCCTCGGGGATGTCGACGGTCTCCCAGTCCTCGCCCTTCTCCGACGTCCATCGAAGGCCCTTCATGTCCACGAGGTCGATGACGCCCACGTGGACGTCCTCCGTCCCCCACGGCAGCTGGACCACGAGGGGCACGGCATGCAGACGGTCCTCGATCATGCGGACGGTGCGCTCGAAGTCGGCCCCCACCCGGTCCATCTTGTTGACGAAGCAGACCCGGGGGACGCGATACCGATCGGCCTGCCGCCAGACCGTTTCCGACTGGGGCTCGACCCCGGCCACCGCGTCGAACAGGGCCACCGCCCCGTCCAGGACCCGCAGGGAGCGCTCCACCTCGACCGTGAAATCGACGTGCCCGGGCGTGTCGATGATGTTGATCCAGTGTCCTTTCCACTGGCAGGTCGTCGCGGCGGAGGTGATGGTGATGCCCCGCTCCTGCTCCTGGACCATCCAGTCCATCTGGGCGGTACCCTCGTGGACCTCGCCGATCTTGTAGGTCTTCCCGGTGTAGTAGAGGATCCGCTCGGTGGTCGTGGTCTTCCCCGCGTCGATGTGGGCCATGATCCCGATGTTCCGGGTCCGGGACAGGGGGTACTCCCGGATGACCAGACCCTTCTGGCCCCCGCTCTTCCGTACCTCCGGTTCCGTCTTGGCCATGTCCAGCTTCCTCGCCGGTACCGCCACTCAGCTCACCACCGGTAGTGGGCGAACGCCCTGTTCGCCTCGGCCATCTTGTGGATGTCCTCGCGCCGCTTGACCGACGCGCCCTGTCCCTGCGACGCGTCCATGATCTCGCCCACCAGCCGCTCGGCCATCGTGTGCTCCTTCCGCTGCCTGGAGAAATTGACCAGCCACCGAAGGGCCAGCGTGGTGCCCCGCGTCGGCCGGACCTCCACCGGCACCTGGTAGGTCGCCCCACCAACCCGGCGGGACCGCACCTCGAGGAGCGGCCGGGCGTTCTCGACGGCCTTCTTCAGCGTGATGACCGGGTCGTTCGCCGTCCGCTCGCTGATCACGTCGAGCGCGTCGTACACGACCCGTTCGGCCAGCGATTTCTTCCCCGACAACATGATCTTGTTGATCATCTGGGTCACCAGGATGTTCTGGTAGATCGGATCGGGGCCGATCCCGCGCTTCGGTGGCGCACCGCGTCGAGGCATCTTCCTCCCTCCCCTACGCGGTCTTCTTCGCGCCGTACTTGGAACGAGCCTTCTTCCGATCGGCCACGCCGGCCGTGTCCAAGGCCGCCCGGATGACCCGATACCTCACCCCGGGCAGGTCCTTCACCCGGCCTCCCCGAACGAGGACGATGGAGTGCTCCTGCAGGTTGTGGCCGATACCGGGGATGTAGGCGGTGACCTCGATCCCGCTGGTCAGGCGGACCCGGGCGACCTTCCGAAGAGCGGAGTTGGGCTTCTTCGGGGTGAAGGTGTACACGCGGGTACAGACCCCACGGCGCTGGGGAGAGCCCCGGAGCGCGGGGCTCTTCGTCTTGCTCCGCGGAGACCGACGTCCCCTCTTGACCAGTTGCTGCGTCGTCGGCATACCTGTCCCGTCGTCGTTCTATCCTTTGCCTGGACCAGGGCCGGCAGGCAACAGCCCCTCGGTTCCCCTGGAACGCAGAGTGAACAGCGCGGCCCATCTCGGGCCACGGCAAACAATAAGAGTATAGCGGAGGTGAGAGGGTGTCAATCGGACGACTGGCCTCCGCGACATGGGCTTTTGTCGGCCTTTCGGGCCCATCCCGGCGCTCTGGTAGCCTCGGCCGGCCGTGGGCGAGCGGGAGGACCTGGAGCGATTCCGGGAGGTGGCCGCCCGAGGCGCCCTGGCCGCCGGCGGGATCATCCTGACGTCCCAACGCCCCGCCCCGGAGTTGAAGGGCCGGGCGGACTACGTCACCGAGGTGGACCGGGCCGCCGAGGAGGCCATCCGGTCCGTTCTGGCCGCGGAGACCCCCGACGTGCCGGTGGTGGGCGAGGAGCTGGGCGGCCGGGAAGCGGACCAGTACTGGCTGGTCGACCCGGTGGACGGAACGGTCAACTTCTTGCTCGGCTTCCCCATCGTGGCGGTATCCGTGGCCCTGGTCAGGGACGGGCGGCCCGCGGCGGGGGCCGTCCACGGTCCCTACCTGGATACCACCTTCTCGGCCGCCCGGGGCCAGGGTGCCGAGCAGGACGGCCATCCCCTTCGGGTCTCGGATCGCCCGACCGAACGGGCCGTGGTAGGGACGGGGTTCCCGTTCCGGTACAAGGAGCGCCTGCCCGAATACCTCCGGCTCATGCTGCCCGCCCTGGAGCGGTTCGAGGACCTCCGGAGGCCGGGGGCGGTGGCCCTCGACCTGGCCTGGGTGGCGGCCGGCGTGTTCGACGGGTTCTTCGAGCTGGCCCTGTCTCCCTGGGACGTCGCCGCCGGCGCCCTGCTGATCGAGGAGGCCGGCGGCGTGGTCACCGACTGGACCGGCGGCGAGGACTACCTTTCTGGCGACATCCTCGCCGGGACCACGCGGGTGCACCGGCAGCTTCTCGAGCTGTCGCGGTAAGGCGAGTCGTTACCGGCGGAGGACGAGGGCGGCGCCGCCGGCCAGGAGGACAAGGCCGGCCAGGCGCGTCACCGTGATCGGCACCCGGGACACGCCGAACAGGCCCAGGGTGTCGATCAGCACCGCCGCGGCCAGGTTGCCCCCGATGACGAGAGCGAACGTCCCGAACGTGCCGATCCGGGGAGGAGCGAAGGTCAGGGAGGTGACGATCACCGCGCCGAGGACGCCGCCGGCGATCCACAACCACGCCGGTTGGCGAACGGCCCCGCCGACCCCAGCGAAGCCTCGGGCCTCTACGACCGACATCACCGTGATGACCAGAGCGCCGATCAGGCCGACCACGGCCGCTGCGGCCATGACCCCGGTCCGCCGGCCGAGGATCCCCAGGACAGTGGCCTGGACGGCCCCGGCGAGCCCGGCGGCCAGGGCGACCAGGGTCGCGGCGGTGATGGAGGACATCCGCGTCGAGGTGCGAGGCCGGGCTAGATCCCGGCCTCGTCCTCGCCCTCGCTGCCGACCGACAGGAGCCGGCGGGCCTCTTCGGGGGTCATCTCGCCGTCACCCTCGGCGACGGCTCCCTCGCCCTCGGCCAGCTCGGCGGCCTCCCGCTGGCGGGCCAGCCAGTACTCGGGGATGGCCTCCGGTCGGATCTTGGACCGGACGTTCCGGTACCGGCCCATGCCCGTCCCTGCAGGGATCAGCTTGCCGATGATGACGTTCTCCTTGAGCCCCAGCAGGGGGTCGGACCGGGCGCTGATGGCCGCGTCGGTCAGGACCCGGGTCGTCTCCTGGAAGGAGGCCGCAGAGAGCCACGACTCGGTGGCCAGCGACGCCTTGGTGATCCCCATCAGGATCGGCCGAGCGGAGGCGGGCTCGCCCCCGCCCTCGACCACCTCGGTGTTCACGTCCTCGAACCGGCGACGGTCGACCAGCTCGCCGGGGAGGAACGTCGTGTCCCCCGGTTCCAGGATGGTCACCTTGCGGAGCATCTGGCGAACGATCAGCTCGATGTGCTTGTCGTGGATGACCACGCCCTGGCTCCGGTACACCTCCTGGACCTGGTCGACGAGGTGCAGCTGGACCGCCTGGACGCCCTCGATGCGGAGCTTCTCGTGGGGGTTCACCGAGCCCTCGGTGAGCTGCTGGCCCACCTCGACCCGGTCACCGTCATCGACGGCCAGCCGGGCCCGGAGCGACACTGCGTACTGCACCTGTTGGCCGTCATCGGCCGTGACCGTCACCCGGCGGACCTTCTTCTCCTCGTCCTCCTCGATCTGGACGCTTCCGGACAGCTCGGTGATCTGAGCCTCACCCTTCGGCTTCCGGGCCTCGAACAGCTCCTGGACCCGGGGCAGCCCGTGGGTGATGTCCTCTCCGGCCACGCCGCCGGTATGGAAGGTTCGCATGGTGAGCTGGGTGCCCGGCTCGCCGATCGACTGGGCGGCGATGATGCCGACGGCCTCGCCGATGTCGACCGGTCGTCCGGTGGCCAGGTTCCGGCCGTAGCACAGCCGGCAGATCCCGACCAGCGTGTCGCAGGTGAGGACGGAGCGAACGTAGACCTCGTCCACGCCGGCCTCCACCAGTCGGTCGACGACCTCCTCGGTCAGCTCCTCCCCGGCCGAGGCGACCTTCGACCGGTTCACCCGGACGTCCTCGGCCAGCATCCGGCCGTACAGGCTGGTCTCTACGAAGCCTCCCCGCGCCCGAGAGCCGTCGGGACGGACCACCGACAGCGGCTCGGGGATCCCCTTGTCGGTCCCGCAGTCCTCTTCCCGGACGATGACCTCCTGGGCCACATCCACCAGCCGGCGGGTGAGGTAGCCAGAGTCGGCGGTCCGCAGGGCCGTGTCGGCCAGGCCCTTCCGGGCTCCGTGGGTGGAGATGAAGTACTCCAGCACGGTGAGCCCTTCCCGGAAGTTCGCCTTGATCGGCCGGGGGATGATCTCCCCCTTCGGGTTGACCACCAGCCCTCGCATCCCGGCCAGCTGCCGGATCTGCATGGCGCTCCCTCGCGCTCCCGAGTTGGCCATCATGTAGATCGGGTTCACCGGAGAGAACTCCTCTTCCATGGCCCGGGTCACCTTGTCGGTGGCTTCGGTCCAGATCTCGATGAGCTCCGACCGGCGCTCGTCCCCGGTGATGACGCCCCGCCGATACTGGCTCTCCACCTTCTGGGCTCGCTTCTCGTGCTCATCGAGGAGCTTCTGCTTCGCCTGCGGCGTGGTGACGTCGTCGACGCCGATGGTCACGCCGGCCCGGGTCGAGTAGTGGAACCCGGTCGACTTCAGGTTGTCGAGGATCTGGGCCACCTGGGCTCGGGGATACCGGTGAACGCACTCGTCGACCAGCACGCCGAGCTCACCCTTGAGGATCGGGTGGTTGACGAACGGCTGCTCGGGCGGGAACGCCTCGTTGAAGATGACCCGTCCGACGGTCGTCGTGACCAGGGACGCGCCGTTCCCGTTCCCGGTAGGCTGGCCATCCGGAGCGTCCGCCTCGGACAAGGCCTTGCCGGGAAGCCGGACCCGGACCCACTCGTGGAGATCCACGGCCCGAGCGTCGGCCGCCAGGAGGGCCTCCTCCGGCGAGGAGAACCGCTTCAGGGGCTTCTCGTCCTCCGGCTTCGGACCGGCCAGCGTGAGGTAGTACACCCCCAGGATCATGTCCTGGGTGGGGGACGCGATCGTCCGGCCGTGCGCGGGCGAGAGGATGTTGTTGGCCGAGAGCATCAGGACCCTGGCCTCCGCCTGGGCCTCCGAGGAAAGCGGGAGGTGCACGGCCATCTGGTCGCCGTCGAAGTCCGCGTTGAACGCCGGGCACACCAGCGGGTGGATCTGGATGGCCTTGCCCTCGACCAGCACCGGCTCGAAGGCCTGGATGCCCAGCCGGTGGAGGGTCGGGGCTCGGTTGAGGAGCACGGGGTGGTCCTTGATGACCTCCTCCAGCACGTCCCACACCTGGGGCCGGGCCCGCTCGACCATCCGCTTGGCGCTCTTGATGTTCTGGGCCAGGTCCTGGTCGACCAGCCTCTTCATGACGAACGGCTTGAACAGTTCCAGGGCCATCTGCTTCGGCAGGCCGCACTGGTGGAGCCGGAGTTCGGGCCCGACCACGATCACCGACCGGCCCGAGTAGTCGACCCGCTTGCCGAGGAGGTTCTGCCGGAACCGGCCCTGCTTCCCCTTCAGCATGTCGGACAGCGACTTGAGGGGTCGGTTGCCCGGACCGGTCACCGGACGACCCCGCCGCCCGTTGTCGAACAGGGCGTCGACCGCCTCCTGGAGCATCCGCTTCTCGTTGTTGACGATGATCTCGGGCGCCTGGAGGTCCAGGAGCCGCTTCAGCCTGTTGTTCCGGTTGATGACCCTGCGGTACAGGTCGTTCAGGTCGCTGGTGGCGAACCGGCCGCCGTCGAGCTGGACCATGGGCCGCAGGTCAGGAGGGATCACGGGGATCGCGTCGAGGACCATCCCCAGCGGAGAGTTCTTCGTGCCGATGAAGTTCGACACGACCTTCAGCCGCTTGATGGCCTTCTGCCGGCGGGTGCCCTTGGCGGTTTTGATCGTCTCCCGGAGGCTGTCGGCCTCCTGCTCGAGGTCGAGGTCCTGGAGGAGGCGCTTGATGGCCTCGGCTCCCATGCCGCCCTCGAAGTAGTCGCTGAACCGGTCACGGAGGGTCCGGTACACCACATCGTCGGCCACGAGCTGCTTCACCGACAGGCCCTTGAACGCCGCCAGGACCTCGTCGAGGTGCTCGCTCTCGCCACGGGCGGCCTCGGTCAGCTTGTCGATCTCTCGCTGGGCTTCCCGGCGGGCTGCGGTGAGCTGTGCCCCCTTGGCGCCTTCCTTCTCCAGCTCCTTGAGCCGGTTCTCCAGCTCGCCCAGGCGCTCCTGGATCTGCTTGTCGCGCCGTCCCTCGATCTCTGACCGCTCGCCGGCGAACTCCTGCTCGATGGCGGGGAGGTCCTTGTGCCGACGATCCTCCTCGACCCTGGTAATGATGTAGGCCGCGAAGTAGATGACCTTCTCCAGGTCCTTCGGCGCGATGTCCAGGAGATATCCCAGCCGTGACGGGACGCCCTTGAAGTACCAGATGTGCGTCACCGGAGCGGCCAGCTCGATGTGGCCCATCCGCTCCCGGCGGACCTTGGCCCTGGTGATCTCTACACCGCACCGCTCGCAGATGATCCCCTTGAACCGGACCCGCTTGTACTTTCCGCAGTGGCACTCCCAGTCCCTGGTGGGACCGAAGATCCGCTCGCAGAACAGGCCGTCCTTCTCCGGCTTCAGCGTCCGGTAGTTGATGGTCTCCGGCTTCTTGACCTCGCCGTTCGACCAGGCCCGGATCTGATCACCGGTGGCCAGTCCGATCCTCAGCTCGTCGAAATAGTTGACGTCGAGCAAGTTCGCCCCTCTCCTACTCGAATTCCGCTCCGGCCGGCTCCCGCCGCGACAGGTCGATGCCCAACTCCTCCGCCGCCCGGAACACGTCCTCATCCGTCTCCCGCATCTCGATCTCCTTGCCCTCCGCCGAGAGCACCTCGACGTTGAGGGCCAGGGACTGCATCTCCTTGATCAGCACCTTGAAGGACTCCGGGATCCCCGGCTCGGGGATGTTCTCGCCCTTGACGATGGCCTCGTACACCTTCACCCGGCCGAGCACGTCGTCCGATTTGATGGTCAGCAGCTCCTGAAGGGCGTAGGACGAGCCGTACGCCTCCAGCGCCCAGACCTCCATCTCGCCGAACCGCTGCCCGCCGAACTGGGCCTTTCCGCCGAGCGGCTGCTGGGTGATCATCGAGTACGGGCCGGTGGACCGGGCGTGGATCTTGTCGTCCACCAGGTGCAGCAGCTTCATGATGTAGATGTAGCCCACCGTCACCGGATCCTCGAAAGGCTCGCCGCTCCGACCGTCGTACAGCACCGCCTTGCCGTGCTCGTCGACCAGCGTCTGGCCGTCCGCGTTGGGGAGGGTGCTGCCCAGGACGTCCTTGATCTCGTTCTCCCTGGCGCCGTCGAACACCGGCGTGGAGATCCACACCGGTCCCTCGTTGGCCCGGCCGTTCGTCTTGAACCCCGCCTTGGCCGCCCAGCCGAGATGCGTCTCCAGGACCTGTCCCAGGTTCATCCGGCTGGGAACGCCGAGCGGGTTGAGGATGATGTCCACCGGCGTCCCGTCGGGCAGGAAGGGCATGTCGCCCTCGGGGAGGATCTTGGCGATGACGCCCTTGTTCCCGTGCCGTCCGGCCAGTTTGTCGCCGTCCGAGATCTTCCGCTTCTGGGCCACGTACACCCGAACGAGCTGGTTCACTCCGGGGGGAAGCTCGTCACCCTCGTCCCGGGTGAACACCCGGACGCCGATCACCTTCCCGGACTCGCCGTGGGGCACCTTCAGCGAGGTGTCCCGGACCTCCCGGGCCTTCTCCCCGAAGATGGCCCGCAGCAGCCGCTCCTCGGGGGTCAGCTCGGTCTCGCCCTTCGGCGTGACCTTTCCCACCAGATAGTCGCCGGGGTTCACCTCGGCCCCGATCCGGACGATCCCCCGGTCGTCGAGGTCCTTCAGGATCTCCTCGCTGACGTTGGGGATATCCCGGGTGATCTCCTCGGCGCCGAGCTTGGTGTCGCGAGCGTCGACCTCGTGCTCCTCGATGTGGATCGAGGTCAGGACATCCTCCCGGACCAGGCGCTCCGAGATGACGATGGCGTCCTCGTAGTTGTGGCCCTCCCAGGGCATGAACGCCACGAGGAGGTTCTTGCCCAGGGCCAGCTCCCCCTGATCGGTCGAGGGTCCGTCGGCGACGACCTGGTCCCTCTTGACCGACGCTCCGGCCTCGACCACCGGCTTGTGGTTCAGGCACGTGCCCTGGTTCGACCGACGGAACTTCTGGAGCCGGTAGGACTTCATGCTGCCATCGTTCTGCCGGACCACGATCTCATCGGCCGAGATCGATTCCACCCGGCCCGCCTTCTCCGCCATGATCACGTCGCCGGCGTCCATGGCCGCCCGGAACTCGACGCCCGTCCCGATGAGGGGGGCCTCCGCCCGGAGCAGCGGCACGGCTTGGCGCTGCATGTTGGCCCCCATCAGCGCTCGGTTGGCGTCGTCGTGCTCCAGGAACGGGATCAGGGCCGCCGCCACCGACACGATCTGCTTCGGCGACACGTCCATGTAGTCGATGTCGTCGGCGGTCACGTAGTCGACGTCCCCGCCCTTCCGACGGACCAGCACCAGCTCGTCGACGAACCTTCCTCGAGCATCGAGCTCCACGTTCGCCTGGGCGATGACGTGACGGTCCTCCTCGTCGGCCGTCAGGTAGTCGATGTGGGTGGTGACCCGGCCGTTGTCAACCCGGCGGTACGGCGTCTCCACGAACCCGAGGTCGTTGATCCGACCGAAGGTCGACAGGGTGCCGATCAGACCGATGTTCGGCCCTTCCGGCGTCTCGATGGGGCACATCCGGCCGTAGTGGCTGGGGTGCACGTCTCGGACCTCGAAGCCGGCTCGTTCCCTGCTGAGGCCGCCCGGCCCGAGGGCGGACAGCCGTCGCTTGTGGGTCAGCCCGGCCAGCGGGTTCGTCTGGTCCATGAACTGGGAGAGCTGAGAGGTCCCGAAGAACTCCTTGATGGCCCCCACCACCGGCCGGATGTTGATCAGGGTCTGGGGGGTGATGGCCTCTACGTCCTGGGTGGTCATCCGCTCCCGGACCACCCGCTCCATGCGGGAGAGGCCGATCCGGACCTGATTCTGGATCAGCTCACCGACCGAGCGCAGCCTTCTGTTCCCGAAGTGATCGATGTCGTCGACCTCGAAGCCCTCCTCGCCGGCATGGATCCGGACCAGGTAGCCCACGGTCTTGACGATGTCCTCGTAGGTCAGGACGGGCTTGACCTTCGGTCCGGCCCTCTCTCCCGAGGTCGGCTCGGCGAACACCCGCCACCGGGGCTGCTCCCAGTCGTGCTTGTCGGCGTTGTCCAGCTCCTTCATGGCGTCGAACCGCCGCTTCAGCTGGCGCTTCAGGATGTCGCCGGGCTGGCCCAGCTTCTTGCTGATCTTGTACCGGCCCACCCTGGCCAAGTCGTACCGCTTGCCGTTGAAGAACAGGTTCTCCAGGAGGTTCTTGGCCGACTCCGCGGTGGGGGGCTCCCCCGGGCGGAGCTTCCGGTAGATGTCCTCCAGGGCCTCTTCGGGGGTCTCGAAGTGGTCCTTCTCCAGGGTCAGCCTGATCGACTCGGCGCCCTCGAACAGCTCCAGGATCTCCTCCTCGGTCCACCCCAGGGCCTTGAGGAGGACGGTGACGTTCTGGCGACGCTTGCGATCGATCCGGACCCCGACGGTGTCCCGCTTGTCGACGTCGAACTCCAGCCAGGCTCCGCGGGCCGGGATGACCTTGGCCAGGAAGACGTCCTTGTCGGCGGTCTTGTCGAGCTGGCGGTCGAAGTACACGCCGGGGGAACGGACCAGCTGGGAGACGACCACCCGTTCGGTCCCGTTGATGATGAAGGTGCCCTTGTCCGTCATCATGGGGAAGTTCCCCATGAAAACGTCCTGCTCCTTGATCTCCCCGGTCTCCTTGTTGATGAACGCCGCCTCGACGTGGAGCGGGGCGTCGAAGGTGAGATCCTTGTCGCGGCACTCCTCGGCCGTGTGGTTCCGGTCCTTGAAATAGTGCTTCCCGAAGATCAGCTGGTAGGTCTCGGTGTAGTCCTCGATCGGGCTGATCTCCTTGAAGATCTCGCCCAGTCCCTCCTCCAGCAGCCAGTCGAAGGAATGGCGCTGGATCCCCACCAGATCCGGAAGAGGAAGGACCTCCTCGAGCTTGCTGAAGGACAGGCGGTCACGACCGATCACGGCTTCAGGCAAAAGAAACCCCCCCTAGGGAATGACACGCGTGTGACTCAGGGCCACGGGAGACGGCACGCCAATCGAGCAGTATAGGGTTCCCCACTCGCCGGTGTCAACCGGGGCGGGGAGCCGGATATTCCCGGCCCTACTTGAGGTCGACGGACCCGCCGGCGCCCTCGATCTTCTCCTTGGCCTGGACGGCCTGCTCCTTGGTCACCTTCTCCAGCACCGGCTTGGGGGCCGAGTCCACCAGGTCCTTGGCTTCCTTGAGCCCCAGGCTGGTGAGAGCCCGGACTTCCTTGATGACCTGGATCTTCTTGTCCCCGGGGGAGGTCAGGACGACGTCGAACTCGGTCTGCTCCTCCTCCTCCTCCTCCGCCGCCGCCGGAGCGCCCGGGGCGCCGGCCGCGGCCACCGGGGCGGCCATGGCCGCGGCCTCCACGCCGAACTCCTCCTGGAACTTGTCGATGAACTCGGACAGCTCGAGGAGGGTCATCCCTTTGAACGCCTCCAGCAGGTCGTCCGACGAGATCTTGGCCTTGGCCATGTCACGCGCCTCCTTCTTGTTGGGTCTCCACCGTCTTCTCCGGGCCGGGCTGGGTCGGCTCCGGCTCCCCCTCACCCGGCTGGGCGGGCTCCCCCGCCTCTTCCGGCTGGGGCTGGGCCGGCTCCTGGCCGCCGCCCCCGGCCCGGTCCGGGTCGGGGGTGTCTTCGGCCGCCCCGGGAACCTTCTCCTGCAGGGCCTCCATCAGCAGGACGAACTTCGACTGGAGGGCCTGCAGCATCCACGCCGTCCGGCCGAGCTGGCCCTTGGCCAGGCCGGCCAGCTTGGCCAGCATCACCTCGCGGGGTTCGAGGTCCGCGAATCTGCGGATGTCGCCCGCGGTGAGGATGCGTCCCTCGGCGAAGCCACCTCGGATCTCGAGCACCGGGAACCGCCGGCCCTGCTCGACCAGTCGCTTCGCCGCGGTCACAGCGTCGCCCCGGACGTAGGCGATGGCGGTGGGGCCGTCGATCAGCTCGTCGAGCCCTTCCAGCCCCGCCTCCTTCACCGCCAGACGGGTCAGCGAGTTCTTGACCACCGCGAACCGGGCGTCCACCTCGGCCAGGGCGGCCCGCAGCTCGGCGGCCTCGTGGACGGTCAGTCCCCGGTAGCCGGCCAGGACCGCGGCCTCGGCCGACGAGAGCTGCTCGGCGATCTCCCGGACCTTCGATTCCTTCTGTGGATTCGGCATTCTCTCCTCGAAACGGAAACGCGCCCCCGCGGCCGAACAGGCCCGAGAGCGCTCGTGCCTCGGCAGGTACCCGTCCGCTCGCGGAGCACGCTACGCGCGCCTTCCGCTCGCCTGGGGATTACGCTTTCGCCCCTGCGGTCTGCGGCGCTCTCAGGGTACGCGAACGGCCGCCCGGCGACAACCGCTCAGGCGGCGGAGACGTGGAAGAGCCACACGGCCCTCTGGTCGCCGAGGCATCCCTGGCGATCGTCCCACGTCCCGGTGACCCGGAGATAGAGCTCGTCCTCGACCCGAGAGCGAAGGACGGCGGCCCACCCGATGACCTGGCCGCCGGCCCGGCGGGGACGAAGGGTCCAGGCCACGGGCTGGGACGTTCCCAGCAGTCGGCCCCCCCGGCCCCGTCGGGCGGACACGGAGAGGTCGGTGGGTCGGTCCGAGCGAGACAGGCGGAGGGCGGCCTGGAACCGACCGAGCCCCACCGGGAGTCCCGGACGGGGGAAGCGGACCTGCCCCAGCACCAGGGAGCTGACGCATCCTCCATCCTCGGTCCGCGACGACCAGTGCTCCTTGATCAGCCTGCCCTCCTGGAGGAGGCTGCCGTACCGGAGCTCGGCTCTGGGCGGACGATGGTCGTGGGCCGCCGCCGGGATCCCACCGCAGAGCACAAGGGCCACGGCCAGGGATGCCAAGAAGCGACGAGCCGTCATGACGCCGCTCATGGTAGCCCCGCCGTACCTCGGTCTGGGGGCCTTCGGTGGAGCGATCGGCGGACTCAGGCCGCCGCTTCGACGTCGCGGATCCGGGCGGGGTCGATCCGGATCCCGGGGCCCATCGTCGTCGAGATGGTCACCGTGCGGAGGTACCGGCCCTTGGCCGCGGCCGGCTTGGCCCGGAGGATCTCGTCCACGACGGCCAAGTAGTTCTCGGTCAGCTGTCGCTCGTCGAACGAGCGCTTCCCGATCACCAGGTGGAGGTTGGCCTGCCGGTCCACTCGGTACTCGAGCTTCCCGGCCTTGATGTCCCCGACCGCCTTGGCGATGTCCTCGGTCACGGTGCCGGCCTTGGGGTTGGGCATCAGCCCCCGCGGGCCCAGAACCCGGCCGGCCTTCCCGACCACCGACATCATGTCGGGGGTGGCCACCGCGGCATCGAACTCGATCTTCCCGCCGACGACCTCCTGGACCAGCTCCTCGCCCCCGACCACATCGGCGCCGGCCTCCCGGGCCTGCCGGGCGGCGTCCCCGGCGGCGAAGGCGGCCACCCGGACCTCCCTCCCGGTCCCGTGGGGCAGGGACACGGTTCCTCGAACCATCTGATCGGCCTTCCGAGGGTCCACCCCGACGCGGATGGCCAGCTCGACGGTCTCATCGAACTTGGGAGCGGGCATCTGCTTCAGGATCCGGATCGCGTCGACCGGCGCGTACAGCTGGGTCCGGTCGAACATCCGACCGGCGTCCACGTACCGCTTGGCCTTGGTGGTCACGAGGCCACATCCACGCCCATGCTCCGAGCGGTGCCCTCGATGATCCGCATGGCCTGGTCGACGTCGTGGGCGTTGAGGTCCTTCATCTTGGTCTCGGCGATCTGTCGAACCTGGTCCTTCGACAGCCTGCCGACCTTGTCGCGGTTCGGTTCGGGGGACCCCTTCTCGATGCCCGCGGCCTGCTTGATCAGCTCGGCGGCCGGCGGCTGCTTGGTGACGAAGGAGAACGTCCGGTCCTCGAAGATCGTCAGGTCGACCGGGATGACCTGGCCCATCTGGTGCTGGGTGGCCTCGTTGTAGGCCTTGCAGAACTCCATGATGTTCACGCCGTGCTGGCCCAGGGCCGTGCCCACCGGAGGCGCCGGCGTGGCCTGGCCCGCTCGAAGCTGGAGCTTCACCACGGCGAGGACCTTCTTCCTTCGTCTCCCTGCTGGCATCCCGCGTCCTCGTCTAGACCTTGGCCACCTGGTCGAAGCCCAGCTCGACCGGGGTCTCCCTGTCGAAGATGTTGACCATCACTCGGAGCTTGGACTGGTCCACGTTGATGTCGCTGATCGTTCCGTTGAAGTCGGCGAACGGGCCGGAGATGATCCGGACCACGTCACCCTCCTCGAACTCGAGGCGGAAGGCCGGTTTCTTGGCCTCCTCCTCCTTCACCGCCAGGATCTTCTCCACCTCCCGACGCGACAGCGGGGTCGGCTTCTGCCCGGTGCCGCTGGACACGAACCCGGTGACCCCCGGGGTGTTCCGGACGACGTACCACGAGTCGTCGTCGTAGACCATCTTCACCAGGAGGTAGCCCGGGAACACCTTCTTCTGGACGACCTGCTTCTTCCCGCCCTTGATCTCCATGACGTCCTCCATGGGGACGTGGACGTCGAAGATCTTGTCCTCCATCTGCATGGTGTGGATCCGGGACTCCAGGTTCGTCTTCACCTTGTTCTCGTAACCGGCGTAGGTGTGGATCACGTACCAGTCGCCGGGCCCGCCGAACGGGTCGGCCCCGGTCGGGGCCTCCTCGGCGGGGGCGACGGCCACCGGTCCGGACCCGTCCCCTTCCGGAGGTGCCGCCTCACTGGCGGCGGCAGCCGGCGTCTCCCGCTCCGGCACCTGGGGGGCTTCGGGTTCCTCCGATTCCGGGGTGGGTTCGACCGCCCCGTCCGGGGACTCCGGGACCTCGCCAGGTTCGGCCAGTCCCTCCTCCACCTCGGCCGCGATCGGTTCCACCGGCGCCGGTTCCGCCGCGTCCTCCTCCGGAAAACCGGACTCCCCCGGGGCCCCGACGGCCTCCGGGCCCGGCTCGTCACCCGGCTGGGGAGCGTCTTTCTCGCCGGCCGGTCCGGCCTCTTCCCCGGAAGCCTGTTCCCCCGTCGGACCGGGCTCGGCCTCCGCCCGGTCCGGCGGCGGGACGACCTCCTCGTCCGAGGGGGCATCGGGCGCGTCGGTGCGGTTCTCGGGAGGGTCCTCGATGGGCACGGGTGTCCTTCTAACCGGTGTCGACCCCGAACACGACCAGGATCCCCTTGGAGATCACGAAGTCGAGGCCGAACACGAAGCTGGTGAGCACGATGACGGAGACCAGCACGACGAGGGTGTACGACAGGAGCTCCCGCCGGGTGGGCCAGGCCACCTTCTTCAGCTCCTGACGGACCTCACGGAGGAACTGGCGCGGTCCGACACGCTGCTTGCGCTCGGGCACGGCCGGCCGACGAGGCGCCGTCTGCTGACGGCGGTCTCGCTCCATCATCCGCTTGGTCTGTCTGTTCACGGCTCCTCCTGTGCAGGGCCGGAGGGACTCGAACCCCCAACCGCCGGTTTTGGAGACCGGTGCTCTGCCAAATTGAGCTACGGCCCTCTGACCGGGATCTCGGGCGGACGACCCGGAAAGGAAGTATACGCGAGGCCGCCGGGGGTGCGTGAAGCGGACCCACGGCGAGCGTACACTGTCGCCGAGCCCGCGCGGCCGAGCGAGGCCTCATGCAGCAGATGGAGGAACCGCCCCAGGCGGCGGAGCCGTCCCGGCGGCGACCGCCTCGTCCCCGATCCCAAGAACCCGTTCCCCTTCCGGAGGGCCGCCGACGCTCTCGCCGCCGGCGGACGGTGAAGCTCCAGGAGGTCCTGAAGGCCTATCAGCGTGCCGTCATCGAGGTCCTGGAGCAGCGCATCGCCGCGGCGTCGGAGGCCGCCGCGGAAGCGGCCCGAGAAGCGGTGACCGACGCCCTGACCCACCGGCCCCGGGACCCGGACGAAGCCACCGTGGCCAAGGGAGTCCTGGCCTTCGCGGATGAACGGTTCCAGGCCATGAGCATGCAGCTGGGCCGGATCGAGGAGGCCCTCCGGACCGCCCAGCGGGACCCGGGGCCGACGGACGCAGACCGGACCGACGCGCGGATCGAGAAGCGCCTGGACGCGCTGGGCGAGGTGGTGGTCCGCCTGGCCGAGGAACAGCGCCGGCTGGGAGACGAGGTCATCCGGAGGACGGGCCAGGGGGTGGTGGGAGTGGCCAAGGTCATCCGGGACGACCTCGACGCCCTCCGAGACGAGGTCGTCCGGTTCCAGCGGGGGCTGGAAGACCTCGACAGGGCCGTCCGCTCGATGCACCGGACCCTGGCCTGGGAGGGCATGCGAACCCCGAGGTCCCAGGCGGGGGGGAGCGAGCCGGAGGGCGGCCGGTAGCTAGGCGGTCCACACGGCCGCCGGCCGGCGAGCGGTCCGCCGCCACAGGATGACCATGGCCCCGGCGCCGAGGAGGGCGCCGCCCAGGGAGGCCGCCGCCACGTGGACCCGGCGGTCATGGATCACCCGTCGGGCCCGGCCGATCCAACGGGGCTCCGCCTCGAGGACGTGGGCCAGGACCCGATCCGGGAGGTCGACCGGGGCGGGCTCCAGCGTGTGGCCGAGTGCCCCGACGGCCGACACCACCTCCCGGTACCGGGCCAGCTCGTCCGCGCAGTCGCGGCAGGTGGCCAGGTGGACCTCGAAGTCCGTCATCTCATCCATCCGGTCCCCTCTCCACGTACTCCGGGAGGCGGTCCCGCACCTGCCGGTGTCCGCCCTGGGCCTGGCCGTACAGGCTGTCCTTCAGTCGCCGCCGGGCCCGGTGGAGGCGAACCTTGACCGCCCCCTCGGAGACGCCCATCTCGTCGGCGATCTCCCGACACGAGAACCCGTAGGCGTCCTTCATCAGCAGGATGACGCGCTGAGCGTCGGGAAGGGCATTCAGCGCGACCCGAACGTGGTCCGTGTCGACCTCACCCTCGGGTGGCCTCGAGTCGGCCAACCGGAGGACCGTCTCGGGCTCGTCCGCCAGATCGCCGAACCGGCCTCGCTTACGGAGATGGGTCATGGCCGTGTTGGCCACGATCCGGTACAGCCATGTCTGGAAGCTCGAGTCGCCGCGGAACGTCCGCAGAGACCGATGCACCCGTAGGTACGCCTCCTGGGCCACGTCCTCCGCCTCGTGCCGATCGCCGACCAGGCGTACGGCCAGCGTGTACACCTGGCGGTACGTCCCGTCGACCAGCTCCACGAACGCCTCCCGCTCGCCGCGCCGGCAGCGTTCGAGGAGATCGCGACCGATCATCGCGTCAGCCATTAG
This sequence comes from Actinomycetota bacterium, assembly GCA_035642095.1. GTDB lineage: Bacteria > Actinomycetota > UBA4738 > UBA4738 > CALAEC01 > DASQTB01. The sequence continues at coordinate 2,820 of DASQTB010000003.1, read as the reverse complement.
ACCCGCCTCCGATCTCCAAGGTTACGCTGGGGAACGCGCTCGAGCGTTCAGGCCAGGTTGACGATGGCCCGGGAGTTCTTGATCGGCTTCACGACCTCGCCGTCTCGGTCGACCTCCGTCCACACCTCGAGCGTGACGTCCTTCGTCTCGGGATCGAGGGAGGCGATCCTCCCTCGGGCCACCAACGTCTCGTCCATGTAGACGACCGCTCGGAACTGCACGTCGATCGAACGGAGCGCCCGAGGGGACACCACCCAGTCTTTGACCGCTTTGACCAGGTGGGCCAGGGAGAACATCCCGTGGGCGATGATGCCCGGGAATCCGACGCCACGGGCGAACTCGTCGTCCTGATGGAGGGGGTTCTGGTCGCCCGAGGCGTCGGCGTACGCCTTGACGTCCTCCCGGCGGATCAGCTTCTCCGAGGCGAACACCTCCTGGCCGACCTCGAGGCCGTCGAACTCCGGTTTCTGCCGGGCCACCACGTCAGGCTCCAGCCGTTCCCCGGGAGAGCAGCGTCGACCGAGCCACGCAGACCACCTCACCGTCGCCGTCGGTGATCTCGGCCTCGATCACCAGGAACTCGTTCGGCCCCTTGACGAAGACGTCCGCGATCCGGGGAACCGTGCGGAGGCGATCGCCGACCACCAGAGGACGGCGCCAATCGAAGGACTGCTCCCCGTGGACCACCCGGGAGTAGTCCATGCCCAGCTCGGGGTCGACCACGACCTGGGCGCTGGCCAGGATCCCGAGCACCGTGGGGAACGTCGGGAAGGCGAGCTGGTCGGGGTAGCCCTCCACCCTGGCGGCCTCGGGATCCGTGAACCGAGGATCGTCCTCCCCCACGGCCAGGGCGAACCGATTCACGCCGGCCCGGTCGAGCTCCAGCTCCAGCTCCCGGTAGGTCTTGCCCTTGAGCGCCTGGTTCAGGGCTACCCGATCCTCCTCATCACGGGCCCAGCTGCCGGCCGGAGACCCGAAGGACCACGCCGGAGACGATGTCGGCCTCGTCGCTGGCCAGGAGCAGTGGGGCGCCGGCGACGTCCTCGGGCTGACCATACCGCCCCAGCGGTATCGGCATCAGGGCCATCTGCCGGACCTGCTCGGGGACGCCGATGTCCTCCCCTCCCTGCCTGGCCACGGTGAGGCGGGTCTCGATGAATCCGGGGCCACGGCCGTTGACGTTGATCCGGAACGGGCCGAGCTCTCGGGCCGTCTCAGTTGGCCCTCTCGCGGAGGAAGGGCATCGCCGCGAAGCGTGGCGTGGAACGCCGTCTTCAGGTTGACGTCGAAACGAAGTCCCCCGGCCCGTCGTCGACGGTGTGGGACCGTGTTGTCCCGGGTGATCCCGGCCTGCCTCGAACCGGTGCCGGTGACGACCGTGACCTCGCTTCGAGGCGGGGCACGCTCGCTCTTCCGGTGGCGGGCAGTGAGGGTACGGAACGGCCGAAACGATGGTTAAAAGGTGAATCGAGCCGGTGGCGACACGGTTGCCGGCGAGGCACAATAAGGGCGATGCGCCCATCCTCCCCGAACGGCCCGCCCCGTTCGCGCAGCCCTCGCGACTCGATCCGGGTGCTGATCGCCGACGACCATCGGACCTTCGCCGAAGCCCTGCGCACGGCGATCCGCCAGGAGCGGGGCATCGCCGTGGTGGGCGTGGTCCACGACGGAGAGGAGGCGGTCCGCCTGACGCTCGAGAAGCGGCCCGACGTGGTCCTGATGGACGTGGCCATGCCGAAGACGGACGGGATCTCGGCGACCCGGCGGATCCGGGAGGAGCGACCGGAGACGCGGGTGGTCATGCTCTCGGCGTACGAAGACGAGCGGAACGTAGCCCGGGCCATCGATGCCGGCGCCTCCGGGTTCCTGTCCAAGGTCCGGTCGATCAGGGACGTGGCCCGATCGATCCGCGCCGCTCACCGGGGCGAGCAGCTGATCGAGCCCCAGGAGATGCGGCGGATCCTGACCCAGCTTCGGCACAAGAGGGAGCAGGACGCGGCGGGCCGCGACCGGGTCGACCGGCTCACTCCCCGGGAGGTGGAGATCCTCCAGGGGCTGGCCGACGGGATGACCCCCGAGCGGCTGGCCGACTGGCTGGGCATCAGCCGGAACACCCTCCGCACGCACATCCAGAACATCCTGTTCAAGCTGAAGGTGCACTCGAAGCACGAGGCCCTCGTCCACGCCATCCGGCACGGCAAGGTTCGGGCCGGCGAAGCGCTGTAGGGCGAGCCGGTCGCTACCGGGTCTCGCGGTGCGCGGTGTGCCGGCCGCACCACCGACAGTACTTCCGGAGCTCGATCCGGTCTCGATCGTTCAGCCGGTTCTTCCTCGAGGTGTAGTTCCGACGCTTGCACTCGCCGCAGGCCAGCGTGATCGTCGGGCGGTTGTCGGATTTGGGCATGGCTCCTCTACTTGGTGACCCCGGTCACCCGTCCGGCGCCCACGGTCCGGCCGCCCTCCCGGATGGCGAACCGGAGGCCCTCCTCCATGGCGATGGGCTTCTCCAGCTCCACGGTCATCTCCACGTTGTCCCCGGGCATGACCATCTCCGTCCCCTCCGGCAGGGCGATCTGGCCGGTCACGTCGGTGGTCCGGAAGTAGAACTGGGGCTGGTACCCGGTGACGAACGGGGTGTGCCGGCCCCCCTCGTCCTTGGACAGGACGTACACCTGGGCGGTGAAGTCGGTGTGGGGGGTGATCGACCTCGGCTGGGCCAGGACCTGGCCCCGGGCCACGTCCTCCTTGTCGATCCCCCGGAGGAGGACCCCCACGTTGTCCCCGGCCTGGACCTCGTCCAGGAGCTTTCGGAACATCTCC
>DASQTB010000002.1:0-2208 GCA_035642095.1 Actinomycetota bacterium | reverse complement strand
CGCCCCGAGCTCGAGGGACGCCGGCCACAGCAGTCCGTTGTCCGGTCCCACCAGGGAGGCGTCACCGGAACGGAGGGCCAGGGCCCGGCGCTCCGTCCCCACCCCGGGATCGACCACGGCCAGGTAGACGGCGTCGGGCGGGCCGTGGGGGACGGAGGACGCCAGGGCCAGGGCGCCGGCCATCACGTCCTGGGGCGGGACCCCGTGGGTGAGGTCGATGACGCGGGCCTCCGGGGCCACGCGAGCCATGACGGCGTGGCAGATCCCCACGTACGTGTCGTCCAGGCCGTAATCGGACAGGAAGAAGATCGACCGGGGCATCACGCCGCGTCGGTCTGGAGGAAGTCGAGGATGGCCGTCTGCACCGGGCCGGCCTGCTCACCGTGGAGCAGCTCGGTGCCGTGCTCGCTCCCGGCCACGATCTGGACCTCCTTGTCGCCCGGCGACCCCGCATAGAGCTCCTGCGCGGTGGTGGCGGCCGAGACGTCACCCTGGGCCGCGATGAACAGCGTCGGCTCGTCGATCAGGGTCAGGGCCTCGGGGGGGATGGTCAACCCCCTGAAGGAGGAGGCCACCGACAGGGTCACCACCCCCTCCAGGTCCGCGCGCGCGGCCACGATCAGCGCGGCGGTCCCGCCCATACTCGCCCCCACCATGGCGATCCGGCCGTGTCCCCGGGACCGCATGAACCGGACCGCGGCCAGGGCGTCGCGCCAGATCTGGTCGATCCGCTTCCCGCCACCGGACTCGCCGTAGCCGCGGAAGTCGAAGGACAGCGCGGTGTAGCCCTCCTCGGCCAGGCGCGAGGCGAACGGGATCCAGGAATCCCGGTCCGCCGGATACATGTGGAGCAGGACCACCGCCAGGTCGCCGCGGCCCCGCACCTCGCCGACCAGGTCCACGCCGTCGTCGGTGGTGAATCGGACGGTCTCCCCCGGCGGCGCCCCGGCTTCGTCCGACGCGCACGCGGAGAGCACGATGCAGAGGATCGCCGCCGCGCGGCGCATCGGCCCTACTTGCCCTGCTGACGCCGCTGCCAGCGAGTCTTCTTCAACAGCTTCTTGTGTTTCTTCTTGCGCATCTTCTTGCGCCGCTTCTTGACGACCGAGGGCATCCCGTCCTCCTAGTCGGATCCGAACAGGTTCCGCAGGTCGACCCGCCTCGCCCGGAACCCGTCTTCCAAGCGTACCGAACCGAGGATCAGCGCCTTGGGGGCCTCGGCAGCCGGCGAGATCAGCCGCAGGGCGCCTTCCTCGGAGAGGTACTCAAGATACCCGACCCCGATGCACGAGCCCTTGCCGTCGGAGAGCCCCACCACTAGGTGGTCCAGGACGGCCAGGTCGAACAGGTCCGGCAGCGACGGCATGAAGACCGTCGGCTTGACCCGCCACCGGTGGAGCGGCTCGCGGAAGTAGCGCTGCATGGCCCCCTCGCGGTTCAGGGCCCGCTGCTCCACCGAGCTCGGCAGCACGTCGGGATGGACCCGCAGCGACATGACCTCCGAGGCGAAGAACCGGCGGATCACCCCCAGCAGGGGCTGGAGCTCCTCCCCCCGCTCCAGGCCGACGACGAGGTCGGGCTGGAGCACGCTGACCTTGTGGAACTTCAGGAGCTGGCCATACACCCCCGAGACCAGGCCGGTGGTGTCCACCACGACCATGCCGGCGCCCTCCGCCCGGGAGCGGTCCAGGAGCAGTCTCGTCCCCACCACCAGGGGCAGGAGGTACCCCTGCGGGGAGGTGGCTCCCACGAAGGCCAGGTGATCGGCCCCGGCCAGCGCCTCCGGCTCGAGGTCCGTCGGGGCGCGACACAGCCGAAGCCCCACGGTGGTCGGCGGTCCCACGGTCGACTGGCCCACGTCGGCGTCGAGGTAGCCGACCGGGTGGCCGGCCTCGATGCCCCTGCGGGCGATGCGACGGGCCAGGGTGCTCTTCCCGGAGTCGAGCCCCCCGATCAGGAGGGTCACGCCGCGGGCGGCGATGGCCCGCTCGACGACCTCGTCATATGGATCCATCCGGGCCTCCGAACGACCCTCGTCCGGAAGGCTCGGGTTCGCTGCCGCGACGTGCTACCCGGCTTCGGTGTACCTCGAATCCAGGTAGCGGTGGACGTCCTCCTCACGCATCCGGTAGGCCCTCCCGACCCGGAAGGCCGGGAGGTCTCCCTGCTTGATCAGGCGATAGACGGTCATCTTGGACACGCGCATCA
>DASQTB010000001.1:0-5815 GCA_035642095.1 Actinomycetota bacterium | reverse complement strand
CTTGTTGCTCCACGCACGTTGTGGCATCCCGCCCTCCTTTCCGCACGCTTCCCCTTGGTATGTACCCGACGGACGAGAGTGACAAAACCGTGGAGGTCAGCCCAGGCGATCGAACATGACCGCCCGCTTCACTTCCTGGATGGCCTTGGTGACTTTGATCCCCCGGGGGCAGGCCTCGGTGCAGTTGAATGTGGTCCGGCACCGGAACACACCGGTCTTCTCGGCCAGGATCTGAAGGCGCCGCTTGGCGCCGTGGTCCCGAGAGTCGAACACGAACCGGTGGGCGTTGACGATGGCCGCCGGCCCCACGTACCCATCGTCGCCCCAGAAGATGGGACACGACGTGGTGCAGGCCGCGCACAGGATGCACTTCGTGGTGTCGTCGAACCGCTCCCGCTCCTCCGGAGACTGGAGGCGCTCCCGATCGGTGACCGGCTCGTCGTTGATCAGGTACGGCAGCATCTTCTCGTAGCCCTCGAAGAAGGTGTCCATGTCGACGATGAGATCCTTGAGGACCCGGAGGCCCCGGATCGGCTCGATCGCCACCTTGGGGGCCACGTCCTTCACCAGGACCTTGCAGGCCAGGTCGTTCTTCCCGTTGATGACCATGGCGTCCGAACCGCAGATGCCGTGGGCGCACGACCGGCGGAGGGCCAGCGTCCCGTCGTGCCGCCATTTCACCTCGTGGAGCGCATCGAGGACGCGATCGGTTGGTTCCATGTCGATGGGGAACTCGTCCCACCACGGGTCGGGCCGGACCTCGGGGTTGTACCGGCGAATCCGGAGGGTGATCGGCATGGTCTCGCCGACCCCTGCCGGGCCCTCTCGTCGGTCCGCGCCCGCCTCCCGGGGCGGGCTCTCACGGACCTCGTGCGGGTCGGCCATCAGTACTTCCGCTCCATCGGCACGTACGGGCCCATCTTCACGTCCTTGTACTCCAGGCGCACCGAGCCATCCTCCTCCCTGGTGGCCAGGGAGTGCCGGAGCCAGTGGTCGTCGTCGCGCAGCGGGTGGTCCTCGCGGTAGTGACCGCCCCGGCTCTCGTCCCGGGCCAGGGCCGCGACGACGAGCGTATCCGCGCAGTCGAGCAGAGCGCCGAGCTCCCACGCTTCCATCAGATCGGTGTTGTAGACCTTGCCCTTGTCCTGGACCACCGCTCGTCGGTAGCGGTCGCGAAGTCCCCCCAGCAGCTCCTGCATCTTGCGCAGGCCCTCCTCCACCCTGACCACGCCGGCAAGCTCGAACATCTGCTCCTGGAGCTGGTCCCGGATGTCGGCCACGTTGTCGCCGCCGCTGGAGGACAAGAGCCGGTCGAGGTGGCGGGCGGAATCCGCCTCCGGCCGTCCGGGGAGCTCGGAAAGTTCGGCCTCCCGGGCGAACCGGGCCATGTCCCGCCCACCCCGCCGCCCGAAGACCACGATATCGAGGAGCGAGTTCGTCCCCAACCGGTTGGCCCCGTGGACGGAGACGCAGGCGCACTCTCCGGCCGCATACAGGCCCGGCACCGGCTCCTCCTCCGCCCCGGCGACCACCCGCCCGTCGACGTCGGTGGGGATGCCGCCCATCCCGTAGTGGGCGGTGGGCTGGGTGGGGACCGGCTCCCTGAGCGGCTCCACCCCGAGGTAGATCCGGGCGAACTCGGTGACGTCGGGGAGCTTCTTTTCGACGACCTCCGGGTCCAGATGCCGGACGTCGAGGTACACGTAGTCCTTCCCGTCGACGCCCCGCCCCTCCTTGATCTCCTGGTAGATCGCCCGAGAGATCATGTCCCGGGGTGCGAGGTCCTTGATGGTCGGCGCGTATCGCTCCATGAACCGCTCGCCTTCACCGTTCAGGAGGATGCCTCCCTCGCCCCGGACCGCCTCGGAGATGAGGATGCCCATCTTGTAGATCCCGGTGGGGTGGAACTGGAAGAACTCCATGTCCTCCAGGGGGATCCCTCGCTGGTAGCACACGGACATCCCGTCGCCGGTCAGCGTGTGGGCGTTCGAGGTGATCTTGAAGATCTTGCCGTAGCCCCCCGTGGCGAACAGGACCGCCTTGGCCCGGAACACGTGGAGCTCGCCGGTGGCCAACTCGTAGGCAACCACTCCGCCCACTCGACCGTCTATCAGAAGGAGGTCGATGACATAGAACTCGTTGAAGAACCGGACATCCCGCTTGATGCACTGCTGGTACAGGGTCTGGAGGATCATGTGTCCGGTGCGGTCGGCGGCGTAGCAGGCCCGGCGGACCGCCGCCTCGCCGTGGTTCCGGGTGTGACCCCCGAAGCGGCGCTGGTCGAGCTTCCCTTCCGGCGTTCGGTTGAAGGGGAATCCCCAGTGCTCGAGCTCGATGACCCGGTCCACCGCTTCCTCGGCCATGACGATGGCCGCGGGCTGATCGACCAGGTAGTCCCCGCCCTTGATCGTGTCGAAGGCGTGCCACTCGGGGGAGTCCTCCTCGACGTTCCCCAGCGCCGCGCACATACCGCCCTGGGCGGTGCCGGTGTGTGACCGGGTGGGGTACAGCTTGGAGATCACCGCCGTGCGGACCTGTCCCGAGGCCTCCAGGGCGGCCCGGAGGCCGGCACCGCCCGCGCCGACGATCACGGCGTCGTACGTATGGGTCACGGTCATCGGCTCAGATGAATCGGGCGGGGTCGAAGGTGAACACGATGACCGACCCGAGCACGAAGAGCGTGAAGCCGACGATGCCGAAGGACCAATTCCAGACCAGCCGCCATCCGGGCCCGGGCACGTAGTCCTGGACGATGACCCGGACCCCGTTGATGCCGTGGAGCAGGGAGAGGGAGAGCATCATCCAGTCCCAGGTGCGCCAGAACGGACTCGACCATCGTTCGGCCACGAAGCCGAAGTTCACCCGCTCAACCCCCGTCTCCATAACGTGCATGATCAGGACGTGGCCGACCGCCAGGAAGAGCAGCAGGATGCCGGAGAAGCGCATGAACAACCAGGCCCACAGCTCGAGACCCGATCGCGGCCGTCGCTCCGGGGGCTCGGTCGTGGCTCGGGGCTCGGCGGTTACGGCCATCTACCCGAAGGTGGCCTCGATGATGCGCCGGCCCATGATCCACGTGATCGGGGCCATGGCCCCGCCGAACAGAAGCATGGTTCCCCAGAACAGCCGAGCGTGGTGATCGGCTGCCCGGGGCCAGAAGTCGATGATCATGATCCGGATGCCGTTCAAGGCGTGGTACATGACGGCCCCGACCAGGCCCAGCTCCATGATCTGGATGATGGGATGGTGGTACACGGCCACCACCCGGTTGTAGGCGTCCGGTCCCCAGCCGACCAGGGCCGTATCGACGATGTGGGCGAAGAGGTACAGGAGCACCCCCACGCCTGTGACCCGATGGGCGATCCAGGACCACTGGCCCTCGCGGCCCCGGTAGGGCGTCGTCAACTCGGAACGGCGCTTCACGCTCGGCCACAGCCTAACATCGCCCTCGGGCAGCCCCCGTCCCACTTCTTGGGGCGGAGATGAGAGCCTTGACCGTCTTGGAAAACGCCGCTAGCCTACGGGTCTTGCCCGCAGTTGAACGGACGTCCTGTTGAGCCATTCCCCAATCGGATCTCGTCTGCCGCGCCCCATGGCGGTCCTGATCGGCCTGACCGTGCTGGCCCTGCCGGTGCCGGCGGGCGCCGCCGTGACCTGCTCGCTCTCCGGAACGACCCTGTCGGTCTCGCTGACCGAACCCGAGGATGTGGCCTCGGTGATCCGGGTGGGCACCGAGATCGAGGTCCGGGACGGCGACGACCGGGTGGGCTGCGGCGGCTCGCCCCAGGTCGACACCGTCGACACGGTGATCGCCACGGACACCTCGACCGGGACGACGACCTTCACCATCGACCTCTCGGGCGGTCCGTTCGCACCGGGGGCCACCGCGGCCGGGGAGGGCACCTCGCCCGAGATCGAGTTCCAGGTGAACCTGGGCGGCCAGTTCCCGGATCGGCTGGCCGTGGTTGGCACCGCCGGCCCGGAAGACATGACGTTCTCCTCGGCGGGGATCAACCTGGGTGCCGGCGAGACGCCGACCGTCGACGCGGACGTGAGCAGCTCGGGGGTCGAGGAGTTCGAGGTGCTGGCCGGAGGAGGGGCCGATCAGGTGACCGGCCAGCCCCTCATCGGCGGGACCTTCACATCGAAGCTGATCCTCCGGGGGGAGGACGGCGCTGACGACCTGGCGGGAGGGAACGGGCCGGACGACCTTCACGGCGGACCGGACGGGGACCTGCTCGACGGGGGGGCCGGCGCCGACCGGGTCCTGGGCGAGGGTGAGGGGGACACGCTGACCGGGGCGGGAGGCGGTGACGACCTGTTCGGGGGAGGCGCCCCGGACAACCTCGACGGGGAGGATGGCAACGATCGCCTGGACGGGGGCGAAGGGAACGACCTGGAGGAGGGCGGCCAGGGAGACGACGCGTTCGATCAGGGGCCTGCCTCGAACGGGGGAGACACCCTGGACGGGAGCGGCGGGTTCGACGTGGCGGCCTACGACCTCCGCCAGGGCAACCTCACGATCCAGGTGGGCGCCGCTGGGGGAGACGGAGAGGCCGGTGAAGGAGACGACGTGCGGGGCACCGTGGAGGCGGTCCTGGGCGGCTCCGGCGACGACTCTCTGGTCGGCGCCGACCTCACGGACAACGTCCTCCGCGGGGGAGCCGGCAGCGACGCCATCGCCGGCGGGACCGGGGATGACCTCATCGACGGCGACGCCGGCAGCGACGACCTCGACGGGGAGGGCGGAGAGGACACGGTGAGCTTCTTCGGCGGGCCGGCGGTGACCGTGAACCTCCTCACCGGTCAGGCCACCGGCGACGGCGCCGACGCTCTGGCGAACCTCGAGAACGCCGAGGGCGGCTCGCGCGGCGACACGCTGGTCGGCCATGCGACGGGGAACACGCTCACCGGCCGGGGCGGCGCCGATTCGCTCGACGGAGGGGGTGGCGGCGACGAGATGGAGGGCGGGGAAGGGAGCGACACCCTGGCCGGAGGCCCCGGCAACGACGCGTTCCGAGGGGGCGGGGGAGCGGACACGGCGAGCTATGCGGGCTCGGCCGTCGCGGTCACCGTCAATCTCCGGGCCGGGATCGGCACCGGGGAGGGTACCGACAGCCTCCACGGCGTGGAGAACGCCGTCGGGAGCGAGGCCGGGGACAGCCTGACCGGGAGCGACCAGGGGAACCTGATCATCGGGGCCGGCGGCAGGGACGCGATCTTCGGCCTCGACGGGGATGACGACCTCCGAGGGTCGGCGGGGGACGATGCGATCGACGGCAATGGGGGGAAGGACGTCATCGCTGGCGGTGACGGCAACGACTCCCAGGTGGGGTCCAATGGAGCGGACCTGTTCCGGGAGGGCGAACAGCCCGGAAGCAACGGCTCCGACCAGCTGTCCGGAGGAAGCGGCCGGGACATGGTGTCGTACGGGGGTCGGAGGAAGGGCGTCCGGGTCAGCCTCGGGGCGGCCAAAGGGGACGGCCAGAAGGGTGAGGGCGATCGGATCGGCGGCGACGTCGAGCAGGCCCGAGGGACCGGGAGGCGGGACATCCTCGTCGGCAGCGGCGGCAAGAACACCCTCCTGGGCGGGGGCGGCAACGACCTGCTCCAGGGACGGGGCGGCATCGACCGCCTGGTCGGGAGCTCGGGGAACGACCGTCTGGACGGCGGGCCGGGGAACGACGTGTGCCGGGGCGGGGGCGGGAAGGACGTCCTGAGGGACTGCGGCAAGGAGAAGAAAAAGCGGCGGCGCCAGGGATGAGGTCGCTTGCCCGCTTGCCCGCTCGCCGGATCCGGGCGGTCACCGCGGCGG